>NZ_LUFH02000124.1 GCF_001586785.1 Sphaerospermopsis aphanizomenoides BCCUSP55
TCTTTATATTTTCATTCTCCAGAAAGACAAATAAAATTTATTTTCTTGTTAACTTATTGTTACTGTATTCAATATAAAAAGTTATGAATACCAATCCCATGAGTAGCATTATTCCCCCACAGCCACCAATCGAGGTAGAAACTGATGTTCATGTAGTAAAATCTCGTTTAGAATGGGGTGAACCGGCATTTACAATTTTGGACGTGCGTGATCGCTCAACCTATAATGAAGGTCATATTATGGGAGCAATGACTATGCCCATAGATGAACTAACAGACCGCGCAGTAACATCTATAGATAAAAGCCGTGATATTTACGTTTACGGTAGTGATGATGGACAAACGGCTCAAGCTGCCCAAAGATTGCGCTCGACTGGGTTTTACAACGTATCTGAACTAAAAGGTGGTCTTGGTGCGTGGAAAGCAATTGGTGGTCCAACAGAAGGCATCATTGAATCAAGAACTCCCGCAGGAGCAGATGATTACAATGTTATCTCTCGCATCCAAACTCACTTAGAAACTCAGCAAAAGTAAAAGAGATATTGGACATGGAGCAGTAGAGAAAATTAGTAATTACGAATTACGAATTACGAATTACGAATTACGAATTACGAATTACGAATTACGAATTACGAATTACGAATTACGAATTATCCCTAGTGTTCAAATAAATCTTTGAATTGCAATAAATCCAAAGCAACTAATGTTGGTAGAACCTGAAAACATTCTTGAGCAAGTTCCCAACGCCCCTCTCTTTGCAACATTTGAGTGAGTTTTTGCTGTATGCTAAGTAAGTAGCGCACATCATTAGCAGCGTAACTTAATTGAGTTTCAGATAAATTAACTGCGTTACCCCAATCAGAACTTTGTGCGCTTTTATCAAGTTCCACTTGTTCTAGCTCTTGTACTACGTCTTTTAAACCATGACGATTGGTGTAAGTGCGGACTAACTTACTGGCAATTTTAGTACAGAACACAGGTTGAACCTGAATCTTTAGGTTATGACGCAAGGTAGCGATATCAAACCGCGCAAAGTGAAATACTTTGAGAACATCGGTTGCTTGCAAAAGCTGCTGTAAATTAGGAGCTTCTGTTTGTCCTTGAAGAATGCGAATAGCTGTTACTTTTCCTTGAGAGTTGCACAACTGCACGAGACACAAGCGATCGCGTTGTGGTAACAAACCCATTGTTTCGGTGTCCACAGCAATGGCCTCAGACTGTAAATATTCAGAGAGGGAAACTGCATCTAAATCGCGATCGCAAACCTGAAAATCTGGTAATGTCATGAATTGAATCAGAAATAATAATTTATAGTGTCCATCAGTGAAATCACTTTGTTAGACACTAAGTTATTATTGTGCAGAAAATCCGCCAGAAAATCTATCTAGTGTTGATAAATATTTGTGTGAGGTAAACTTCACCTTTAGCATTAGTGGCTACACCTACCCCTGTTAGTTTATATTTTCCTTGAATATTTTTCAAATGTCCGGGACTGTTGAGCCAACCAACCACAGCTTGATGTGCTGGATCACTATATCCAATATTGAAAGCCACATTTTCCCCTGCACTATCATATTTAAGAGGGATAGCTTTAACTCGTTGTTCAAAACCATGATGGCTAAACTTCACTGTACCCTTAGCCATATTTTGGCTGTGAATTCTTGCTTGCTTAGTGATACTAGCATTTAAAGTTAACTGTGAAAGTCCTTGAGAAGCTCGATATTGATTAATTTGCTCAAAAACTAATTTTTCTAAAGTAGAATTTTGAGAATCAAAATTCGACATAGCCGCCTGACTAGAAGTCTTGAATGACTGAGTATGAATAATTTTTTTGGTAGAATTATTACTGGTAACAGGAGCAGTCATCATTCCACTAGCAAGGACAAGCGTACTTAAAGCCATGCCGAAAGCAGTTTGTCGGAACATAGAGAATTAGGTATTGTATGGATTTATTAGACATATACTCTATCTTCTAATGGTTAGAAGAAGTACCAGGATACTGTCAAGTATTCATCAACTGAGGAATTACAGCAGCTTTCAGCAGTTATCAATAAAACCCTGTTGGTGCAAGGCTTTGTCATAAAATTTGTACCTTATTGATCTGCAATATGCTGTATTTGATATTTCAGGTTTGTTAGTTCACTTTCCTGAAAATGACATTTTCTTTTCTTGAAAATCTGCCAATTTTATGACTTTTTCCTCAAATTTAGTATCCAGCATACGTCTTTAGTCAATGCATCCCCTGATTAACTGTTATTGACACTACATCATTAATCAAAAAAAACATAAAAAATAGTATCCACTGACAGATGTCGCAGACACTAACAGGACTTATGCAAAGAATCTGTCGTCAGGTAAGGGTGTAGGGTGTAGGGTGTAGGGTGTAGGGTGTAGGGTAAGAATTTTATTTTCTCCCCTGCTCCGCTGCTCCCCATTCCCTGTTACCTTTGATTACTAGCAACCTGGGTTACTGAGGATGGAGGAATTTGGCCACTGTCTGCACATCCTTGTCACCCCGTCCAGAACAGTTAATCACAATTCGGGGACTACCAGTAAGTTGAGGACACAAAGTTTCTAGATAGGCGATCGCATGAGCCGTTTCCAAGGCTGGTATAATTCCCTCTAGTTTCGATAGGCGTTGAAATGCCTCCAAAGCTTCCGCATCAGTAACACTGTAATATTCAGCCCGACCAATATCCTTCATATAGCTGTGTTCTGGTCCCACACCAGGATAATCCAAACCTGCACTAATGGAGTGTGGTTCAATCACCTGTCCGTCATTATCTTGCAGCAGATAACTCATTGCTCCATGCAATACACCAACTTGCCCTTTTGTCAAGGTTGCGGCGTGTTTGCCAGTATTCACACCTTCACCAGCAGCTTCCACACCAATTAACCGCACAGATGTCTCTTTCACAAACTCGTGAAATAGTCCCATTGCATTAGAACCACCACCCACACAAGCCATGAGAATATCAGGTAAACCGCCCCATTTTTCCATTGCTTGAGCGCGAGTTTCTTCACCAATAACAGCATGAAAATCACGTACCATCATGGGGTAAGGATGGGGACCAGCCACAGAACCCAGGATGTAATGGGTAGTTTCCACATTTGTCACCCAGTCCCGGATAGCTTCAGAAGTGGCATCTTTGAGAGTTCCCGTACCCGCAGACACAGGACGCACTTCCGCCCCCATCAGCCGCATTCTAAACACATTTAAAGCTTGGCGTTCCATGTCGTGAACACCCATGTAAATCACACATTCCAAGCCAAACCGAGCGCAAACGGTGGCTGTTGCTACACCATGTTGTCCTGCACCAGTTTCAGCAATAATGCGCTGTTTACCCATGCGCTTGGCTAATAATACTTGACCAAGAGCATTATTAATTTTATGAGCGCCTGTATGATTTAAGTCTTCTCGTTTTAAGTAAATTTGCGCCCCTGTGCCGTCTGGACGGGCATAATGGGCTGTGAGGCGTTCAGCAAAGTATAAAGGTGTAGCACGTCCTACGTAATCTCGCAGTAAACTTTGTAATTCTGCTTGAAAGCTAGGGTCATGGCGGTATTGCTGATAAGCTGTTTCAAGTTCAGCTAACGCAGGCATCAAGGTTTCAGGAACGTATTTACCACCAAAGCGGCCAAAACGTCCTAGTGTATCGGGAACTGAAGCGGTTTGTGGGAAGTTGGGTGTCAGGGGTGTAGTAGTCACGGATGAAGTTAAATTTAGAGAACAAAGTTAATTTTAATTCTAGAACAATCTTCTCTCGTTCCCAGTCTCTGACTGGGAATACCATCTGGGAGGTTCTACCTCCTGGTAGAATAGAGGCAGAGCCTCTAAACTGCATTCCTACGCAGAGCATAGGAACGAGATAAACGAGATAAACCATAAACAAGAGAGCTATTGCTGAGATTGTTGTACAGTTTTCTGCACTATTTCCAAAGGTAAATCTAGCAACTGACTAATTTGCTCTACACTTAAACCAAACTTGATCATCTGTGGTATCGCTTCTAACTTAGCTTCTTCTTTACCTTCCTGCCTACCTTCTTCTACAGCTTCCTGATAAACATTAGTTTGCTTCAACTCACTTAAACCTAACATGGCTTCAATCTCCTCTCGGCTCTTTTTGGGTAATTTGTAGACGAGCAATTAGTTAAAATCAAGATTCTTGTATCTCCTTCTGTAAAGCCTGAATTTGCTCAAGAGATAATTCAGTAACTTCAGCAATTTGTTCTAAACTCATGCCAATTCGTAACAATTTTAAAGTCAACTTTCTTGTTGTTTCTTCTCTACCTTCTTCTACAGCTTCCTGATAAACCTTAGTTTGTTTCAACTCACTTAAACCTAACATAGCTTCAATCTCCTCTCGGCTCTTTTTGGGTAATTTGTAGACAATAATTGTTTCAATTAAGTTAATTAGATCCCGTTTCGTAGTCGCATCATTTAGCTGTTGGTTTGCTTGTGCAATTAAGCGTTTTGCTAGTTCTGGTGCAGTATCTTCTGTTTCCATCACCAGTTTAACAACTCCCACCCCCAAGGAACTCTCTCCTAACTCATCTAAATAAATGCGTTTAACTCGCTCCAGCAGCAAGATTTCACCAAATTGTAAATTCTGTTCTCTTTCTATATTACGACTAGGATAAATAATCACAACTTGCCAAGGATGACGTGGTTTGTACTGTCGCAAATAAAGACAAAGTTCGGCAAAGAGACGATAATATAAATCATCATCTGGTTGAAACTGAACTTCAACTAAATAAAATGGTTTTTGGGAATCTTTAGTAGTTGGTAAAAATAAACCATCTAAGCGAAAAGCCAGTTGTTTCACTTCACGGGATGTAAATTCATAAGCAACTGCTTCTGTGGGAGATTGGTTAATTAATTCAAAAAAAATGCTGGGAAATGCTTGAAATAAGCTATAGAAAATTGTATCTGTTTTCACGATGATTCAGTAATTTCTTTATTTCTCGTTCCCAGTCTCTGACTGGAAATGCCTTCTGGGAGGTTCTAACTCCCAATATAACTGAAGCAGAGCTTCTAAGTGTGTTCCCACGTAGAGCATGGGAACGGGAGAAATGATACAGTTCACGCTTGCATCCTGTATAATGTTATTCATCTATTTTTAATCATTAACACCCACACTGTGCGACTATTAGCAGAACGTTACGAAATTATACGCGAATTAGGCAAGGGGAGTTTTGCCGTTACTTACCTGGCTGAAGACCATCATAAACCCAGTCATCCCTTATGTGTAGTTAAACAACTCCATACTATTCACAAAAATAATCAGAGTGTTATTAAACTCTTTGAAAAAGAAGCCATAGCTTTGGAAAAACTGGGTAAACATGACCAAATTCCTACATTATTGGCATATTTTCCCCAAGATGATAACTATTATATTAGTCAAGAATATATTCCCGGAAATGACCTGAGTACAGAAATTTCTCACGGGAAGCGGTGGAGTGAAGATAATGTTATTCAATTATTAAAAGAAGTATTAGAAATTCTCGTTTTTGTTCAGGAACAAGAAGTAATTCACCGTGATATTAAACCTACAAACTTAATGCGTCGTCAACCAGATGGTAAAATCTGTTTGATAGACTTTGGGGGAGTTAAAGAAGTCGGTTCAGTTATCCTCAACACCCAAGGAGGAAGTACATTTGCGGGTACTCTTGAATATATGCCCAGTGAGCAAATAAAACGTAACCCTTGTTATGCTAGTGATCTTTATGCTTTGGGGATGACTGCTATTTATGCTTTAACAGGTATTGACCCCATAAAATTAGAAGAAGATGATTATGCCGAGAAAATTTGGCGATATTCTAATTTACAGGTGAGTGATTATCTGGCAGAATACTTAACTACGATGATTCGGCGTAAAGCTGATAAACGCTACCGTTCAGCAGTAGAAGCACTGTCAGAATTACAACCACTTTTAGCACCATCTCATCCTGAAGGAACAATTAGATTTGATAATGCTGCGAAAATTGCATATTCTAATAAAGTTCAGGAATTATTAAAACAGGGAAATGGAAAATTATCGGTAGTAGAGAAGGAATTTTTAGAACAAGAACGAAAAAGGTTATGTTTATCTTTAGAAGATGCAAAGGAAGTATATGAAAATGCACTGTCTCCATTCCGAGACTATGAAAATAGACTGATAAAATATGAAGATTTATTTATCAAACAAGTTAAAGAACAATTTCCTTGGCATGAAAATATAGAAACTCTCTTAGAAAAAAATGGTAAATCTTTAGGGTTAAAACCAGAAGATGTAATTGCTATTGAAACACGGGTACTCAAAAACCGTTTAGGTATTCCTGTTGTTAGCTTTGAATTTGAAACCGCTAAATTAATCCAAAAACCTGGTATTTTAGGTTTAGGTAAAGGTTGGGAAATTCAACGCAGTCGCAAAAAAGCCAGATTATTTATTGAAGATTTGGGAAATGGTGTAATTTTAGAAATGGTGGCTATTCCTGGAGGTACTTTTATCATGGGTTCTCCAGAAAATGAGGAAGGAAGAAGCAGTGCTGAAAGTCCACAACATCAAGTGAATGTTCCTCCCTTTTTCATGGGTAAATATCCCGTGACTCAGAAACAATGGCAAGCTGTAGCTGCTTTACCTAAAGTTAAGATTGATTTAAAGTCTGATCCATCATACTTTAAAGGTGATGGTTCGACTTCACTCACCAACCATTTACCTGTTGAGTGTGTATCGTGGAATGATGCTCAAGAATTTTGCGCTCGACTTTCCCAACTGACAAATAAAACCTATCGCTTACCCAGTGAAGCAGAATGGGAATATGCTTGTCGTGCTGGAACAACTACACCATTTTATTGTGGGGAAACAATTTCTACTGATTTAGCAAATTATCGAGGAACTGACTTTATTAAAATAGATGAGACAGTCTATCCTGGTAATTATGGACAGGGACAAAAAGGAGAGTTTCGAGAAAAAACCACAGCAGTAGGAATTTTTCCTGCCAACCCTTGGGGTTTATATGATATGTGTGGTAATGTATGGGAATGGTGCGAAGATGAGTGGCACGAAAATTATATAAATGCTCCCACTGATGGTAGTGCTTTGTCAGATGGTAAAAATAAATACAAAGTGCTGCGCGGTGGTTCTTGGAACTCTGACCCCAGGGATTGCCGTTCTGCGTATCGTAGCCTCAACGGCCCAGGCGGCAGGCGCAGCACCTGCGGGTTTCGGTTGGTAGTTTCCGGCGCAAGGACTCTTTAGTTCTTTACACTCTTGACCTTTTGCACTCTACACTTTTTCTTATTTTCCCTTTTCCCTCCGCCGTCAGGCGGTCGATTTTTTTGGGCGTTTTTTTGGTGTGGTGCGTTGGTGGTTATTTAATTTTGTTTGATTTTGGGCATAAGATGAGATGTTAGTTTAACGATACATGAATTTCTGGATTTTGTCAAGTTGTCTGAATCAGGACACCCTTTTTGGAAGTCAAAAGTCAAAAGTCAAAATTTTTTGTCAGAATCAGGTGGTTATCGAGCGAAGTCGAGATAATATCTAGGATTTAAGGATTTACAGGATAAGAACGCAGATAAACGCAGATTGTCATAATCAGGAGAATTATAGGATTTTCTGGATAGAATAAATCAAAAAATAGGATTTTATTACAAATAAAAGCAGATGCCTATATAATTAAAGAAGATTGTTTTTAACAGATGATGAGGATTTTTAATCATGAATCCAGCACTGGGAAATAAAAAATATATTTTAGAAAAACTAGACAATTTAACACCTGCACAACAGGAACAAGTATTAATTTTTATTGATTCAATATACCAGCAATCGCAACCAAATGATATAGAACAAAAACAACGTCGTAAATGGCAAGAAATCAGAGGTAAAGCGCCTTATCCTTTAGTTGGTGAAGATGCTCAAACTTGGGTTTCAAGAAATAGAAATGAGGAAAATGAAATCAGGGAGTTAAATCTCAGAAATATCTATGAAGATTGAAGATTATTTAATTCAGGGGAAAAATTTATTTTTGGATACAGCACCAGTAATTTATTATGTAGAGAATCATCCTCAATATCAGTCTTTAGTTAACTATGTGTTTAACGGTATAGATTCAGGTTTACTAAGTGCTGTTACTTCTCCTATAACTTTATCTGAGTGTCTGGTTTATCCCTATCGTTTAGGATTAACAGAATTACAACAAGATTTTATTGATTTGATTGTTTCTGGTGTCAATGTTGAATTTATACAAATTGATGAATCAATTGCTAAACAAGCATCTCAATTAAGAGCGAGATATAATTTAGCTTTATTAGATTCTTTACAGATTTCCGTGGCTATAGTTTCTAAATGTGATATTTTCTTAACTAATGATATTCAGTTGAAACGAGTTACAGAATTAACGATTTTAGTTTTGAGTGATTTTTTACTCTAAGTTGTCAGAATCAGGACACCCTTTTTGGAAGTCAAAAGTCAAAAGTCAAAATTTTTTGTCAGAATCAGGTGGTTATCGAGCGAAGTTGAGATAATATCCAGGATTTAAGGATTTTCAGGATAAGAACGCAGATAAACGCGGATAAACGCAGATTGTCTGAATCAGGTGGTTATCGAGCGAAGTCGAGATAATATCCAGGATTTTAGGATTTTCAGGATATCATAGTAAATGAAACTGGATGCTTGTAGAATTAAAGAAGATTATGTTTAACAGATAATGAAAGTGCTTTTTAGAAAAGGGAGCAAGTCAAATGACTATTGAAAACACTATTTTAGAAAAAGTACGAGTATTGTCACCCGAAAAACAACAGCAGGTATTAACCTTTATTAATTTCCTAGAAACCGATGAATGGGAACTTTTATATAAAGGTAAATTTCAGGAATTGCAGCAAGAAATTCAAATAGGAATTGCAGCAGCTAATAGAGGTGAATTTGTGGATGCTGAAGAAGTATTTCAAAGTTTAAGAAATAAACTCCAAGCAAAACGCGCTCAAGCTGGACAATGACTAATATTTGTAAATTTACAGTTCCAGCAAGTCGAGACATTGAGACTATTATTGATTATATAGCCGAAAATAGTAGTTTTGATGCTGCCGAAAGCCTTCTCAATAAAATTAATAGCAGATGTGAAAAGTTAGCAAAATTCCCTAGTATGGGACGTAGACGCGATGAATTAGCTGCTAATTTACGCAGTTTTCCTGTGAATGATTATCTAATTTTTTATCGTCCCATTGAGGAAGGTATTGAAATTTTGCGTGTTGTTAGTGGTTATCGAGATTTAGAAGGGTTGTTTGTAACAGATGATGAGGATTAAATTGTCTGAATCAGGTGGTTATCGAGCGAAGTCGAGATAATGTCCAGGATTAAAGGATTTACAGGATAGAAGAAATTAAAAAATAGGATATTTTCGCAAAATCAACCTATTTTATTGATATGAAACTGCACAGAATCATCAAATTAATCAAATCACCCGTATTCCATCTGTGTTCATCTGCGTTCATCTGCGTTTTATTCATCAAAACTAGCTACTCTCTACTACCTGATTTTCAATTCTTCTGATCTCTTTCCATCCTGTTCGCGTAGCGTGGCGTTAGCCATAAATCCTCAAATCCTGGACATTATCTCGACTTCGCTCGATAACCACCTGATTCAGACAAAAAATTTTGACTTTTGACTTTTGACTTTTGACTTCCAAAAAGGGTGTCCTGATTCAGACAATTTACCCTATCTTAATAACTCCTCAACTTGATGCTGACTCCACAAAGTTTTGTATAATCCTGGTTCTTCCAAAAGTTCTGTATGTTTACCAATTTGAACTATTTTCCCCTGATCCATCACCATAATTCTATCAGCAGTAGCAGCAGCAGAAAGTTGATGAGTAATGAAAATCACGGTTTTTTGTTGAGTACCACTAGAGAGATTTTGGAGAATTTGGGTAGCTGTTTGATTATCGACACTAGAAAGAGCATCATCTAAAATTAAAACTGGAGCATCAATTAACATCGCTCTAGCTAAAGCTGTACGTTGTCGCTGACCACCAGAAAGGGTAATTCCTCTTTCACCGACAATTGTTTCATATTGCTGGGGAAAATTGTCAATTTCTGCGGTAATTTGAGCCAGATTAGCAACAGCTTCCACCGTTTCTTGTTCACTCACAGGATCGCCGTAGCGGATATTATTTTTAATGGTGGTGCTGAATAAAAAGCTATCTTGAGGTACATAAGCGATCGCACCCCGCAAATCATGTAAAGCAATTTTTGTAATATCCAACCCATCTAAAAATAACTGTCCCGCTTCAATATCCAACAACCGGGGTAAAGCATTAGCCAAAGTAGATTTTCCCGAACCAATAGCCCCAACAATTGCCACCACTTCCCCAGGAGCAATAGTAAAATTAATATGATCTAAAGCAGGGATATTCGCACCGGCATAAGTATAACTCAGATTTTTAGCTGTAACTTCACCCTTGACAGTATTAGCTGCCAAATGAATAGCATCAGGTGGATCTTGAATTTTTGGTGTTATGCTCAAAATTGATTCTAACCGATCAATACTCACTTCACCCCGTTGGTAAGCAGTAATTGTGAATCCTAATAAAGCAGTGGGAAAAACTAAACGCTCTACATAAATCAATAAAGCCAAAAAATCACCCACAGCCAAAGTACCAGAAGATATTCGCATCGTTCCCAACCAAATAATAATTAGGGAACTGATATTAGCCAAACCACCAACGAGAGGAAATAATGTATTTCGACTTTGTGCTAATTTCAGGTTAGCTGCCAACAGATCCTGATTTTTCTTTTGGAAAGCGCGACGCTCATTTTCTTCTTGACCATAAATTTTAATCAAAGAAATACCGCTAATATCTTCTTGGATGAGTTCACTCATATTCGAGAGTTGTTCTTGTAAAGCGGCTTGTTGTTTCCGTAAGCGATCGCTAAACAAATGCACCAACAAGAACATAAATGGATAAACTGCCAGAGAAGCTAAAGTCAGATCCACACTAATTGATAGCATCACTGGCAGCGTCAGAGTATAAGCAAACAAAGTATTTGCTAAACTCAATACCGCAAAACCTAGCAACCGCCTGATATTTTCTACATCACTAGTAGCCCGACTAATTAAATCACCAGGGGTATTACTGGCAAAATAAGCCGGTTCAAGTTTTAGTAAATGCTGAAAAATTCGCTGCTTGAGTTCAAATTCTACCTGACGACCCACACCAAAAATCCAGATGCGGGAAGCCATACGCATCATCCACATTGCTGAACTCAGGGAGATAATTATGACCGCATAACGTATTACTTGATTCAAGCTAAAGGTTGTGGAAAGTGTATCCACCCCAGAACGAATCAGCAAAGGGATATAAACGCCCAAGCCATTGACAGACAATAAAGCAATAATGCCTAAAGCAGTTTCCTGCCAATGGGGACGTAGGTAAGTACCGAGTTTAGCAAGCCGTCGTGATTGTGCCATTCAAGCAATTTTACAACTTGATCATCCTAAACTTTTCACTCAAGTTGTTAGTTATCTAGTTTAGGCTGGTAATGGGTAATTGGTAAAATTCTTACCTGTCTTCTGTTCAGACTTCCCCAGGAAGATTCACTATGGACACTTTCGTCAAAGGAAGTCCAGAGATGATTTCATCCCCAATCCCAAATCCCCAATCCAAAATCCAAAATCTAAAATCCAAAATCCTTCTGCTTCCTGATCACGACCGACCACGTAAGAAGACGTAAATCTGGTTAAGATAACTTTCCCACACTTGGGTAGTGAGTTGCAGAGTTTCCGCATTCGGTACAAAGTCTTCTACACGCAACCCACGGGTAGTTATGGCTTGGGGATTTTGTAATAGATAGGATGGCATCTTCATATCTGCCACAGGCAGGATGCCACTTGTGATCACATCTGAGATGTTATTGGCAGTAGTAATTGGTGGATTCACAGCTA
Source organism: Sphaerospermopsis aphanizomenoides BCCUSP55 (assembly GCF_001586785.1). Lineage (GTDB taxonomy): Bacteria > Cyanobacteriota > Cyanobacteriia > Cyanobacteriales > Nostocaceae > Sphaerospermopsis_A > Sphaerospermopsis_A aphanizomenoides_A. The sequence goes on from NZ_LUFH02000124.1 coordinate 11,924, forward strand.
CCAATGTCGGAGGAGGAAGCATTGCTGCCACTGGTGATCTGACTAAAAAGTAAGCAATAGCTGGTGTACTCGACAACAGCAAAATAGTCAGCGCCCACCCCAGTAAGTATCCTCCTGGTTTCTCTATACTAGCTGCTTTGATTTTTTGGGCAGCAAGCATAAGCATTAAAGCGGAAGCTCCTAGGGGCTTGAGTGGGAAAGATATAAATCGCCACAGCGAAGCTACTGCTGGTTCACTAGGATTTAGAAATGCCAAAGCTAAAACAACTAGTACAACCCCTAAAGCAAATCGGCCAACAAAGCTCACTGTTGGGTAGAATCTTTGGAACAAAGAATAGGCAACAACGGCAATTAGCAGCCACAGTAAAACCCGGCTTAGTAATTGAAACATAGATTAACTCTCTAATGTGCTGGTGCGGCAGGTCTAGATTATGAGGTAAATTGGTTTATTTTATCGTCAAACTGTAATTGCTAAATGACTAAAAAATAACTCACACCACACTTACACAGACTACCGTCGTAGTGATTTTAGTGCAATTTTTTGACACTGAGTGTATTCTTTGGAATTTTCCAAAAGAGTAACATAGCACCAGTGAATTAAATTAATTTAGTAGTCATCGTCAACTGATGAAAAGGAAAAACTATGTCGCCGGAAAAACCTACCATTTTGGTTACGGGGGGAGCAGGATATATTGGTTCTCATACAGTCCTAGCTTTGGTGCAAGCAGGTTATGAGGTGGTAATTCTCGATAATCTGGTTTATGGACATCGTGATCTGGTAGAACAGGTTTTGCAGGTAGAACTGATTGAAGGTGATATAGAAGATCGCCCCCTATTGGATCATCTCTTTCAAACCCACCAGATAGAAGCAGTTATGCACTTTTCTGCCTATACTTATGTAGGTGAATCAGTGACAAACCCCGACAAATACTACCGTAATAACGTCCTAGGCACTCTGAATTTGTTAGAAGCGATGCTGGCAGCATCTATTCAGAAATTTGTCTTCTCCTCCACTTGTGCCACCTATGGAGTACCCAAATTTATCCCCTTAACCGAAGATCATCCCCAACACCCCATTAATCCCTATGGGATGACTAAGTTGATGGTAGAACAGATTCTCTCTGACTTTGATATTGCTTACGGTTTAAAATCTGTGCGTTTCCGCTACTTTAATGCGGCTGGTGCTGATCCTAATGGCTTACTGGGAGAAGATCATAGTCCAGAGTCTCATTTGATTCCCTTGGTATTATTGACAGCATTAGGCAAACAGGAATCAATTTCTCTTTTTGGTACAGACTATGACACTCCTGATGGTACTGCTATTCGGGATTATATCCATGTCAGCGATTTAGCAGATGCCCATATTTTAGGCTTGGAATATCTACTCAAAGGTGGTGACAGCGAAGTTTTCAATTTAGGTAATGGTAACGGCTTTTCTGTCAGAGAAGTTATTGCTGCTGCCGAGGAAGTGACGGGAACGGTTATACCTGTACAAGAATGCGATCGCCGTCCCGGTGATTCTCCTGTTCTCATTGGCACAAGCGAAAAAGCCAAAAACATCTTAGGTTGGAAACCCCACTATCCAGATATCAAAGATATTGTCGCTCACGCTTGGAACTGGCATCAAAAACGACATAAATAGGGCTGCTGAATAAACCTCAAACCTGGTCAATCAAGAAATTCCGAGGCTAAAAGGTGAAGAAGGTGCAAGGAAAAAAGTTAAAATCAGTAAAAACACTTGCACTATTTTCACATAAAAATGTATTTAAAAGCGCAAAAACAAAAATGTCACCAGAAAACTTTGAACATCCTTTGAGGCTATCAACATCTCCTAATTAAAATTAATATTTTCAGTTACTAGCCCCAGTCATGTTTCTAGTGAAAGACCTATTATCTGGACAGTTGAATTAGTCTTATGACTTACCTATCTCCTAGTGATCGGCTTCTGCGAGGAATTGCCACAGCGATGAATCAACTTTTGACGGTTGAAGATGATCGCCAGTCAGTTCAATCAGCATTAAATATCTTAGGTATAGCGACAGAAGTTGATCGAATTTACATTTTTGAGAACCATCTCCATCCAGAAACAGGACAAATTGCCATAAGTCAACGCTGGGAGTGGGTAGCCGAAGGGGTTGTTCCAGAAATTGACAATCCCGATCTGCAAAATCTTACCTACGATTCATTTTTGCCCCGATGGTATGAGGTTCTCTCCCAACAACAACCGATAGTCGGTAAGATTGCAGATTTGCCCCTTGTTGAACGTATGCTGTTAGAACCCCAAGGTATTCTAGCGATTTTAATCGTACCAATCTTTATCCGCGATCAATTTTGGGGATTTGTTGGCTTCGATGACTGCCATCAGGCACGGGATTGGGATGAGACAGCACAAACAGTATTAATGGCGATCGCCAGTAGTATTGGTGGTGCAATTGCCCAAAGAAAAGCTGAATCACATCTTAAACAACTCAATGAGACTTTAGAAGAACGGGTAAAAATGCGTACTGCCGAACTGCAACGCTCTATTGAGGCGGCAGATGCGGCTAATCGCGCTAAAAGTGAATTTCTCGCCAACATGAGCCACGAACTACGCTCTCCCCTTAACGCCATTCTGGGCTTTGCTCAAATTATGACTCGCTCTCAAACCCTGGGACTAGAACATCAAGAAAATGTTGGCATTATTTCTCGTAGTGGTGAACACCTTTTAGCTCTCATCAACAATGTTCTCGATCTCTCCAAAATTGAAGCAGGTAAAACTACCCTTAATCCCAAAAACTTTGACCTCCATCGCCTACTAGATGATATTCACGATATGTTCCAAATGAAAGCTGAAGAGAAAAATCTCCAGTTAATTATGGAATACGAACCTGATCTTGTGCGTTATGTCCGTACCGATGAAATCAAATTGCGTCAAGTATTGATTAACCTGATTCATAATGCCATTAAATTTACTCAAACTGGGGGCATTTCCATTAGAGTTAACAACCACAAAATGACTCTTCATCCCCAACAAACAATAGCACTCTCTCAAAGAGATGCTTACACTTTAAATTTTGAAATTGAAGATACGGGTGCGGGGATTGCACCTGAAGAACTAGGAGAGCTTTTTAACGCTTTCAGTCAAACCGCAACCGGAAGACAAGCACAGGAAGGAACAGGTTTAGGATTACCAATTAGCCGTCAATTTGTCAGTCTCATGGGAGGGGATATGAAAGTCAAAAGTCAGGTAGAAAAAGGCACAACTTTTTTCTTTAATATTCAAGTCACTACAGTAAATGCCGATGAAATTACCCGCCAACAAACCACTCGCCGAGTCATTGCTCTTGCACCTAATCAACCAACTTATCGCCTTCTCATAGTTGATGATAAACCCTTAAATCGCCAGTTATTAATTAAACTGCTCTCTCCCCTAGGATTTCAACTCCAAGAAGCCAGTAACGGGCAAGAAGCAGTTAATATTTGGGAGACTTGGGAGCCGCACTTAATTTGGATGGATATGCGGATGCCAGTAATGGATGGTTACAGCGCCACTCAAATGATTAAAGCCACCACCAAAGGTCAAGCAACAGTGGTGATTGCTATAACTGCCAGCGTATTGGAAGAAGAAAAAGCCGTAGTTCTTTCAGCGGGATGCGATGATTTTTTGAGAAAGCCTTTCCGAGAAGAAGAAATCTTTCAGTCCATGAATAAGCATATTGGCGTAAATTATATTTATGAAGAGTTGACTCCAATTAACTCTGAAATAATACACACAAAAGAAATTTTAACCGTAGATGCGATCTCCAAACTTCCACCCGAACTATTACAGCAACTTCAAGAGGCAGTGATTGCTTCTAATCTCGACTTAATTGCTCAGGTAATTCAAAAAATTTCCATCTGCAATGCTCCTTTATCTCAGGCGATTGAAACTTGTTTGCATAACTTTGAATATGAAAAAATTCTGCATTTACTCCCTGAAACTCAAGTATGAGCCTAGTTGCGAAATATGAATAATATACCAGTAAATGTTCAATATGAAATTGTCATTATTGATGATATACCCGCCAACCTACATTTGCTCACCAATCTGTTAAAACAAAATGGCTATCTAGTGCGACCATTTCCCAGTGGTAAATTAGGTCTAGCAGGAATTCAACACGCGACTCCGGCTTTGATTTTACTAGATATTCAAATGCCCAAAATGAATGGCTATGAAGTCTGCCAGCATCTCAAAGCCAACGAATTAACTCGTGATATTCCCGTGATATTTATTAGTGCTTTAGATGAGGTGATCGATAAGGTAAAAGCTTTTACAATAGGTGGAGTAGACTATATCACTAAACCCTTTCAAGCAGAAGAAGTTTTAGCTCGCATTGCTACTCATTTAGACCTCAGTCGCCTACAAAAACTGCTCAAACAAGAAAATTATTTGCAATCTCAACAACTGGCAGAACAAAATCGCCAACTTCAGAAGATTAATCGGGCATTAGAACAAACCAACCAAGAACTAATCTACAGTACCAGTCTCAAGGACGCATTTCTCGCTACCATGAGTCACGAACTGCGTACCCCCCTCAATGCCATTCTTGGTATGACTGAAGGATTGCTTGATGAAGTCTTTGGGTTAGTAAACGAAACACAAATCCAAGCCTTACAAACTATAGAGCGTAGCGGCTTCCATTTACTAGAACTGATTAACGACATTCTCGATGTGACCAAAATTGCATCGGGACAGATCGAACTAGACTACAAAAACACCGCAATTATACCCCTGTGCCTACAAAGTCTCGAATTTAAGTACCCATGCAAAATTAATTATACATTTTCATAATAAATTGATAAAATAAATTATTAATAA
>NZ_LUFH02000125.1 GCF_001586785.1 Sphaerospermopsis aphanizomenoides BCCUSP55
TTATTAATAATTTATTTTATCAATTTATTATGAAAATGTATAATTAATTTTGCATGGGTACTTATCTAAACCTTTAACCGTAGAACAGGCAAATTATATGTTATCCAATTACTTTCTCAAGATTACTGATTACTGATAGCTGAATGCTCACCTCAAACTTTTGATTGATCAAGGTTTTGGGCAAACCCTAATTAGCTTTTTAAGACAACAAAATCCCCAACTTCTTCAAGAAGTCGGGGATGTTTATTTACAGAATATTGTAGGTTGCAGGATATACAAACTTTCAAAAAAAGAGTTTTACTGCTGACTACTGAATTCTGACTTATTTACTTTCGGTGAAATCAGCATCAATCACATCATCACCACCACCAGAAGGAGGTGTAGCACCGCCATCTTGAGGTTCAGCACCAGGAGCAGCACCACCAGCTTGTTGATAGATATTGCTACCTACTGCAAACAAAGCTTGTTGCAATTCTGGTGTCAGTTTTTTAATTTGCTCATCATCTTCTTTTGCAACCGCTTCCCGCAGTTCTTTTACCAAACCTTCAACTTTGGTTTTGTCAGCTTCAGGAACTTTATCACCTAATTCTTGTAGCTGCTTTTCTGCTTGGTATGCTAAAGAGTCAGCTTGGTTTTTGCGTTCAATCTTCTCACGCTTTTCTTTGTCTGTAGAGGCGTTTTGTTCAGCTTCCCGTACCATCCGGTCAACATCATTTTTATCCAAGGTGGAAGCACCAGTAATGCTGATGGACTGTTCTTTACCAGTTCCTTTATCTTTCGCAGTAACGTTGAGAATACCGTTAGCGTCAATGTCAAAGGTAACTTCAATTTGAGGTACACCACGGGGTGCGGGAGGAATACCATCTAAGCGGAAAGTTCCTAAACTCTTGTTATCGTTAGCAAATTCCCGTTCCCCTTGCAGGACATGAATTTCTACGTTGGTTTGACCATCAACAGCAGTTGAGAATACTTCTGATTTTTTGGTAGGAATGGTGGTGTTGCGAGGAATAATCTTGGTCATTACTCCACCCAAGGTTTCTACACCCAAGGATAGAGGTGTTACGTCTAACAACAAAATACCTGTAACATCACCAGCTAATACACCAGCTTGAATTGCTGCACCAACGGCTACAACTTCATCAGGGTTAACGGTTTGGTTAGGATCTTTACCCAGTACCCGTTTAACCACATCTTGCACTGCGGGAATACGAGTAGAACCACCAACTAAAACAACTTCATCAATATTGCTCTTGTTTAACTTGGCATCTCTGAGCGCATTTTCTACAGGGATGCGGCAACGGTCAATTAAATCAGAGCAAAGTTCTTCAAAGGTGACACGAGTTAAAGTGGTATCCAGGTGTTTTGGACCATCTTGGGTAGCGGTAATGAAGGGAAGGTTAATTTCCGCTTGAGTAACGCTAGAAAGTTCAATTTTGGCTTTTTCTGCGGCTTCAGTCAGACGCTGTAAAGCTTGTTTATCTTTGCGGAGGTCAATACCTTCTGCTTTTTTGAATTGTTCAGCTAAGAAGTCAACTATTTTTTTGTCGAAGTCGTCACCACCAAGGTGGGTATCACCCGATGTAGCTAATACTTCAAATACGCCATCACCAACTTCTAATACAGATACGTCGAATGTACCGCCACCAAGGTCAAATACGAGGATGGTTTCGTTGCTCTTTTTATCAAAACCATAAGCTAGAGAAGCTGCGGTTGGTTCGTTGATAATCCGCAATACTTCGATACCTGCGATTTTACCAGCGTCTTTTGTAGCTTGACGTTGGGAGTCGTTGAAGTAAGCAGGAACGGTAATGACTGCTTGGGTAACGGTTTCACCCAGATATTTACTAGCGTCTTCAACTAGTTTACGCAGAACTTTGGCAGAAATTTCCTCTGGTGCAAATTGCTTACCAGCCCCAGGAGAATCTAATTTAACGTTACCGTTGCTGCTGAGAACTTTATAAGAAACTTCTGTAGCTTCCTTAGTAACTTCATCAAAGCGGCGACCGATGAAACGTTTTACAGAATAAAAGGTATTTTCGGGGTTCATCACCGCTTGGCGTTTAGCGATTTGACCTACTAGGTTATCGCCATTTTTCGCAAATGCCACCACTGATGGCGTTGTTCTAAAACCTTCTGCGTTAGCAATTACGGTGGGTTTACCACCTTCCATTACTGCTACGCAAGAGTTGGTTGTACCTAAGTCAATTCCTACTACTTTTGCCATTTTAGGTGCTGCTTCCGTATAACTACAAATGAATGGGATTATAAAGGGCTAAATTTTTTGAACTAACTGATTTAAAAAAGCAGTCAGTCCAGCATGGTTGCGCTTGTCTGGGGTGGAAACCGCAAATCACACTGATATATATACTGAACTTGTGTAGCCAGTCCATGAAGGGTGGTTTCCCGAACCTTGAATGGGACGGTTAATTTTAAAGGTTGTTTTTAGTTGGTTCATGGATTGAACTGTTGTCACTCTGACTAATGTATGAGAATTAATACTTTCAGGAATTGGGGTGAACCGTAATCTCTAAGTCGTATTTGCCGTCAAAATGAGGGAACAGGGAATAGGCATGGCCTTTATTACTACTAGCTAAGTGGGTCGGCGTTAAAAATTGTCGTTATGACAAGGCAAGAGAGAAGAGGTTTTTATCAGAAAATAGGCTGAAAAAATGGGTTTGAGGTTTCCCGTCCTTTGAGGACGGCTTTCGGAATCAAATAATGGAAACAGACAGGGCATTGTCTGTTGGGCGAGATAGTGTCAGACGGTACAAAACTGCAACTGTTGTTTGAAAGAAAGAATCTCTGCACTTTTAGGGCGGGGAGTATGTCATATCATGTCCGTTGGAATACTTACGATATTTGTTGGGGCTATTAATAGGGAATAGGGAATAGAGAATAGGGTTTTAGAGGATTTAGGTGTACGGAGTTTTATATGGTCACTCTCCTCGCAAGCTATCAAAAATCAAATAGGAGTCCTATAGGACTAAACAATGATTGTTTGTGTATTTGTGTGATCCTAATTTATATTTTCAATCAGCAACGTCAATTATTCATTCAGGCAAGGGAATAGTTAATAGGAAATAGTCAAGGAAGACTGCGATTTACTTCGTCTTAAAAAATGGATAAATATTTTATTGTCGCGCAGGTACTTAAATATTTTTACGTAAGTAATTTTTAATAACTTAATACTGTTTTCATCTATCTAAAGATAGATTTTCACGGGTCAAATTGTGAAATATTATCAAAGCATACCTTTCTTCTGTAACATTAAGCTTAATAAAACTCCGAAAAGTGCTTATTTCAGAGATTTTTTTCAGCTATAGGAGTCCTATTTGATTTTTGATAGTTGGCGTAACGTAGTCATACAAAACTTTGGACACCTAAATTCTGGGAAACCCTTTTCCCTCTTGCCAGAGTGCCGCCTGCCTACATAGATAATTTTAGATATCAAACTGGATTCCTATCTGTGAAACAATATTCAGCTTAACTTGATGAAGAAATGGTATGAGGATCTAACAAATCTCTGCTTACTGACGTTGTTTTTTTTTATCAAAGTGGAAGTTGTATGAGTATGAAAGAAGTTCTAGAATTGATTGAAAAAAAGACACAAACATTTGCTCAATTACCTTTCTTCCATTTTCTCAGAGATACAAGTATAGATCCCAGAAAAAGACTAGGTTGGGCATCTGCAATGGCTCCTTTTGCAATGAATTTCGGTGAATTGAATAGACTATATTTGCGAAAAGAACCAACAGATAGTAAATTGCAGGAACTAATTAATAACCATACTCGTGAAGATGACCATCACTGGAAGTGGTTTCTACAGGATTTAGAAAAACTAGGAATTAACAATTCTCTGACCTTCAGTGAAGCTTTAAAATTTCTGTGGAGTGAAGAACTCCAAAAAACGCGCAAACTATCCCAGGATTTATTTACCTTGTGTACCATTCACGATGATCCTATCCTGAAAATAGTGATTATAGAAGTCATAGAAGCAACAGGACACACTGCACAAGCTGTATTTGCACCTGTCGCTAAGGAACTCCAAAGCATCACCCAAAAAGAGTATCGTTATTTTGGTGAGCATCATTTTCAAGTAGAAAGTGGTCATTTGGCTGGAGTAGATGATATAGAAGAATTGTTGGGTAATTTAGAAATTACAGAGGAGCAAAAAGTTAAAGCTTTGGAAATAGTAGAGCAAACTTTTCAAAGTTTTACAGAATTTATCAATGAAATGTTTTTGTATGCACAAAAACAGTGCTTAGAAGCAGAATATCAGAGAAATATTTCATCTTTGCCAAGATACTCTTTAGTATAGCTGGATCAATTTTTGCTTAATTTTTATCATCTAGCAGTCTTAAATCTCATATAATATTTGTTTTAAGACTGCTATCAATACTGTTCGGTTAAGAGTTTTTGTAGGTTGGGTTTAAAGAAAGCGCAACTCAACAAAAGTCCGTAAATGTTGGGTTTTCTCACGTCAACCCAACCTACCTGATTTAATGTTTTGAGCTTAACCGACAAGTATTGAGACTGCTATTATTTTTTGACTAAGCTTTAACTCAAAGCTGCAATCAATTTAACTACTCGTTCTTTTACCTCATCCCGAACACGCCGAAAGGTGTCAATATCATGACCTTCAGGATCATCAAGTTGCCAATCTTCAAAGACTTTTCTTAACACCCAAGCTTCTGGTAAATTCACGCCACAACCACATAAAGAAATTACAGCATCAAAGTCTTCAGGGTTAAAATCATCTAATGCTTTAGATGTTTGACTGCTAATATCAATGCCAATTTCTGACATCACTTGTACAGAAATCGGATCTACTTCACTGGATGCTAAGCCGGAACTAAAAACAGCAATTTTACCTTCTCCTAAAGTTTTAGCAAAGCCCTCAGCCATTTGGGAACGACGGGAATTTTTTTTGCAAACAAACATTACTTTTTTCATGATTTTTGAATTAGTAAATAAAGATTGTTTTGTTTCTTTTATGGTTACTGAATAACGAACCGCAGAGGCGCAGAGGACGCAGAGAAATGAGATTTTGAGAGATATTTTTTAGGTATGGGTTATGATTTCAAGGCGTTGTTAGCTAACTGAATAGCTTCTTTTGCTGCTTTTTCTTTACGTTCACTGTAGCGGTCAGTTAAATAATCAACTTTGTCACGCAACAGCAAAGTAAACTTATATAATTCTTCCATCACATCAACTACTCGGTCACGATAAGCGGAATCTTTCATTGTTCCATCTTCATGAAACTCTTGATAAGCTTTTGCTACCGAAGATTGATTAGGAATGGTAAACATTCGCATCCAACGCCCTAAAATTCGCATGGTATTCACAGCATTAAAAGACTGAGAACCACCGCTTACCTGCATTACTGCTAATGTTCTTCCTTGAGTTGGTCTAACAGCACCTAAACTTAAAGGAATCCAATCAATTTGATTTTTTAGAATTCCAGTTATATTACCGTGCATTTCTGGTGAAGACCACACTTGACCTTCTGACCACATACTCAATTCTCGTAGTTCTTGGACTTGGGGATGAGTATCTGGAACACTACCATAAATTGGTAATTCACGGGGATCAAAAAATCGTACTTCTGCACCAAATTCGGTAATAATTCTGGCTGCTTCTTCTGCTAATAAACGACTGTAAGAACGTTCTCGCAATGAACCATATAAAAATAAAATTCTCGGTGGATGCTGGAAGTTTGTCATTTTACTCCTTTATTTTTGAAAATCTTGGAAATTATTAGAAATAATTCCGTAAACTATGACTGCAAACTGTGAACCTAATATTGGTGCTACCCAATAAACCCAATGATGCTGCCAAATTCCTCCTACTAAAGCTGGTCCAAAGGAACGGGCAGGATTCATACTTGCACCAGTAATAGGACCCATAAAAGCCGCTTCCATTGCGACTGTTAAACCAATAGCTAAACCAGCAAAACCAATGTGGGCGCGACGATCTAATCCAGATCCCAAAATCACAAACATTAAAATGAAAGTGAGGACTGTTTCTAATACTAAAGATTGCCACCAGTTGTTATTTAGAGGCATAGTTACACCTAAATTAGCAACGTTTCCTAAACTAATTATTAGTAAGCTAGAAGCTAATATAGATCCTAATAATTGGGCAAAAATATAGGGTAATACTCGCCTTTTAGGAAAAAATCCACTAGTCCAAAATGCCAGTGTTACGGCTGGGTTAAAATGTGCGCCGCTAAGATGTCCTAAACTGTAAATTAATGCAGCTACTACAGCCCCAAACACAAAACTAATTCCAATATGGCTGATAGCACCTTGGCTGATGTTATTCACCATCACAGCACCAGTTCCAGCAAATACTAAGATAAAAGTGCCTATTGCTTCTACTAAAAATTCCCGTCTAAATTGGTAAATTTCCTGGAAAAATAACTTCATTGGCAAGAGAACTTATCTAACTACAATGCTTCTGGTGAAGATGGGCGAAAAAACTGTTTTTTTAGCCAGAAAGCTAAACTAACTAAACTAATTAAAACTGGTACTTCTACCAATGGTCCAATCACAGCAGCGAAAGCTGCACCAGATTTAATACCAAATACAGCAATTGCCACAGCAATGGCTAATTCAAAATTGTTACCAGCAGCAGTAAAGGCGACACTAGCAGCTTTTGCATAGTCGGCTTTGATTTTCCATGCCATGTAAAAACTAGTCAAAAACATTAACAAGAAATAGACGATCAGGGGAATTGCAATGCGGACAACATCCATTGGAATCTGCACAATTAAATTGCCCTTTAAGCTAAACATTACCACGATGGTAAATAAGAGAGCAACTAAAGTCATGGGGCTGATTTTTGGGATAAATTCATGATGATACCACTGCTTACCTTTAGCTTTCACCAAAATAACGCGAGTGATAAATCCAGCCAAAAAAGGAATACCTAAATAGATAAAAACGCTGCTGGCAATTTCGCCAATGCCTACATTCACAATACTTCCTTGTAAGCCAAATAAAGGCGGCAAAATAGAAATGAAAAACCAAGCATAAACACTGTAAAAAAGGACTTGAAAAATACTATTAAAAGCAACCAGTCCGGCTGTATATTCAGTGTCTCCTTTCGCTAAGTCACTCCAGACAATTACCATCGCAATACAACGGGCTAATCCAATCATAATTAGGCCAGTCATATATTCAGGTTGATCACGTAAAAACAGAATCGCAAGTATAAACATCAGTACCGGACCAATCACCCAATTCTGTAATAATGACAGTCCTAGAATTTTCGTATTCCGAAATACATCTCCTAATTCTTCATATTTTACCTTAGCTAATGGTGGGTACATCATTAAAATTAAGCCAATAGCAATGGGAATATTAGTTGTCCCTACTTGGAAATGATTGATGAAAACTTCTATTGTGGGGAAAAAATATCCTAAACAAACTCCAATTGCCATTGCTAAAAATATCCACAATGTCAAAAAGCGATCAAGAAACGAAAGGCGTTTGATAGCAGGTTTTTTAGCTACATATTCCACTTAAATCACCTCTATAAGTTTAGTTAAAGAATTTGCATTTTGTCACCATAAAAAACTCACACAGCATCAACCTAAAATTGCTTTTGTTTACGTAATAATTCCCCGATGGTTAAATCAAATTCTGCTTTCCCTGCAAATACTGTTCCAGCTTTACCATTATGTAAATGCACATAATCAATTTTGTAAGCTTCCTCTGGTAAAGGTACAGAACCTACAGAGTTAACAATTGTTGGTGCTTTTTGCAGATAGAAATCTATAAATTTATAAACTTCTCCTCTGTTTTGACTAGACCAAAGATTGACATAGATAAACAAAGGTCGAGAAAGTGGTTGATATGTAGATTTTTTGACTGTTTCTTGTGATGGTAAAACTGCACCTTTACCGTTATTAACAGCTACGACTTTTAATTTATCTTTGTTTTTTTCATAGTAAGCGTAGCCAAAATAACCCAAGGCATTGGGGTCTTTATTGATGCCGTCAACTAAAACATCATCGTCTTCGCTGGCTGTGTAATCGTTACGGCTGGCTTTGGCTTTACCAACTATTGCTTCTGTAAAGTAATCAAAAGTACCAGATTTTTTACCAGCACCGTATAAATTCAGAGGACGATCTGGCCAAGAACTACGTATTTGATTCCATTTGGTAATTTTTCCTTCTGCGGCAGGTTCCCACATTTTTTGCAGTTCGGCAACTGTGATGTCTTTTGCCCAGGTGTTTTGGGGATGTACAGCGATAGTTAAGGCATCAAAAGCAATAGGTAATTCTATGTACCTTACTCCGTTTTTATTACAGTCTGCCATCTCTGTCTTAGAAATAGGTCGAGAGGCATTATTTATATCTATTTTCCCCGTGCAGAATTTTTCAAACCCTCCCCCAGTACCGGAAATGTTTACTTGTACTTGGGTATTATTTGTGGCAACTGCTGGAAACTCTTTGGCTATACCCTGTGTAATTGGATATACTGTGCTAGAACCATCAATTTTAATGACGGTTACAGTTTGCGAAGCTGCTGCTTGTGCTGACTGCTGGGTGTTGCTGGAAGTATCAGGTGTACTGCTACAACTCGCTGCTAATGCTAATGTTCCTACTACAAGGACTAATCTTTGTGCAGTTGCTTTCACTGGCTTTACCTGTATAATTGCTGCTAAATTTTATATATTCATCATTTCAAAAAAAATTGATATGTCAACTACCAGAATACCACAGGACACAAAAATTAATCAAAAAAACTTGATGGATTATTTTCCTATGCTTGTAGCAGTCACACAATCATCTGCGTTTATCTGCGTTTATCTGCGTTTATATTAGGCTCGGTTATGACATTAGCGGGCAAGATGCCCGCACCACAAGAGTTTGATTATTCCCGATTGTACCTCATTTAAATTTTCCAACCTTGAACTTGTTCTTGCTCAGTAAATTCTGGCAGGTCATTGGGTGCGCCACAAGCAGAAATATTACCTGTGAAATTTACATCTGCCATTAATTCTGGATGTTCTTGTTTGCGTTGGGCAATTTGTTCGCGGGTGAGAATCTTCGACTCATCAAAGCCTAACTCAATTTCCGTGCTTAAACCTTTATACTTCACTCGTTTCAGATTGTAGAAACGTTTGTTGAGGGTGGTTTTCACAAAAGCCTTTAAGCAACCTAACAGATATTTGCGCTTAAATGGGTCTTTGACAAACCAATACTCAAAGGTTTTGCGGAGGTAAAAACGGGCATAGTTCCGCAGCACTCCTTTGAGAACATCTTCCCGTTCCATTGCGTCGGGCTTCATGATGGGAGTGACAAAGTTATATTGAGAATAGTCTCGAACTTCGACGCGATCGCCCAAATCCTGAAATAATTCGGAAAATGGCCAGGGGGTAAACATATTCCAGTTCACCATGTCTGCTTTCCAGTCCAAAGCCATTTTATAGGTTTCCTCAATTGTCTCAGCGGTTTCATTTTCCAAACCCATGATAAATTGAGCTTCAGCCACCATGCCATTTTGCTTTAATAGTTGAATCGCCCGTTTGTTTTGTTCAATTGTTGTTTCTTTACGGAACAAATTCAACTTTAATTGTGCTGCGGCTTCTGTACCCAAGGAAACGTGAACTAGTCCAGCTTTGCGGTAAAGTGGTAAATCTTCTTCATCCCGCAATATATCTGTCACCCTGGTATTAATTCCCCAATGAACACCCAAATTGCGTTCTATCAATTCATTACACAAAGCAATAAATTTGGGTTTGTTAATAGTTGGTTCTTCATCTGCCAAAATGAAAAATCCCACCTTATGTTTTTTGACCAAAACTTCAATTTGGTCAACGAATTGCTTGGGACTACTAGAACGATATTTACGCCAAAATGCCCACTGGGAACAAAAACGACAGGTGAAGGGACAGCCTCTAGCATAGTTAGGAACAGCTACCCGCACATTGAGAGGAGTATAGATATATTTACTCCAATCTAATAAATCCCAATCTGGGGTTAGGGTATCTAAATCAGCGATAGGGGGATGGGCTGCTGTAGCGATGACTTGCCCATTTTCTAAGAAAGCAATACCTAATATATTTCGGCGTTCATTTTCTACTGTACCATTAGCGATCGCACTCACCAAATTAACTGTAATTTCTTCCCCTTCTCCGCGAATAATATAATCTACCCAAGGGGCTTCATTGAGAACTTCATTGTACATATAGGTAGGATGAACCCCACCCATAATTGTCGTAGCTTGGGGACAAACTTCTTTAACAATCTTCAGGGTTGTTTGCGATTGATAAATCATCGGTGTAATTGCTGTTGCCAAGACTATATCTGGCTGATGCTTTTTGATAATTTCTGCTAAAGCATCATCAGCAATATAATCTGTCATGGCATCGACAAAACGGATGTCGGTAAAGCCAGCAGTTTTCAATGCCCCACCCACATAAGGAACCCAACTTGGTGGCCAATTTCCCGCAATTTCCGCACCACCAGAATGATAATTGGGTTGAATCATCATAATCCGCATAATCTACCTCCTAATTCTTACCAGAGGACTCAACGATTGAAAATATCCTGCTTTCAACTACTTTGCTGCTAACAAATTCAAAAGTGAGAAAGACTGATGGATAAATTTTTGCTAATTTGAGATGAGACGAAATAAATCAGCAGATTGCAGGTTGTCTTCAGTACAAACTTGTCATCAAAACTTAAAGAACCATCAAGTTTTGCTGCTGACTGCTGACTGCTACTGTATGGAAAAATTTACCAATCAAACTGCTGGTAAAAACTAGTGGTTGCCTGATTTTTGTCTTGTAAATTATGAGGTGAAACTAATTCACTTACATAACTTTATAGCTATACAGCCTTGAGAATAAAGAAATTTTTTCAAAACTTAATGTTTAAGCATTAAAAGTGGTTATATTGTGTATATAAATGAAAATAAAACAATATCTGATGTGTCTAAACTTGGTTCACAATATTTCTATATAGCAGGTAACAGGTGACTCTTGACAGGTGACAGATTTAAAAGGCTTTTAGTGTCTACGTTTGATCATTTGTTGATGTCCTTAGCACCTTGGCTGTTGCTATATATAGGCATCCGGTTTGATTTATGAAAAATTAACTATTGTAGAGTGTGTTAGGATCAAATATGTAAAGCGCCGTTATTACAGCTTTAGTTCTTTACGCTACCATTAACGCACTCTACGTGCCTGTATGGTTAAGCCTCGCAAACTATCAAAAATCAAATAGTAGTTCTATTTTGATTTACTCACAATAAGAACGAACAGGTAAAAGTACAGAATTATGGTGAATATTAGCTAAATACTGTTCTAAAACCTGAAATTGAGGTAGATTTAAACTATAATAAATCCAACGTCCTTCTTGACGGGAATTGACTAAACCTGCTTCTTTCAGATTTTTGAGATGAAAAGAAAGTTTTGATTGACTAATTTCTAAAGCATCACATAAATCACAAACACAGAGTTCCCGCTGACGTAGTAATTCGATCACGCTAATTCTAATGGGTTCAGATAAGGCATGAAAGCCTTCAGGAATGAGGTGATGAGTTGTAGTTGTAGGGGTGATCATTTATTTATAACAATATCAAGCAGCAAAGTTGCTAATATTGTATTATAGCTTTTTTGTTTGAATCAGGATATCCATGATTAAAGGATTTACAGGATAGAAAACGCAGATAAACGCAGATAATTTTATATGTTATTGAACTAGGAAATGCTATATTTGATTTTGTCTCTTTTCTACTGCCATTAAATTTTGCATATCTTGATCATAATCTTTGGGGATTATGACACCATATTCTAATCTCATAGAGTTACTTCTATCTAAGATAATTGTATATTATAGATAAGTAAGTCGGCTTGAAAAAACCGAGGTATGTTACAAAAAGTAAAATCTCTGAAAGTCTCTTCCCTCTTGCCTTTTGCCTCCGGTTGGTGAGCGAAGTCGAACCACTGCCTTTTGCCTTGCCATAACGATAAATTTTAACGCCTACCTACTTATGTAATTTCAACTAACATCCTGTAAATCCTCAAATCCTGGATATCCTGATTCAGACAATTAACATCCTCAAATCCTGGATATCCTGATTCAGACAATCAGAGAAAAAATGATTTGTGTTGGGTTGCGCTGCGCTTAACCCAACCTACTGTTATCACGCAGAAACTACGGCTTCAGGTTGATAACAAATTCCTGCTTGTTGAAATCTTTCTAAAGCTTCACCCAAGCGATCGCAATCTGCAATTAAACTAATTCTCACATATCCTTCACCACCAGCACCAAAGGCGTTACCAGGAGTGACAACTACACCTGTTTGTTGCAGTACATTCAAAGCAAAATCTGTAGAACCCATTCCCACAGGACATTTTACCCACAGATACATGGTTGCTTTGGTTTTGGGAATATTCCAGCCTAATTTACCTAAACCATCAATGAGAAAATCTCGACGGGTGCGATAACGTTGTTGGACTTCGTGTAAATAAGAATCTGGCAATTGTAAAGCGGTTTCTGCTGCTGTTTGCAATGCGGAGAAAATGCCATAATCTAAATTGGTTTTTAATGTCCGCAAACCTTGGATAATGTGACGATTTCCTACCACAAAACCCACACGCCAACCTGCCATATTATAGGTTTTAGATAGGGTATGAAATTCCACACCGATATCTTTTGCACCAGGAATTTCTAATAAACTAGTGGGTTGATAACCATCAAAAGCTAATTCTGCATAACATAAGTCATGCACTAACATAATTTCATACTTGCGGGCAAAAGCAACTATTTCTTCAAAAAATTCACGGGGTGCGGTGGCGGCGGTGGGATTACTGGGATAATTAAAATAGAGAATTTTGGCTTTTTTGGCTACTTCATCGGGGATGGATGTTAAATCAATTAACCAATCGTTTTCCTCTTTGAGAGTTATACTGTGAATTACTCCACCGGCAATGATGGGACCACGAAAATGCACGGGGTAAGATGGTGATGGTACTAAAACAATATCACCAGGATTAATATAGGCGATCGCTAAATGTCCTAAACCTTCCTTAGAACCCAACAAAGGTAAAGCTTCACTATCAGGATCAAGTGTTACACCATAGCGGCGATTGTACCATTTAGTAATTGCTTTGCGGAAATTTGCAGTTCCTTCAAATGGTGGATAACCGTGATTAGCAGGATTTTGTAAAGCTGCTATTCCCGCTTCTATAATTGGTTGAGGAGTAGCCCCATCCGGGTTTCCCATTCCCAAATCAATCAAATCTAGCCCTTGTTCCCTGGCTTTCGCTTTTAGTTCATCTAAACGGGCAAACACATAAGGCGGTAATTTTTGTATCCGTTCTGCGGGAGTAATCCAACTCAAACTCATTCTAAAACCTCGGAATAGGGGACAAGTGACAGGGAACAGATGACAGGAAATAGATGACAGATGACAGGTGACAGGAAATAGATGACAGGTGACAGGAAATAGATGAAAATTTTACCAGTCACCAATCAGCAATCACCAATTACCCATTACTAATTACCTATTTTTAATTTTTAATTTTTAACTTTTAATTGGTTTGGGGCAGTAGTAGAAACCATTGCGGCCATTAACTGTTCCAAAGCGACTGGAAAAGGTAAACGGTGAATATCAGAACTAGGCGCTAAGGTAATTTCTGCGGCTGTTTGCAATTCAGTCAAAGTAATATTTCCTAAACCTAAATCTGCTAATTTTTGTGGTAATCCAATCTCTGCATAGAACTTTAATAATTGTTGTCTGGCTGCATCTGCCAGTTGATTACCTTGGAGCATTTCTTCTAATCGCAGTTGTACTAAAATACCATAGGCGACCTTTTCACCATGAATGCTACCATGTCCAGAAATATGCGTTAACCCATTATGGACAGCATGGGCAGCTACAGTCCGACATTGTGCGCCACCTAAACCACCAATTACACCAGCTAATAATACAGTGGCATCCACAACTTCTTGCCAAACTTCGCTACCAGGTGATTGTAAAGCGGTAGCAGCTTTCTGGAAAAGAATATCTCGTAAAACTCTTGCTTGTTGGACTGCGGCAATAATCAGAGTATCTTGTAAATGACCACTACTAACAGATGCTTCATACCATTTGGCGATCGCATCCCCAATTCCCGCCACTAATGTCCTCTGGGGTGCAGTCTGAATCAAATCATAATCCAAAATTAGCAAATCAGGACAGCGAGACAATGCCACATCATACAAAAACGCCCCTGTTTCCGAATAGACATTAGATAAAGCCGTCCACGCTGCACAGGTAGCCGCAGATGTAGGAATTGTGACAACTGGCAACTGTAATTGATGGCCGATCAACTTAGCCGTATCTAAAGCTTTACCACCACCCACACCAATGATCACATCTGCTTTATGTTCCTTAGCCGCTTTGCGTAAAGCTTTTAAACTTGTTTCACAGCAATCTGCACCATAGGAAACACAGTTAGTTTGTAGTTCTTGGGCTGACAAAATCCCTTGTAAATTTTCCTGGCAAATACTGAGAGTGCGATTTCCTGCCACAATCAGAGGATGAGTTCCCAACTTAGCGATTTCCGACACAGTTGAAGATAACACACCTGCACCTCGAATAACTTTAGCCGGTGCAACTGTCAGTGTTAATAATGAATTAGCGGTTTGAGTAGACAACGTTTGAGTAGAAGATTGATTAGTCATAATAATGTATTATGTCAAAATTTGATATTTCTTAATCAAATTAGACTGATAATTCAGGGGTCTTGTTGCCACGTTCACAGAAGTCTATTGTCGATTGGCCGGAAAAGTGATCAATTGTTTCTGATAGTGGAGTTTCTCAAGTTTTAACATCTTAATATAAAAATAATCTTTATTGTATTTTAATTGACAAAAAAATTGTGTCTATTTGGAGGTTGGGAGATAGGGAGAATATATCTCCCGGTTCCCTTTGCCTCTTAACTGATTTAAGCTGTGGGTTTTGGCAGTTGGGCAAACTTGTCAAGATAAACTTCAACCGCCATTTCTGGATCTTCACGAGTTGCCAAAGTTCGTTTCACTTCACCCAAGTAAAGTGGTACTGATAAACCTGGTTCTGGGTGAATGAGGGTACGGGCGCGGATGGTCAGTTGGTTGTTGTCCTTACTACCTAAGCGACCATAGGAGTAGAGATTATTAGCCGCTTGACGCAAAGTAGCTTCTAATTCTGTTGGTGTAATTTCCGGTGCAGTAGCAATGACAGCTTGACTAGAACCGTTGTCATAAACTAAAGTGTATTTTACTGCGCCAGGTATGACTGTGCGACTCAGAGGTACTAAAGACAATGAAAATAAGCCAGCTGTCAAGACTATCATAAAGCTTGTTGTACCTACCAGCCGAAAGCGTAAACCCCATTTGAGGATCAAAGCTAAGATTGTCAAAGCTGCAAATACTATGGTAGCAATCCCTGACCATTGGGAATATTGCAGAAAGTCAGCTGTTGTAAACATGAGGTTTTAATGACAGGTTTGATTGACAAATGTAGCCATTTTACCGCACAGCCAATCACCCTGGTGTTGGATCCGGAACTATATGCGTAGTCAGTTATGTTGTTGTTAGCCATTACATCACAAATATATACTGGCAATCATAAAATTTTTAAGTATTATTACGGTAAATAAATTTTATATTCATCTAGGAGTTACGCAAATTTTTTTTTAAAATTTCAGTAATCTTAACATTAACTCTCATGGAGTTAATAGATAAAATATTTATTATAGACAATAACTGGACTGACAAAACAGTTTCCATCTCTTAAGTATTCAGGGTTGTTTACTATTGAAAATCTCTCAGCCATCACTGGTCTTATTGGTGAGGCGATGAGTATCAATATCAGGGTTAATAAACAATTAATAACAATCACATCATTTTATACAATACATTGGTTAAATAACTATGAGTGCTTGCAACACTTTATTACACAACCCCATGCTTAATGAATATCATGACTTGCAAACCAAAAGTCAGTTATTGATGCTGGAAGCTATATCAGTTTATCACATTATTGCTACAGTTTCTTATTATGATATTCAGGGTTTTCTTAAAGGTATAAATAGTCTTTTAGAACTCAAACAAGAACTGAATGCATTACAACTACAATTCAAATCTACAAATGTGGCAATTTTGATGTTGCAAGAAAGTATTCGTCAAGCCCAAAAAACTCAACATATAGAATTGCAAAACATCAATAGCATCACTAAGGAAATTTATCAAAATATTGATTTTGTAGATCAGTATTTAATTTCTATATCTTCAATTTTGCTTCAAAATAAAATAATTGCTCCCATTAATCAAATAAGCAAAATGATGCAAACATTACTGATTTTCGTTAGCACATATATCATTGAATCAATGAGATTTCTATCTCCTGAACCTCATCAAGACTATTATTAAAATTTGTGGATAGAATGCAAAAATCTCGAAGATGGCAATAAAAGGTAAAGGGTAAAAGTTTTTATTGCCTTTTTCCTTTTAGCCAGGACTCAGAATTACTATTAATTCTTTTTATTTTTTTTATAGGAGTAATTATGTTTGATATAAATCAATACAATGCCAATGCAAAAAACTATCTGTTAATGCAAGGTTGGGAAAACAATCTAGCGCAACAAATTTTATTTCCATGTGATTGTGATAGACACTATTATCAAGTAAAAATTGATAACTGGAAGAC
>NZ_LUFH02000126.1 GCF_001586785.1 Sphaerospermopsis aphanizomenoides BCCUSP55
ACACCCTTACACCCCTATTCCCTATTCCCTGTTCTTTCTGTTCAAATGCTATCCTAGTTTGGCAAGTAGCACCTTACGCTAAAATTTCTCTAATTATCTAAATTTATTGAATTGAATGATGATAATTATACCATTGGGCGGTTTTCATCATTTAGCCGCAAGCTAGAGGGAACACCTACCGATAATAATAGATGTAAAAGACACGCTTAGGAGAAGAGTAACGCATGGGCAAGGTAGTCGGCATCGACTTGGGTACAACCAACTCAGTAGTCGCCGTAATGGAGGGTGGCAAGCCGGTGGTGATTGCCAATGCAGAAGGAATGCGAACAACCCCCTCTGTTGTTGGCTTTAGCAAAGAAGGCGAAAGAGTAGTTGGGCAAATGGCCAGACGGCAAACAGTTCTGAATCCCCAAAATACCTTTTTTGCAGTTAAACGCTTCATTGGGCGCAGGTACGCTGAACTTAACCCAGATTCTAAGCGTGTACCCTACACTATTCGTAAAGATGAAGTGGGCAATATTAAAGTTGCTTGTCCTCGTTTAAATAAAGAATTTGCCCCAGAAGAAATTTCAGCGATGGTGCTGAAGAAATTAGCCGATGACGCTAGTCGCTATTTGGGTGAACCTGTGACTGGGGCGGTGATTACTGTTCCGGCTTATTTTAATGATTCCCAACGCCAAGCTACCCGTGATGCGGGCAGAATAGCTGGTTTAGATGTGTTGCGAATTCTCAATGAACCAACGGCAGCATCTTTAGCTTACGGATTAGATCGGGGTGAAACGGAAACTATCTTAGTTTTTGATTTGGGTGGTGGAACTTTTGATGTGTCCATTTTAGAAGTGGGCGACGGCATATTTGAAGTTAAAGCCACTAGTGGAGATACGCAGTTAGGTGGCAATGATTTTGACAGAAAAATAGTTGATTGGTTAGCAGAACAATTTTTAGAGACAGACGGAGTAGACTTAAGACGCGATCGCCAAGCTTTACAACGGTTAATGGAAGCCGCAGAAAAAGCCAAAATAGAACTTTCTGCCGTCAGCGTCACCGATATTAACTTACCCTTCATCACCGCCACAGAAGATGGCCCCAAACATTTAGAAACACGCCTCACCCGTTCCCAGTTTGAAGGATTGTGTGGTGACTTAATCACCAGAGTGCGAACACCAGTCAAAAGGGCGCTAAAAGATGCCGGACTCTCTCCGGTCGATATTGAAGAAGTTGTACTAGTAGGCGGTTCCACCAGGATACCGATGGTAAAACAGCTAGTGCGGGACTTGATTGGCATTGAACCCAACGAAAACGTTAACCCTGATGAAGTGGTGGCTGTGGGTGCAGCGATTCAAGCAGGTATTTTAGCAGGTGAACTCAAAGATGTATTGCTGTTAGATGTCACACCCCTATCTTTAGGATTGGAAACCATTGGTGGCGTGATGAAAAAACTGATTCCCCGTAACACCACAATCCCAGTACGACGTTCTGATATTTTTTCCACCTCTGAAAATAACCAAAACAGCGTAGAAATTCACGTTGTCCAAGGGGAGAGGGAAATGGCAGCAAATAACAAGTCCTTGGGACGGTTTAAACTGTACGGTATCCCTCCAGCACCCAGAGGTATACCCCAAGTTCAAGTATCCTTTGATATTGATGCCAACGGAATTTTACAGGTAACAGCCTTAGATCGTACCACTGGTAGAGAACAGAGTATCACCATTCAAGGCGCTTCTACCTTGAGTGAGTCAGAAGTCAATCGCATGATTCAAGATGCTCAAAAATATGCTGATGTTGACCGAGAACGAAAAGAACGGGTAGAAAAACGCACTCGTTCCGAAGCATTGATTTTACAAGCAGAACGACAACTGCGGGAAGTAGCCTTGGAAATGGGGATGCAGTTTGCCCGTAACCGTCGTCAGCGCATTGATAATATTTGCCGCGAACTGCGTGAAAGTTTAAAAGATAATGATGATCGAGGCATTGACCAAGCTTACTCTGACCTGCAAGATGCTCTGTATGAGCTAAATCGGGAAGTAAGAGAGTATTATGCTGAAGATGAAGACGAAGACCTATTTGGTGCTATCCGTGACATCTTCACTGGTGATAAAGAACGGGAACGGGATTATCCCAAAGAAACCTATCGGGAACGGGATTCTTATAACAGAGACTACAGCCG
Organism: Sphaerospermopsis aphanizomenoides BCCUSP55; assembly: GCF_001586785.1. Classification (GTDB taxonomy): domain Bacteria; phylum Cyanobacteriota; class Cyanobacteriia; order Cyanobacteriales; family Nostocaceae; genus Sphaerospermopsis_A; species Sphaerospermopsis_A aphanizomenoides_A. Next base: position 2,168 of record NZ_LUFH02000126.1, read on the forward strand.
AGACTCTAGTAGAGACTACAATCGAGACTCTGGCAGAGATTATGGTCGAGAAAATCGTTCTTCCTCCTATGATAATCCTCCGCCACGTCGCAGTAGTCGTCCCACCTACCAGGATAATTGGGATGATGACGATGACTGGCTATAAAAGAATTTTCGATTTTGGATTTTAGATTCAGGAGGCAGTAGGCAGGAGACAGGAGGTAGAAGTTTTTGAATTTTGAATTTTTTCCCCTACACCCCTACACCCTTACACCCTTACACCCTTACACCCTTACACCCCTACACCCCTACACCCTTACACCCCTATTCCCTACACCCTTACACCCCTGTTTCCTATTCCCTATTCCCTATTCCCACTGATAACTGACTATGCAAAATTTGCAAAATTTCCGCGATTATTACGAGATTTTGGGAGTAACAAAAGAAGCCTCCAGCGAAGAAATTAAAAAGGTTTATCGCAGGTTAGCAAGGCAATATCACCCTGATCTAAATCCTGGTAACAAGGAAGCAGAAGAAAAATTTAAGACTATCGGTGAGGCTTATGAAATTCTTTCCGATCCCAGTCGGCGATCGCAATACGACCAGTTTAGCCGTTACTGGAAACAAAAAGGCTTCGCCGGTGGTAAACAGACACCAAAACCCAAAGGTTGGGGAGATAGTCGCGCTAACGGTCGTAGCAGTCAAGAGGTAGACCCTAGCGAATTTCCTGATTTTGAAAGTTTTATTAATCAGGTCATTGGTGTTAGCAGTCGCCAAGAGACCAAAACTACCGCAGGTAATACCACAACTAGCGACCCGTTTCGGACTCCTAGAACCAAAGTTGCTTATACAGTTAACACCCCACCCCGCACCACTCGCAGAGATATAGAAGCAAGATTAACTTTACCACTAGAAAAGGCTTATCAAGGTGGTAATGAAAGGATACGCTTAGAAGATGGGCGATCGCTGGAAGTAACTATGCCCCCTGCGATGGTGACAGGTCAAACCATCCGTTTGCGAAATCAAGGTATTGGTGGCGGCGATTTATACTTAAAAATTACTGTTGAACCTCATCCGCTATTTAAACTAGAAGGTTCTAATATCTTCTGTCAAATTCCTGTAACCCCCAGTGAAGCAGTTTTAGGAGGACAGGTCGAAGCACCAACCCTAGACGGTCCTGTAAAAATGACCATTCCGCCAGCAGTTAGGTCTGGACAAAGGTTTCGGTTAGCTAATAAAGGTTATCCCGGTGAAAACGGAAAACGTGGTGATCAGTTAGTGGAAGTGCAAATAGTCACTCCGAAAACCCTCACAGATGAAGAAAGACAACTTTATGAAAAATTGCGGGAAATTGAAAGTTTTAAACCACGTGCTGATTTAATTTAATAGTCAGAATCAGGATTTCCAGGATTTAAGGATGAACAGGATGAAAGTCAATATTTTGATGTTTGCTTCCTGCGTCCACCAAGGAGCAAAAAATTATCTGCGGTTATCTGCGTTTAATGTCAACTTCCTGTATCTCACTGGCACGGCAGCTGTAGTCATAATTTAAAATATAAAAAAACAGATGTGAGCAAAGTGAAACAAAGCCGTGAGTCAAACCGGGACAAAACTAACACCAGAACAAACATATTATTCCCTGCTAGGACTGCATCCGTCAGCGTCGGTGATTGATATCCGTCGCGCTTTTCGGGAACTGAGTAAACAGTATCACCCTGATACCACAGAATTACCTGCTACGGTTGCTACAGAAAAATTTCAACAAATTAACGAAGCTTACGCTACTCTGAGTCATCCAGAACGGCGTTTAAGCTATGATTTAAAGATTGGCTATTCTCGTTTTGGTGTCATTCAAGCACCAACAGATTTAAACCATCCTGTGCATAAACCCTATGATTTCTCAAAATCAATGTATCTGGATGCAAGCGATCGCCCTTTATCAGCAGGAGAAATTTTTGTATTATTTGTCTTAGGTTTAACCTTTGTCGGTTGTTTAGTATTAGCGATCGCGGTTGCTGTTTTTCGTGGTGAACCTAGGTTACAAACCCAAATTCCCAACCTCAATACACAACAGCAAATCACTCATATTTCCCAGTTATCTCAACCAATACAAATTAATAATTTTGAATTTTGAATTTTGAATTGCCTATGCTTCCCTCTCATACACCTTTATATAGTCATCCTCTACCACAAATTGAACAATGGCTAAAAGAACAAGGTTGCCAACAAGATGATAATGAGCTACATTGTTGGCGCTTGCAAAAACCTAGCTGGCAAGCAGAACTCTGGCTAGATATTGAACAAATCACAGTTAGATACATTCAAGCTGGAGACAACGGTCAGGATATTCAACGTTCCTTTAAATATTCCCTCAGTCGGCAAGATATAGAACAAGCAATTTTCGCAGGCCCATAATTTAATTGTAGATTTTATAGCAGGGAACTCTTAACAGATGTGAAAGTCTTTTTGTATCTGATAGCGCAGCTTGACATAAGCCATGTTTTATAATCACTGTCTGTTTTCATCTAACTGAAAAACACTATGGTGACATAGTTTATGACTCAAACGCCAATTTTTGACAAGATGAGAAATCGAGTCCAGATTGTTTCCAAGCTTCCGGAATTGGGTTACTGCCTATTTTTGTGAGCAATTCCTTAGTTTTTGCCTTATCTCCAGCAAAACACGCAAACTTACCATAACTATTGACATTCCACGAAACAGGGTAATATTTAACAATATCCTCAAAACTCTGACTCATTTTTTGCCAATTTGCTGGTGTAGAATGAAATGCATTACTATGAAATTCACGAATTTCATTGAATGCTCTCCAATAAATGCGAGTGTAAAATCCTTTTCCTTCACATTTGCTTGTGATTACAACCGCATCATCTGCAAACTGTTCAGCTTCTTCAAAGCTACCACCCCATTTTGGTAATAAATATTCAAAAACTTCATAGTAAGTTTCGTGATAGTAAGCCTCTTTAGATAAAGCTTCCCGTAATAGCTTTTTAACTTCCCGTTTGTGCCAGCTTTGTAATCTAGCTATATGTAGCATATTCGCATACCACTGAGGATCAACACTGGCAAGTTCTTTGTTTTTTTCCAGAACATTCTTGGCTAATTGAATATTAGTATTGAATTTTTCCCAAGCTTCGGGACGGATTTCGTGAGCAAAACCACCTCCTCTAAAATGCCAACCACGTCTGAGGAGAAAGTTGCTGTAGACAATGTAAGGAGCAGGAGATTGAGGATATGTTTTAATCCATTCCCGGATTTTAGTTTCAACTTTTATCCAACTGTTTTCATTGTCATAGTTAGTTAAATCAGTATCAAAAAGTCCATCATAAAAAAATCTTAGCTTCCACAAACCTGACGGTGTTCTACTGTTTCTTTGTTTATAAAGACTGTAATAATTTTCTAATTTTTCAAAATTTCCCAATGAAAAAGTAGCAGCAGCTTCAGATAGAATATTTTTTCTGAGTGATAATTCTGATTGATTGTAACTTTGAATTTTAACACAAGGCTGATTAGAAGTAGGTATATTTGAGCCAATCCTTGTCTGGAATGAAGATGGTGCTGGAATCAATATTAAAGGTGATATTAATGAGCATCCAGTCAGGCATAGTGCCAAGGGCATAAAAACACTTATTTTCATTTTCAGCAGAGAAGGGTTTTTGAAGTTGTGTACAGATGGGGAAATAATAACCAACCAATCGGAATGGATCTAAAAAAATCGACAATCTAAAATCTAAAATCCCAAATTATCACACTTTCCCAAAACGCCTTTCTCGTTGCTGATAGGCACATAAAGCCCGGTGAAACTCTTTTCTGTCAAAATCTGGCCACAGCGTGTCAGTAATATAAATTTCTCCATAGGCCATTTGCCAAAGCAGAAAATTAGAAAGTCGCATTTCTCCACTGGTGCGGATGAGTAAATCCGGGTCTGCTATTCCTGCTGTATATAAATGACTTTCAAACAATTCTTCAGAGATTTCATCTGGTTTTAATATACCTTCCTGGACTTTTTGGGCGATCGCCCGACAAGCCTGTAAAATTTCCTGTCTACCGCCATAATTTGTGGCTACTGTAAACTTAATACTGCAATTATCCTTAGTTTCTGCCATTGAACGAGAAATTTCTTCTTGGAGTGCTTTTGGTAAAGCTTGCAAATTGCCCACAAACTGAATTTGTACGTTCTCTTCTACCATTTCTCGTAGTTCTTGACGCAAAACACGCTGAAACAGACTCATCAAAAACTCCACTTCTTCCTGGGGTCTTTTCCAGTTCTCCGTCGAAAAAGCATAAGCAGTCAGGGCTTTAATGCCCCAATCCTTACAACAGCGCAACAAATCTTTGAGGGCATCAACTCCCCGCTTATGACCCATAATTCTTGGTAGACCTTGACGTTTAGCCCATCGACCATTGCCATCCATAATCACCGCAACGTGCTGGGGAAGTAATTCTAGTTGTAAATCAGAGGGTAAATATTGCAGTTCAGTATGTTGTGTAGTCATTTTTCGGTCTTATTTTTTTGGCGAGAAGCAGACAATGGTAATCTGAGTAAACGTGAAACCAGTGCTAGTGTCTGACCACTAACTTGACGAATTAAACTGAGAAGACCAGGTGCTACAGCTTCCCGATCTACAGTAGGAGAAAATCGAGTCTCTAAAGACTCCTTTAGCTTCCTAATTGTCAGTGGTCTGTATAAAGTTCCTCGTTCCGCTAAGGAAATAGAACCCGTTTCTTCTGATACAACGACACAGATGCAATTTTCGACCCGTTCAGTAATTCCCATTGCTGCCCGATGGCGTGTACCTAATTGGCGCGAGGCTGTGCGTCCTGAAAGTGGTAAAATTATACCTGATGACACAATGCGCGAACCTCGGATTAAAGTTGCCCCATCATGGAGTAAAGTTTTTGGCTGAAAAATTGTCTGTATTAGCTCTTTAGACACCTCTGCATTTAACTTTACTCCCGGTACAGAAAAATCTCGCTCATCAATTGGTCCTGAAGTCTCCAAAATTAGCAAAGCACCAATCCGATTTTTGGACAGTTCTTTGACAGCTTCGACAATTTCATCAATCACGCTATCAGATTTGGGGACTGTCAAACGGTTGGGTTGAAATAATAACCTGAACTCACCTCTTCCCAGTTGTTCCAAGAAGCGGCGAAACTCCGACTGAAGTGCCACAGCCATTGCTACAGCACAACCAATCACTAACTTTTCGAGAACGAAATTGAGTAGAGGTAGCCCCAAAGTGCCGCTGAATGCTGAGGCCAACATCAAGAGTATAAATCCCCTGACCATCCACAGCGTGCGACGTTCACTTATAATCACCAGGATCATATATGTTAGCGCCAGCACCAACACAATATCCAGAGTCCCAAACAGCAAGGACTGTGACCACCCTAGGTTTATCAGCCATTGCTTCCACCAATTTCTCATGACATCTGGATAAATAAGAATTCAGGAGTTACAGGAGTTACAGGAGTTACAGGAGTTACAGGAGTTACAGGAGTTACAGGAGTTACAGGAGTTACAGGAGTTACAGGAGTTACAGAACCAGAATTTTGGGTTTTTTCTTTATTCTGAACTACTGAACTCCTGATAGCGTATCTAAGACAGAGAAAGCTCCGCTAACGCGCAGCGTGCCGTAGGCATAGCGTGGCATTAGCCATACTACTCAACTACTGGTTTTTCATTCTGAACCACTGATAGCGAAGCGTGGCGTTAGCCATACTACTCAACTACTGATAGCGTATCGAAGACAGCGAAAGCTCCGCTAACGCGCAGCGTGCCGTAGGCATAGCGTGGCGTAAGCCATACTCCTTTGACTATTTCAGTCTTTCTGGTAGGCAATCTTGTCGAATGATGTCTTGATAAGTTTCACGTTGCAAAATTAAATTTGCTTCGCCATTCGCCACTAAAACAGCCGCTGGTCGGGGCAAGCGATTATAGTTAGATGCCATACTGTAATTGTATGCACCAGTTCCCATAACTACGAGAATATCACCTGGTTCAGTTTTTGGCAGTTGGGCGTTTTTAATCAGAATATCTCCTGATTCGCAATGTTTACCAGCCAATGTGACTGTTTCTGTTAAAGCAGCAGACATTTTGTTAGCTACTACTGCCCGATAAACTGATTGATAAGTGATGGGACGGGGATTATCAGACATTCCTCCATCAATTGTCACATAAGTGCGAATATCAGGAATGATTTTTGCTGAACCAATAGTGTAGGCGGTAATGCAAGCTGTGGCAATCAGCGATCGCCCTGGTTCACAAAGTAATTTAGGCAAGGGTAAATTGAGATCAGCACAAGCTTGTTGAACTACTTCACAAATTGCCCTTGACCATTCTTCAATGCTTGGAGGATCATCTGATTCGGTGTACTTAATTCCTAAACCACCACCAACATTTAGCTCTGTCAGTTGCAAATCATATTTTGCCGCATCCTGCAACCACTGTACCATCACAGCAGCTAAATCCCGATGGGGTTGACGTTCAAAAATTTGCGAACCAATATGAGCGTGTAACCCCACACAATTTAAACTCGGTTGTTTGCTAACAAAGGCAAATACTGTTTCTAAATCATTGGGATCAAAGCCAAATTTACTATCTAAATGTCCGGTACGGATATATTCATGGGTATGGCATTCAATCCCTGGAGTTAACCGCAACATAATCCGGATTTTTCCTGCCGAAGTTGTAGATGATGTCTCTACAATATCCACCAAGGTGTGCAATTCGTGCCAGTTATCGGCCACAATGGTACAACCTGACTCGATCGCTAAAATTAGCTCCTCCCGAGATTTATTATTGCCATGTAGATAGATTTTATCTGGACTCACACCTGCCTGGAGTGCCGTGTATAGTTCACCGCCAGATACTACATCAATTCCTAAGCCTTCTGAGGCCACAATGGCACAAACAGCTAGACAATTCCATGCTTTGGAAGCGTACAATACTTGAGATTCGCCTTTGTAGTATTCTTTGAATGTATCGCGGTATTGCCGACAAGCTGTCCGTAGCGTTTCTTCATCTAAAATATATAAAGGTGAACCAAATTGCTTAACCAGGGTTGTCACATCACAACCACCAATTTCCAGGGAGTCATGATGATTAACTCTAGCACTCACGGGTAGGAGTTCTTGATTTGGCGAGAGAGTTGTGTTAATCGCTCTTTGAGGTAAATATTGATTGCCAGAAGGTTGAACCCCGACAGGATAAGTCGATACCATATCTAATAAAAGTTGTCCTTGTCAAAAAAATTAAAAGCGTGAATTAGCTTTCCAATTCCCAGTCTACAGCGTTGCTGGTAATGGAAAATGGGTAATTGGTGATTGGTAATTTGGCAAACTTCCTCCTCTTCCTTACATCCCACACCCTACACCCTATTCTTCCCCAGTCCCCCTTAACCGTGAATTTACTAAATTTAAAAATTCAATCATTGACCGTAGAGCATTTAAGTGAACTGCTGGAGCTAGATCAAGCTTGTTTTCAGGGTTTGTGGACTATGGATGGCTACCGTCGAGAGTTGGAAAGCCCCAATAGTGTTTTTTTAGGTTTATTTTCCCCGTTTTCTAGTTCCCAGTTGTTGGGAATGGGTTGTTTTTGGTCAATTTTAGAAGAAGCACACATTACAATTTTGGCAATTCATCCTCAATATCAACATCAAGGTTTAGGACAGGCTTTATTATATTCTTTACTCAAAACAGCCAGCGATCGCGGTTTGGAACGCGCTACCCTCGAAGTTCGAGCTTCTAACCAACCAGCAATCTCTTTATATCAAAAATTTGGCTTTAAAACGGCTGGCAGAAGACCACGTTACTACAAAGATAATGATGAAGATGCCCTGATCCTGTGGCTTTCTGACTTACAACATCCCAAATTTATGAAGACTTTAGAAGAATGGAAGACCATAGTGAGCGATCGCATTAGTAAGTGGTGATTGACAGTTGGTAATTTATTGATTTCTGCTTACTAACAACTGACTACTGACCACTGACTAATGACTACTATTTAATGAGAATTTTAAACTAAATTTAGCTTTTCAATAACCAAATCTTATTGATCAAGATAATTCTTGACATATAGGTATTTTATATGATATTAATTTCTGCTTGGGATTAGATAAACAATATCTCAACATAAAGGCATCAAATGTTTATCATTAGTCCCAAAAAGCCTGATAAATTCAACCTCCTCAGTACACAAACTACACAAAAAGTAATAAAAAGTTAGCAATTAACTCATCACCATCTGTAGTGGCGATTGGATGTCAAAAATTTGTATACAGACATCCAAACTTTTAGCCTGTGCTAAAATCAGCGTACCGGCACGACGCAGGTGATGGGAAGGATGCCATGTTTGAACGCTTCACAGAAAAAGCCATTAAGGTAATCATGCTGGCCCAAGAAGAGGCCCGCCGTTTAGGTCACAACTTTGTTGGAACCGAGCAGATCCTCCTGGGTCTGATCGGGGAAGGCACAGGAGTTGCCGCCAAGGTGCTGAAATCAATGGGCGTTAATCTCAAAGATGCCCGCATTGAAGTTGAAAAAATCATAGGTCGAGGTTCAGGCTTTGTCGCCGTGGAAATTCCGTTTACGCCACGGGCAAAGCGAGTTCTAGAACTATCCTTGGAAGAAGCACGCCAACTGGGGCATAACTACATAGGCACCGAGCATCTGCTGTTGGGCCTCATCCGCGAAGGGGAAGGTGTAGCAGCCAGGGTATTAGAAAACCTCGGTGTGGATTTATCTAAGGTGAGAACTCAGGTAATCCGAATGTTGGGAGAAACTGCCGAAGTTTCACCAGGAGGAGGTTCATCTGGTCGTACAAAAACCCCGACTTTGGATGAATTTGGTTCCAACCTGACCCAAATGGCCACAGACAATAAACTCGATCCTGTGGTAGGACGCGCTAAAGAAATTGAGCGTGTAATTCAAATTTTGGGTCGCCGGACTAAGAATAATCCAGTGTTAATTGGTGAACCAGGGGTTGGTAAAACGGCTATTGCTGAAGGTCTAGCGAGCCGGATTGCTAACAAGGATGTCCCCGACATTCTCGAAGATAAGCGTGTTGTCACTCTCGATATTGGCTTGCTGGTAGCAGGAACGAAGTACCGAGGTGAATTTGAGGAACGCCTAAAAAAAATCATGGATGAAATCCGCTCGGCGGGTAATGTCATCCTTGTTATTGATGAGGTTCATACCCTAATCGGTGCAGGTGCGGCTGAAGGGGCGATTGATGCAGCAAATATCCTCAAGCCAGCTTTGGCGCGGGGTGAATTGCAGTGTATCGGTGCAACTACTTTGGATGAGTACCGGAAGCACATTGAACGGGATGCAGCGTTGGAAAGACGCTTCCAACCTGTGATGGTGGGTGAGCCGACCGTTGATGAAACAATTGAAATTTTATATGGTTTGCGCGATCGCTACGAGCAACACCACAAGTTAAAAATCTCCGATGAAGCTTTAGTAGCGGCGGCGAAATTGTCTGATCGATATATCAGCGATCGCTACCTCCCAGATAAAGCCATCGACTTAATCGACGAAGCCGGTTCACGGGTACGCTTGATTAACTCCCAGCTACCCCCAGCAGCGAAGGAGTTAGACAAGGAACTGCGGCAAATCTTAAAAGAAAAGGATGATGCTGTCCGTTCTCAAGACTTTGACCGTGCTGGAGAACTGCGCGACAGAGAAATGGAAATTAAAGCGGAAATCCGTACCATTGCTCAAACTAAAACCAATGCAGCCGGTGGTGATGGTGTTGAACCTGTGGTGACAGAGGAAGACATCGCCCACATTGTGGCTTCTTGGACTGGTGTACCGGTGAACAAACTCACTGAGTCTGAGTCTGAGAAATTGCTGCACATGGAAGACACCTTACATCAGCGCCTCATTGGTCAAGATGACGCTGTGAAGGCTGTTTCCCGCGCTATTCGCCGCGCTCGTGTTGGTTTGAAGAATCCAAATCGACCGATCGCCAGTTTTGTCTTCTCTGGTCCAACTGGGGTTGGTAAAACCGAATTAGCGAAATCCTTGGCTTCTTACTTCTTCGGTTCTGAAGAAGCAATGATTCGCTTGGATATGTCCGAGTACATGGAGCGTCACACCGTCAGTAAGTTGATTGGTTCACCTCCAGGTTACGTTGGTTATAACGAAGGTGGTCAGTTAACGGAAGCTGTACGCCGTCGTCCTTACACCGTGGTGCTGTTTGACGAAATCGAAAAAGCACACCCCGATGTATTCAATATGCTGCTGCAAATTTTAGAAGATGGTCGTTTGACTGATGCTAAAGGACGCACAGTAGACTTTAAGAACACTTTGTTAATTTTGACTTCTAACATTGGTTCTAAGGTAATTGAAAAAGGCGGTAGCGGTATTGGTTTCGAGTTTGCTGAGGATCAAACTGAATCTCAATACAACCGGATTCGTTCTTTGGTGAATGAGGAACTGAAGCAATACTTCCGTCCTGAGTTCTTGAACCGTTTGGATGAAATTATCGTCTTCCGTCAGTTGAATAAGGCTGAAGTTACCGAAATCGCCGAAATCATGCTGAAGGAAGTGTTTGGTCGGTTGACTGAGAAAGGTATTGTCTTAGAAGTCACAGACCGCTTCAAAGACCGCCTAATTCAAGAGGGTTACAGCCCCAGCTACGGTGCAAGGCCATTACGTCGGGCAATTATGCGCTTGTTGGAAGATAGTTTAGCGGAAGAAATTCTGTCTGGACGCATCAAAGACGGTGATACTGCTCTTGTTGACGTTGATGAAAATGGTGTTGTGCAAGTTAGTTCTCAACCGCGTCGGGAGTTGTTAACCCCTGGTGTTGAGTTGTAGTTAGGATTTTTTTCAATTATTAAATAAGCGGTGGGGAATTTCGGTTCTCTGCCGTTTTTTTGTTTTTTTCTCACGCAAAGACGCAAAGAAGGAAGAGGATTGAACCACGAAGGGACGAAGGACACGAAGGAAGAAGAGAAAAATTTGCAGAAGTCCCGCAAGGAAATGAATTTCCTTATTACTTTTGGGTAAAAACTTAAAAAATGCTAAAGTATATAACCTATTTACCATTGTTATTAGAAAAATGTTTGAATGATTAATTTAGATACTGGCACTGCTATAGCTTTTATAGCGGAAAATTCTACTACCCGTTATGTGTTGCGACAATATCTAAATGAACAAGAAATGGTAATGACTCAAACCGCATTTTCTGAGTTTACCACCATAGTCAAAACAATTGGCGGACTATCAGAACAAAATAGAGCTAATCGCTTTTTGCAAAGAGTAACTATCATCCCTGATAACCCATCACCTAGAGCTTTAAACCTGCAACCAACACGAAAAATAGGAATAAACGATATTATTATTTTAGGTACAGGTGATCAACTAGGTATTGTCACCACCACAGCAGATGCAAAAGCAGTGAGAGCCGCTTCTGCTCAAGGTGTGGATTTTCTTGTATATATTCATCTACCTTTTCCTTTAACTGGTAATTAATCATGCAAATCACTATTTCACCACATCTACAAAGTACATATAAATTAATTCAATGTGCTTTTCCCAAGGGTATAGAACCACAAAATTATTTACCTCTTTTAGCATTACTTAGTGAAGAAATGTCAGATAGAAATTTAGCTGAAGTTGTAGCTTACTATAGTGGCAAAGATTATAGTGTTGTACTCAATGATATATATCGGGTGCAATCAATTGATATACCTACACCTGAAGCAATTGATAATTTAAAAGAAAAATTGCTTATTTGTGGTTATGAACAGTGGCTTGAGGAAGGATAAAAGTAGGTGGTATGAATCAGCCTAATTTTCAATGTATGAATCTGAAGGAATTACGTGCTTATGTTTTATCGCATCGGGATGATCAAGAGGCATTTTATTTTTATGTAGATAAGTTGAATGCTGAGGGAAATTGGGTGGAAATGTCGCCATCTGCATCTGTTGATGATTTGATGAATTATCCTGAGTTTTTGCAGCGTTTTAGTAATGAAAAATGGGTGTTGGGAAATCAAGAATAATTGGGAATTTACAGAAGTATGGATAGATTCGATGTTATCGCCTCCATACATTCTGTTATTACTTTGTGATAGTGAGGGAAAGTGTCAAATTTATGATCCTAAACAGGGTGATAAGGTTGTATTTTCTAGTAATAGTTATGAAGCTGTTCAGTTATGGTTATTGGAAGATGAATATGAACCGGTTGAAGGTAGGCTTTTAGCTGAAGAATTTGTGTCAGGTTAGTAGATTTTTTATTTCGCGCAAAGGCGCTAAGGAGCAAAGGCGCAAAGAAGACGCAAGAAAGTGATATAGTTTTCTCAATGAGTTGTAAGGTTTATTACATGGAATTTACTCTTTTTTACGAAGGAATTTTAAAATCTGGCAATAAAGCAAGTGCAAAAGACAAACATCGGCTCAGACAATATTTTCACAAGCAGTTAAAAGTTCTATGGTCTGAACCACCATTAAAAGGTTTAGAAAAATATCAACTTTTAGAAACTACTCCACCAGGCTATGAAAACGAGTTCTGCTTTGAACAGAAATTCGGTAATTTTCAATTTGTTCCTTTAATTCGTGAGAATCTAGACCTGATTGCAGAAATTGATATTATACTTTTAACTTCAGAACCTTTAGGCGGTATAGTAAACAATTCTGGTGATATTGATAATCGGCTCAAAACATTGTTTGATGGTCTACGTTGTCCTTCAAAGCTAGATGAAATTAAAGAATTAGAACCTGAGCCTGATGAAAAACCATTTTACTGTTTGCTGCAAGATGATAAACTAATCACAAAAGTCTCAGTTACTACAAAACGGTTAGTTGATAGTGATATAGAAAAAGATAAGGTAAGACTGATATTATCAATAATTGTCAAGACAACAAACAATTATAAAATATTTAAACACTATTGAGAAATAAATTTGTAGGTTGGTTTAAGTGCAGCTAAATCCAGAAAAACACATTCTTATTGTTTGCTTTCCTTACTCAACCCAACCCACTTAACAGCATAACCGCCATCTTGATATTGAATTTTCATTGTTTTATTTTTCTGTGTTAGTAGCTTAACTTCTTCAGAAAGATTTTGATAAATCTCAGGAAAACGGTCAACTTTAGCATCTTGTCTTAACCAAATGTCAAGATTAGGATCAATCCAGTTAATAACCTTATAAATATTATCATATCTTTGTTTAAGATTAGGGTAATTCCAAATTGGTTCATGGTGAAACACACGGTTTCTTAAATCTTTAATGCCTGTTAATAGAGGTTCTATAACTGTACGGGTACGTTCGTTGCTTTTTGCATTAGGAAATATATTCTGAATGCAAGGAATAAAAATCTTGTTTAAATAATTATTATCTTCTCTCTTTGTCTGTGTCAGAAGTGTTGTCCAAAAACCTAAGCTTAAATTTGCAATAATTTTATCTCTATTGTCTGTAATAGAAAAATCTTGGTTATATATACCTTTTTTCCTTGATTTCTCAGTGAGATTTTTTATTATATCTTCTAGAGCAGAACGAATTTGTTCTTCTTAATGTTTTAATAATATTGTTGTATGATTTTTATTTATATTTGGTAAGATT
>NZ_LUFH02000127.1 GCF_001586785.1 Sphaerospermopsis aphanizomenoides BCCUSP55
ATATACTAGAGTTAGTATTGTCAATAATGTAAAGATAATAATGTAAAGATTTTATGGTATTCTCAGTATACTTTAAAGGAAAAATAAAGGTTATTTTGCCATTTTGGCAGGTTTTACCAGCATAAATAAGATATTAATAGATAGTAGCAATCGTGATTAATGCTTACTCTTTTGTGACTGTCTACCGAAATATCATTAGGCGAAATCAACTCTGACCTCAGTAATTCTCTCAGCAATTTCAGAAACTAGGAAAATCATACATGATATTATCACTGTCTTCTCAAAATGTTATCCAGTATCTGCAAAATGTAGGTCTGTGTAGCTCAGAAGATGGCGCATTATATGAATCTGAGTTGCCAGAAAATGGCGGTAATAATCGGAATTTATTGGTGAATCTGGCAGATAATCGGAAACTGCTGGTTAAACAAGAACGAGGCTTTAATTTTGATAGCAGTAACCATCAATTATTTAATGAGTGGCTATTTCACCAATTACTCCAGAAGTTTCCAGTTCTTGGCAATATTTCGGCGCTGGCATCACTATTACTACATTTTGATGAAGAAAATTCTATCCTTGTCCGTAGCTACTTAAGCGAATATGTGGAACTGGGTAAATTCTACGAAAATAATGATGTTTTCCCCACAGAAATTGCCACTGCCATTGGTACTACACTAGCAGGATTACATAGTTCCACCTTTCAGCGGCGAGAGTATCGTGATTTTATGAATACCGCGCCCCAAGGGCAGTTCCGCTATCACTTTTATAATCCCACCCAAGGGGTAGCTGCAATTAATCAAGATATTTTTAGCCAGATTCCTACTGAAGCACTCAAGTTTCATGTACTCTATCAACGCTACGAAAGTTTAGAATCAGCAATTGCTGACTTAGCTTATGAATGGCAACCTTGCTGTTTGACTCACAACGATTTGCAGCTAAACAATATTTTGGTACACTCCCGTTGGCAACAACTAGATAATTGCTTAATGAGAGTAATTGATTGGGAAGCTTGCACCTGGGGAGATCCAGCTTTTGATTTAGGAACATTATTAGCAAGTTACATCCAAATTTGGCTTTCAAGTTTGGTAGTAGATCCATGTTTAGAATTAGAAGAATCTCTAAATTTGGCAATCATTCCCCTAGAGGTAATTCAACCTTCTATCTTGGCTGTAATTCGTGCTTATCTCCAGGCTTTTCCCTTGATTTTAGATGAGCGTCCAGACTTGATTTTGCGTGTGATTCAGTTTGCAGGTTTAGCACTAACCCACCAAATTCAAAATATTATTGAATCCCGCAAATACTTTGATAATACTCACCTCTGTATGCTGAAAGTAGCTAAAAATTTGTTAACTATGCCAGAAAAATCTGTGTTAACTATTTTTGGCATTTCCGAATCAGAAATTCTCCAACCTGTCAAGGGATACAACAAAACCGTACAACCTGAAGACAAACAACTCCTACGAATTTTTTACGAAAAAACTCGCCTACGCGGTTGCTAGTATTGTAGTTAGTATTTTCAATGTGGAGGTGCAAATTTATTAATGTTAGACAATTCTACCAATCAGATCATCAATACTTTATTTGATATTGCCGCCAATATTCAAATTGAGCCTAACTTTTGTATTCAACATCCCAATTATCAACCTTTTGCACTGCCAACTACAGTCGCAAATAGATTTAAAAAAAATTCACCAGATTTACAACATAAATATCTGGCTTTATTACTGCGAAACTTTCTGCATGGTATTTATTATAATGGGTCTTTGCAAACTGTTTTATCAGTCAATGCAGAACAGGACAATTATTCACCCCAAAAGACTTTAGATCAAAGTTCTAATGTGGGCATTGATTGGGACTTTTATGAACAATTACATCAGCACAATCATGGTAATGGCCATTATGATTGTAATTGGGAAGTTTTACGACTAGAACCGGATGGAAGTTTGGCAGTCACTAAAAATGATTTAACATTATATGTTGAGCCAGAATGCTATCTCAAAGCTAGTAAAAAATCCGTGCAAGTGGGTGATTTAATTGCTATTTGGATGCCAAAAAATCGCTTACAAAATGGTCGCTATGTAGCAGTTAGTAATTTAGGACAAGAACATCAAAGTACAGGAGAGAATAATTTAGAAGTAGGGCGAATTTATTTTCATGTTAGTCCATTAGGTGCGATCGCTCTCATGGATACCCTGACACAACATTTCAACACCGCCAATATTCCCTTTAGTTTTGAAGTGCTTTATAACCCATTAACTTATGGGCGTTATGATGCTGGTGTACTTCATTTTGAAAGAAAAGATTATCCAGTCATTCACAGAATTCTTCAGGTAGTTTATAAACAGCATCAATCTTATTTTCAGCCAGAAATTCCCTTATTTACTAAATTTTTAGCTCCCGGACTGAGTTTAGCAGAAGCACCAAACCAAAAATTTGCCCCAGAAGAAAGTTTTGGGATGAACAGATGTCAAATTGTTGCTAATGCTTTATTAGAAGCCTGGGAAAAAGGTAAAAATGCCATTGAAGAAAGAATGCGGATCATTGATCAACACTTTGCACAACATTTAATTGATGTGCAACGTCCTTATCTTAATCCCAGTTCTGAAGATATATATATGCCATTAAATTGCTAACATTTGTAAGTAGAGTAAATTGAGTTTGTAGGGCAGGCATCATGCCTGCTTTCTGTTTTTATTGAGGAAATGCAAACAATGATTTTTACATATCAACGCACTGTCAGATTTGCAGATACGGATGCTGCTGGAGTTGTTTATTTTGCTAATATTTTAAGTATGTGTCATGAAGCCTACGAAGAATCTCTAGGACATTCTGGTATAAATATTCAAGCTTTTTTTACTCGTCCATCTCTGGCTTTTCCCATTGTTCATGCCAATGTCGATTTTTTACGTCCTATGTATTGTGGTGATAAGTTGATGATTAGTTTAATTCCTCAAAAGATAGGTATGGATAAGTTTGAAATTAGCTATGAAATTACTCTGGATGATGTAATAGTTGCCAAAGCAATTACTAGGCACGTTTGTATTGATGTGAGTAGTAGAACTAAGCAGGAATTACCAGATGATATGATTTCTTGGTTGGAAACGAACCGCAGAGACGCAGAGGGCGCAGAGAGAAGAAAGTCAAGGGAAGAAATTATGTAATTGATAATTGATAATTGATAATTGATAATTAAGAGTTCAGAGTTGAGTTGTCCAGAAAATCTAGGGCTATTTGTTGAACCTGTTGGCGGTTAATTTTACCTTGGGCGTTACGGGGTAATTTGTCTATGGGAATCCAATATTTAGGAATTTTGAATTTACTTAGTTGAGTTTTGAGTTGGGTTTCAATTTCTAAACTGCTTACATTTGGATGTTTAGGAATATAAATAGCTGTTAATGCTTGTCCCCAATATTTATCAGGTATCCCAATTACACAAACATCAATAATCAAGTTTGTTTTTCTCATCGCTGCTTCAATTTCTATGGGGTAAATATTTTCACCACCAGAAATAATTTTGTTACTACTGCGTCCAATAATATGTAAATATCCATCTGCATCTAAAAAACCAATATCATCTACTGAGAAATTATCTGGAGTTTCCCAAAGTTGTGGATAGTAACCTAAAGCCAATGATTTAGCTTGGAGATTCAGGTTTCCTGTGAAATTATCAATAGTAATTTTGGCATGGGGTAGAATCTGTCCACTGTTATTTTTACCCTTCAGAAAATCATTAGGTTTGAGAGTAGCAATTTGAGAGGCTGTTTCTGTCATTCCATAGGTAGGTGCTAATCTAATTCGATGAAATCTCGCTTTTTCTAATAATTCCTCCCATGTCGGCGCACCTCCTAAAAGTACAGTTTGAAATTGAGATAACCATTTTGTTAACTCTGGATTTTGTAGGAGACGTTGTAACTGGGTGGGAACTAAAGAAATAAAAAAATCTGAAGGCTTAATATTTGGTATTATAGAATATTCAATTTTTTTAAATTGAGTAACCACTAATTTACCACCAGTTGTAAAACTTCGCATAAATTGCATTAAACCACTGACATGATATAGTGGTAAAATACAAAAAGAATTAACTGAATTTAACTGAAAATATTCGGTAAAACCTTGTACAGATGCTGTTAATGTTTCCCAGGTGTGAATAGCAAATTTAATCTTGCCTGAAGAACCACCAGTAGGAATCATAATCCAATTTTCGATTGGTGATAAAGGTGATAAATTATTTTTCCTAGTCACCAGTCCCCAGTCCCCAGTCCCCAGTCCCCAAACTAAATCTGGTTGGACTAAATTAAAAACTTCTTCCCATTCATTTTTACCCCAGTCGGGATTACATAAAAACACAGGACATTTAGCAGCACAAGCGGCAATGAAACTAGCTAAAAATCTTACTGGTTCACGTTCAGCTAAAATTATTTTTGGTGGTTTATTTATTTTGGATAATTGGGTTAATTGTAAATATAATTCTGTGGCTATTTTGTAAAATTCCTGGCTATCGTCACCAATTAACCAATCATGATTTTTCAGTTTTTCTAGATATTTTAAAGGTTGTTCCATAAACTTTCTAGCCAGTTTGAGTCTTTCTCTGTAAAATAGTGGTTGATGCCAAAACCTACTGCACGGTTATTTTTTGATAATTGTGCTGCTAATTTGAGTGCGGCTTCTCTACCAATTGCAGTTTCAAATACAGATGAAAATACCACATCAAGATTATGCTGTTGACAAAACTTTCTCAATCTTGATGGTGAACCAACTATACCAGGTTTAATCACAAAAATTCCTTGCCAACCTTGGTTATAACAATATTCAAGTTGTTGTAATGTAGCGACAGATTCATCTAAAGCAATTTGTGTATTATAAAAACTACTTAACTCCTGCATTTCTGGGAATTTATCTACAGATAGCGGTTGTTCTATAAATTCAATTTGATTTTTGAAATTGTCGCAAATTTTCAACCATAAATTAGCTTCTTCATAACTAAGTCCACCATTAGCATCTAAACGCAATTTCGCTGAATTAGGTAAGTTATAAATCAGTGAATTGAAAATATGCAATTCTTGGGATATTTCATCAACACCTATTTTCCATTTAAATGTTTTATATCCTTGTTCCCATAGAATTTCCCATTGATTTAAAGCTGCTTCTCCTGCTGGTAATAAGCCGCTATAGGTAAGATTTTGGTAATTTATAAATTCGTGCTTTTCTCCAAAATTATCTAGTGCTGATTCAAAACCAAATTGACAAGCTGGTAATTTATCTGGAATCGCAAAAATTATCTCTGGTGTAATTTCTGTGGCTAATTGACTGCAAAAATCTAAGGCTTGTTTTAGAGTTTCAGTACCAAACCAGTGAATGGGGGAAATTTCCCCCCAGCTAACTTTACCTGTCACATCCACAAGCCTGATAATTATGCTTTCCCGTATTTCCCAAATTCCATGATTCGTAATTACAGGACGAGTGAATTTTTGACTAATGGGACGAAATGAAAATTGATATTTCATGTTTCTCAATTGATAATGGAAAATTGACAATTGAAAATTGTTTCATTCAAGGTTTAAAAAATATCCTTTCCAGGAGAAAAGGAAAAATTTCATATTTTCTATTCCTCTCACTACCAGGAAGAAGTAATTATCAATTGTCCATTGTTAATTTTCCATTATTGAACAAGAATTCTGACTCCTGACTCCTGACTCCTGAATTCTTACTAAAAAAACGGGTCAAAAGCATCCCCTTTAAAGGGGAAAAACAAAAAACTTATTCCTTGTTCAATCCTCTTGATTGATAAAGAGGTAATACTTTTGACTTTTGACTTTTGACTTGTGAAAATTATCCCAGCATAAATCCTGCACCAAATAATAAGCAACTCCAAAAATGCACCGCCACAGCAATGAATTTACAGTTACTTACTTTCTCTGGTAGATTGTGATTCTCTAAAACATGACGACATAATTTGAACGCAAAAGGTAAACTTACCCAACTTAATAGCGTCCAAATTGGAAAAATTCCTAATCCCACTAACAACAAATTGAAGGGATAAATACTCGCTGTAAACCAAACTAAAACTTGTGCGCCTTTTTGTGTACCTAAGCGAACAATAGGCGATCGCTTTCCAGCCGCTATGTCATCCTTAACTTGGTGAAAGTGTGAACAAAATAAAATTAAACTAGTCGCAATACCGACAATTACAGAAGCGGCTAAATTAGTGATTGACCAAGTTTGAGTTTGACTGTAGTAAGCTGCTGTCATTCCCAAGGGACCAAAGGCAAAAAAACAGAGAATTTCGCCTAAACCTTGGTATCCTAGACGAAAGGGGGGTCCCTGGTACATATAGCCCAAACCGCAGCATAGCAAAATTATACCAATTACAGTTGGGTCTTTTTGTAAAAGGGCGATCGCAATTATCCCTAACAAACCCGCAGCTAAACACAAGTTTCCTAACCAAAACATTAACTGCTTGTTACCAGTTAAATTCACCAGCGAGTGATGTTTATTTTTATCAATCCCTGTTTCTGCATCAAAAACATCATTACTGATATTTTCCCACGCCAGAATTAAAATTGCCGCAGTTATAAACACTGCAAATATTACGCCATTAAAAATTTTAGTTTCCGCAAATGCTACTGCTGAACCTACCCATATAGGCATAATAGCAACACTGTACATTGGCGGTTTGATAGCCGCCATCCATAATTTGTTTTTGGGGATTGATATCTGATTTGTAGTCATCAGTCGTGATGAGTTAAATTACTAAAAATGTAAGAATTCAGTAGTCAGGAGTCAGGAGTCAGAATATTTGTTTGTAGCAGTCTGCTACAGAAGTAGGTTTTCTCATCAATTATCAAGAATCACTCGAAAACTCTCATTCATTCTCAATCCTGTATTCTGTATCATGAATCCTTACCTAAAAATTTACTTATCAATTAAATTTTATAGTTTAGTGAGACATTTGACTTTGGTGAATTCCCAAAAAATGCTAATTTTGTCATTGTTGGTTTATCTCCTGGTAATAAAACTTGACTTTACATTTTGCCACCACAAACAGCGTCAGTTCTGGGAAACCCTAGAACCAAACAACGCCAAGGCTGGCTAATAGTCACTGAATATGCTACCTATAGAAATACGACCACGACTTGTAACACTTTAGGAAGATAACTTAAAAAAAATTTACTTACACATCCATGACAATTTCACCATGCCGCAGCAGTTTCTTTGTAGAATATAAAGATTTGCATCAATTACTGTTAGCAGTTCAAAAAAAGTGCTACGAAAATCATAGCCAGCAAATTGTTAGTGTTTCCTTAAAAATTGATTTCATAGACCCATTAGTTGTATTCAAAAAATTTGCCCAAGCCAATACATTAAATTTTTACTTTGAAAATAAAAGTAAAGGTGAAGCTATTGCAGCCATTGATGCTATCACCAAATTAGAGATTACTGGTAAACATAGATTTAGTAAAACTGAAAATTTCATCAAAGATTGCCTCAAAAATGTGATTAATTTTGGCAATACTAACCAACCATTTGCTGGTTCTCACTTTTTTTGTTACTTCAGTTTTTTTGATCAGCACCACCAAGCAGATTACCCATTTCCATCAGCTACAATTTTTCTCCCTAAATTTCAAGTAGCCGTCAAAAAAGATTGCTGCACCTTGGTGATGAATAGCAATATTCATGGTGATGTTAATATTCAAGCTTTATTATGGGAGTTAAATAACAAACTGGAACTTCTCCAATCTTTAGCAGACTATTCACCCAAAATAGAAATTTCTCCCAGTCATTTTCTCAAAAACCATATTACAAAATCCGCTCATTTTAAACATTCGGTATCATTGGCTTTGGAGAAAATTCAAGCTAATCATTTAAGAAAAATCGTTTTAGCAGATGTCCTGGATGTCAAATCCAATAATCATTTTGATTTATTTCAATCTTTAAATAATCTGCGGCATTTACATCCTAATTGTTATGTCTTTTCTACCAGCAATGGACAGGGACAAAATTTTATTGGCGCTAGTCCAGAACGTTTAATTAGCATTCAAAACCAACAATTAATTACCGATGCTTTAGCAGGTTCAGCACCTAGAGGCAAAACACCCACAGAAGATGCGGAAAATGCTAACAATTTAGTGAATAATACTAAAGAAAAACACGAACATAAACTAGTAATTGATTTTATCACCCAACGGCTATCACAACTAGGTTTATTTCCCCAGATTTTAGCCCCCCGTCTGCGACAATTATCTAATATCCAACATCTATGGACACCAATTAGCGCGGTAGTTCCTCCTCATATTCATCCTTTAAAAATTGTTGCCCAATTACATCCTACACCCGCCGTTGCCGGTGCTGCTAGAGATACTGCTTGTGCAGAAATTCGCCGTTATGAAAGTTTTGAAAGAGGTTTATATGCTGCACCTTTGGGGTGGGTAGATGCACAAGGAAATTGTGAGTTTATTGTGGGTATTCGTTCGGCTTTAATTGATGGCGATCGCGCTAGACTTTATGCAGGTGCTGGTATTGTCGCTGGTTCTGATCCTGATAAGGAATTTGCGGAAGTACAGCTTAAATTGCAAGCATTATTAAAAGCCTTGGTTTGAAGGAATATTTATGGAAACTTACAAACAGCAGGTCATAGAATTTTACAATACCAGAACCAATTATGATCATGAAGAAGGTACTCAGCACCCACGGGAAGCCAGTTTATTACTTGAATATGTACCAATTCAACCAGGGCAAAAAATCTTAGATATTGCCACTGGAACAGGTTTAGTTGCTATTCCCGCAGCTAAAAAAGTCGGTTCTCAAGGTCATGTAATTGGTGTAGATATGTGTCCAGGAATGCTACATCAAGCCAGAGAAAAAATTGCCGCAGAGAACTTAGAGAATATAGAATTAATAGCCGCAGATGTAGAAGAGATAAGTTTTAATGAAAATAGTTTTGATGTGATTTTTTGTTGTTCTGCAATTGTACTCTTGACTGATATTCCAGCAATTTTACACAAGTGCTATCACTACCTCAAACCAGGAGGATATATAGCATTTACTTGTCCTCCAGAAACCGCTTATTTAGCATCTGTTTATATAGCTACTTTGACTAAAACTTTTGGTATTTCCTTACCACATATTCTTTCTACTCTTGGTACTCCTGAAAAATGCCAGAATTTGCTAAAACAAGTAGGGTTTAAAGATATTGAAATAGCAGTTGAACCACGGGGAAGATACAGCAATTTACAAAATCATAAATTATCTTGGAATTCGATTAATTTAAGTTTTAAAGGTAATTCATTATTACCACAACCATCACCAGAAAAATTAGAGGAGTTACAACTAGCATTCACATCGGAAGTTGAAAAAATAACCACTGATAAAGGTGTTTGGGAGAATACAACAACCTTTTTTGCTCGCGCTAGAAAATGAATTATTGTTTTCATCCCCTTGCGGGGAAGTTGGTTTGTAAAGAACAATGGTAACTGTATCACAATTAACGGTGATACACTGTTTCCATCCCCTTGCGGGGAAGTTGGTTTGTAAAGGATTGACAGCAACGGGAATTGCATCACCATTAATGCGTTTCCATCCCCTTGCGGGGGAGTTGGTTTGTAAAGTTCAAAAAAATGCCCAAGATTTTTCAGAAGAAGTTGTGTTTCCATCCCCTTGCGGGGGAGTTGGTTTGTAAAGGAGACCAATTAGGTACAGGTAAAAGATAATGTCTAACAACGTTTCCATCCCCTTGCGGGGGAGTTGGTTTGTAAAGGCCGAAGGTGACATGATTGGTGCGGCTGCTATTTCCGTTTCCATCCCCTTGCGGGGGAGTTGGTTTGTAAAGGTCGGAAATAAATCCTTGTCTTGATTTGCAGCTTCGGTTGTTTCCATCCCCTTTCGGGGAAGTGGGTTTGTAAAGGCAAAATTAAAAGACGAGATTTCACCAAAGGTGAAAGAGTTTCCATCCCCTTTCGGGGAAGTGGGTTTGTAAAGAGGTGAACACGCAAAGAAGAACGATTACATGAGTCGTTTCCATCCCCTTTCGGGGAAGTGGGTTTGTAAAGGAAGTCAATTTTACAGTCCGCATTTGACAGCTTTGGTTTCCATCCCCTTTCGGGGAAGTGGGTTTGTAAAGATCATTGGCTTTCTTAATTTTGAAAAAGAGAGAGAAAGTTTCCATCCCCTTTCGGGGAAGTGGGTTTGTAAAGCCAGTTTCATGTATCGTTGAAAACGGGACTCTCCGCGTTTCCATCCCCTTTCGGGGAAGTGGGTTTGTAAAGCCCCCCGATGACCCAGGGACAACAACAACCATTTTGTTTCCATCCCCTTTCGGGGAAGTGGGTTTGTAAAGAAAAAAAACGATCGCATACCATGCCGTATGCTTTATCGTTTCCATCCCCTTTCGGGGAAGTGGGTTTGTAAAGCAGGGCGTTACAATGAATCAGGTTCGTGCTATAAAGTTTCCATCCCCTTTCGGGGAAGTGGGTTTGTAAAGAGTTCACTTCTAGAAACCTTACAGGGCAAGGGTTTCAGATACCCAAATCGACACCACTTTTTTTATTGAGAAAAAACCAGTGCTTATTGAGAAAAAACTCCCTACTTCAACCGTCGAAACCCTTACTACAAAAGCAATCGACACCAGTCAACGAAGTTATGCGGTTTTCAAGGTTCTGACGAGTGGTGTCGATGACCTCGACACATTCCATAATGTATACAGCAAATCACCATAAATGTCAAGTTTATGACAGATTACGAGCCACTTTTATAGACAATACTCCAAGTCAGGAGAATAAAGGCTTTTTTAGTCAAATTTGATTATTTTGATAAAATCTCACTTCTGGACTATTCTTCATTTCATCAACATTCTGACTCCTGACTCCTGACTCCTGACTCCTGACTCCTGACTCCTGACTCCTGATTTCTTACAAATTTTCTAACCAGCGAATTACATCAGCTTGACTAGAAAAATCTAAAATCGCTTCTGCTAAACTTTCTAATTGAGTTGTAGACAACTGATGAATTCTCTCTTCAGTCTCAGCATCAACCGCACCAAAGCGACGAGAAAGTAAACGGAGAATTAACAATACCTCTCCTTCCAGTTTACCTTCCTGTTTACCGATGTTAATACCTTCCAGCTTTCCTTCCAGCTTTCCTTTTTGCAGAATATCTTGATAAATCACAGATTCTTGCATAATTTCCTCTCGAAATAGTTGTCGAATTATGTCCTTTTCAAACCGCAAACCCGCTAGAAGCTGTACACAGGTTGAGATATTGACTCGTTCCTGGTTTTCTTCGATCATATCTAACTGGTCTGCAACTTGCTTTAACAAAGTATTTGGTGAATCGGTTTTTGCTAATGTCGCTAATGGTAAAAGACCAGGATTTGTTAACAATGGTGCGGGATCTTCTTCCCACAGACGAATCACTCGATACTCGTGTCTGGTTCTCCTGTCTACATACTCTGTAGTAAAGACAATTTCAGAATCGCTAGGTTGCAGAAAAATTATTACTTGCTCAATTGGACACCAGTATTGACGTTTTAATCTGGTGTAATAATCCAACATCCTAAAATCTAGTGGTGGTTTGGATTTAGGTGTAGTTTGAAATTCTAAATGGAGAATTTCCTGAGAAGTTTGTAAAAATGTAACAGAATCAGCACGAATGGGATCGAGATTGAGTTCTGTTTTCAGTACCTGGATATCTAAACTTTCTGATGATAGTAACCATTTAGCAAATTCACCAGGATACTTTTCGGCGAGATACTTGCAACTATTATCGTAAACCAAGGTATAATTAATCAGTTAAAGTGGGTGTTTTTTATCATAACACCTTTATAGCGATGATAAATCACGGATAAACAGACAAAATCTGACCAGAAATTTATTATCGCTATTTTCTTGAAAATTATTCCCAATCTCGATGAGTAAATGATTTCGCATTCGCACCAGTGTAGGTTTTCACAATATGACCATCACCAGACATTTGATATTTATATGTCACCAAACCCTCTAAACCCACAGGCCCGCGAGGTGGCATTTGTTGGGTACTAATTCCCACTTCTGCACCAAAACCATAACGGAAACCATCAGCAAAACGAGTAGAACAATTATGATAAACTCCCGCTGCATTGACTAAAGCTTGAAAAGTTGCTGCTGCTGCTAAATTTTCCGTCACAATTGCTTCTGTGTGCCGAGAACCATATTCACTAATATGATTTATTGCTTCTTCTAAAAAATCAACAATTTTAATTGCTAAAATCAAATCGCTGTATTCTGTTTCCCAATCTGTTTCTGTTGCTAAACCAATATTAGGCAAAATTTCTAAAGTGCGTTTATCACCTCTTAATTCTACATTCTGCACCGCTAAAGCTTCAGCAACTTTTGGTAAAAACTCTGCCGCAATGCTGTTGTGAACTAATAAGGTTTCAATGGCATTACAAGCTGCCGGATATTGAGTTTTAGAATCAACAGTAATATTAATTGCTTTCTCAATATCAGCGGATTGGTCTACATAAAGATGACAAATACCATCGGCATGACCAAGTACAGGAATTCGAGTATTTTCTTGTACAAACCTGACAAAAGAATTTGAACCTCTGGGAATAATTAAATCTACATATTTATCTAATTGCAAAAGTTCAAAAATTTCTGATCTGGTTGTCAACAATTGCACCGCATCGGGGTTAACAGCAGTATTTGATAATCCTTGTTTAATGGCTTTAACTATAGCTTCACAAGAACGTAATGCTTCTTTCCCACCTTTGAGAATGACACCATTACCAGATTTAATTGCTAAAGACACAATTTGAATTGCAGCTTCTGGTCTAGCTTCAAAAATAATTCCTAAAACCCCCAAAGGACAAGTAATACGTTTGAGAATTAAACCAGTATCAATTTCCCGGTGAATTTGTACCTTACCAATAGGATCATCTAATTTACCAACATCACGCACCCCTGCGATCGCATCCCTTAACTTATGTTCATCTAACTGCAACCGTTTATAAAGAGGTTTAGCAATACCTTCAGCCACAGCAGCTTGACAATCTGCCACATTTGCCTGTATTATCTCTTCCTTTGCAGATTCTAAAGCCAGAGCGATCGCTTCAATAGCCTGATTTTTCTCCTCAGTCGAAAGCACAGCCAACTTACTAGCAGCAAAACGAGTTTTTTGGGCAATTTCAATTAAGCCAGAAGCAACTTGCACAGTAGTCATGACAAAAATAAATTCACAATATAACAATCTTAATATTAGTCATTGGTCATTAGTTGCTTGTTATTCTCCCCCTACTTCCCCTACCTATTTACTGTCACCTGTCACCTGTCACCTGTCACCTGTCACCTACCTTCTTCTTTAACTTTTACAAAATTCTGATGACGAATACAGTATTTATTGAGTATTCATAGATGAAAATAACACCCTTTTGATCAGGGATTACATCATGTCATTGCAATCAGGCTTAGATGCCTTTCAACAGGGAAACTATCAAGAAGCAGTGTATCTTCTGGAGGAATTTTCCGAAAATTCTTTAGAACTGAATTCTCCAGATTATCTCACAGCCCAAATGTGGTTGATGAAAGCTTATCAAAAACTAGGCGAGACTGAACAAGCTAAAATTATCTGGCAAAAGCTGATTAATAGTGATAACCCACAGGTGCGAGAATGGGCAGAACAAGACCGTCCATTTTTCTCATCAGTCAGTCAGTCTAAAGCCGGACGTGCAGCCAGTGTGGGTGTCAGCTTGGCAATGGCAGGTGTCGGTGGCAGTTTAGCCCTCGCATCTGGTGTGACAATTGCCTTACTATTTGGCATGGTTTTCGTTTTAGGTTTAAGCCTAGTATTAATTTTCAGTAGTAGCGATCCTCTCACTGGACTAGCGATCGCTATTGGTATTACTTTAATATTCAATCTAGCAGCTTTCTTCCTTTCTCCCTTGCTGATGGACTTAACCCAAAGCTGGCTGTACCAAACTCGTTGGGTGAATTTATCAGAAATTGAACATTTCAGTCCAGAAACAGGAAACATCATTCGCCAAGTTTGTCAACAAAAAAATATCACCATTCCCAGACTGGGCATCATTGACGACCAAAACCCTACGGCTTTTACTTATGGTTCTTTACCTAATAGCGCCCGGTTAGTCGTCAGTCGAGGACTGTTCACTTATTTAGACGATGATGAAGTTGCTACCGTTTATGCCCACGAACTAGGTCACATCGTCCACTGGGACTTTGCTGTCATGACCCTAGCTTCTACCTTAGTGCAGATTTGCTACCTAGTTTACAGCACAGCCAGAAGATTTACCCGTGGTGGTGGAGATAACAAAATCAAAGATGCTTTGCAAACAGCTAGTACCATTGCTTACATCTTTTATCTTGTCGGTACTTATTTACTCTTATATCTTTCTCGTACCAGAGAATATTTTGCCGACCACTTTGCAGCGGAAACCACAGGCAACCCCAACGGACTTTCTCGCGCTTTAGTAAAAATTGCCTATGGCATAGTTGAAGAAGGTTCACGTTCCCAAGAACCAAGCCGTTTAATTGAAGGAACTCGCGCTTTAGGCATTTATGACCCCAAAGCCGCAGCTTCCACGGGTACAGCTTATCGCATCGCCTCCAACCCACAAAAAATTGGTCGTGTCTTTTTATGGGATATGTTTAACCCTTGGGGTTGGTGGATGGAATTAAACTCCACCCATCCCCTCACAGGTAAACGAGTCCGCGCCCTTAGTACCTACGCTGAACAACTAGGTTTACCCACCGAGTTTGACATGGGAATAATCATAGGTGAAGGTAAAACCCTAAACAAAAACAAGCTTTACGGCAACTTCTTTTTAGATATCGTCCTTTACGGTGCAGAAACCATCGGCTTATTCGTTGGTTTATTTATCGGTGTCTTATTTTGGTCAGTTTCCCGCAACTCAGGTTTGATATTCGGTGCGCCTTTTATTGGTTTAGGAGTGGGAATTTTAATCAAAGCCTTGGTCATGTTCCCCGACTACTCCAAAGCTGCACCCACTGATATTCTTACCTTGATGTCAGACCCCTATGCCAGTCCTTTGCGGGGTCAACCAGCCATATTAGAAGGGGAATTAATTGGTCGTGGTGACGCTGGCTATAAATTTGGTTCTGACCTCAAACTGCAAGACTCCAGCGGAATGCTGTATTTACATTACGCCTCCCGTTTTGGACCTATTGGTAATTTCTTGTTTGGGATGAAACGAGTAGAAAGCTTGATAGGGCAACAAGTTGGTACTACTGGTTGGTTTCGTCGGGGCGTTATGCCTTGGATGGATTTAATTCAACTAGAAGGCGAAAATGGCACTATCGTTAATAGCTATCATCGCTTTTGGTCATTTGTGCTTAGTGGCGGATCTATTATCCTGGGAGTGGTATTGATTGGAATTTTCAACGGGAATTAATCTGCTGTCCTAACATTTCTGATTAATTTAAGCTGTGTGTTTTTGCTCCCCCACGTCCCTCGTGGGGATTTTTTTAGCGGCTGAGTCCTGAGTCCTGAGTCCTGAGTAAGAATTTGCTTCCCCTACCTCCCCTGCT
>NZ_LUFH02000128.1 GCF_001586785.1 Sphaerospermopsis aphanizomenoides BCCUSP55
GATGGGGAGATGGGGAGAATATCTTTCTACCTATTCCCTATTCCCTATTCCCTATTCCCTATTCCCTATTCCCTATTCCCTATTCCCTATTCCCTATTAACTGTCACCTGCTATAAATTAATCTTCTTAACAAAACTTATCTTTAAAATTTGCTCTTGGGAATGTTTAACTAACTCGTCAATCATGATATGTTCTCAGGCTGTATACTACTGTTTATATAATTATGAGCATCTGGTGAGATTGCACGTTAGGATGATAATACCTAACGAAACTTGCAACAATCATTTACAACTATTACAAAGAAAAGTAACACTAGTGAATCACTAAACACTGATGCTGATCTTTGGTAGGTATGGAATTTTTTACGTAAAGTAATCTCGACAGTAATTAACCTGATGATAACAGGCGTTGTAGTCTGATATCTGAGGGTTAGAGCCAGCTAAGAAAGCACGAAATAAATATAAATTTCCCGGCTTTGGAGAGATTTATGGATACCAATCACTTTAGTAGTCTCAAAACTTTAGTAGCCTAAAAAAGGAGAATAGGGGCTTGGTAATTGAACGCCTGAAACAGGACTTAAAAAATGACCTGATAGCTGGGTTGTTAGTGGTGATTCCCCTAGCGACTACCATCTGGCTGACTATTACTATTGCCAGTTGGGTAGTCAACTTTCTCACCCAAATTCCCAAACAGCTAAATCCCTTTGATGGACTACATCCTATCCTAGTCAATGTACTGAACTTGTTAGTAGGATTAGCTGTACCACTATTAAGTATTCTGGTTATTGGCTTAATGGCTCGTAATATAGTTGGTAAGTGGTTGCTCGATTTTGGTGAGCGTTTATTACAGGCCATACCCTTAGCTGGTCAGGTATACAAAACCCTCAAGCAATTATTGGAAACCATCCTCAAAGATTCCAATGGTAAATTTCGCCGTGTGGTTTTATTAGAATATCCTAGACGGGGAATTTGGGCGATCGCCTTCGTTACTGGTGTGATGAGCAGTGATATCCAAACGAAGATGTCTAAACCCATGTTGAGTGTTTTTATCCCCACCACCCCCAACCCTACCACCGGATGGTATGCAGTCGTCCCAGAAGATGAAGCAATCAACCTATCAATGTCCGTTGAAGAAGCTTTTAAAATCATCGTCTCTGGCGGTATTGTTGCCTCCAATACACCCATACCTCCCTTGGTTTTACCAAAATCCGTGTCGCCCCTAGAAACTCAGCACCACGTAATTTCCGTTGAAGAAACTTAAATTGGGGCATTGGACATGGGGTATTGGGTGTGGGGTGTAGGGGAAGAAAATTTTAGATTTTAGATTTTAGATTTTAGATTTTAGATTGGAGTCAATCAAAAACAATCCAAAATCCAGAACCCAAAATCCAGAACCCAAAATTACTGCCTTCTGCATCCTCGACGACTTGATTGTTGAAATCTGTAAAACTTGATATATTAGGGAGTTTGTCTCCTTTTATTCATTATTTATCATACACCCCAAAGTTATGCAACCTCGTAAACCCCAGCAAATAGCGCGTGAATTGGCTTTGTTGAGCCTTAGTCAACTGCCAGTTAACCCCAAGAAATTGGAGAAACTGGCAGATGAACAACTAGTAGCTAAGTTAGTTTTAGGCGCAGTACGCACCCTGACTACAGAAGTGCAAGATACTTTAAATAATGCAGCTGGTGAACTGCAACGCAGTAATGACCGCCTCCTAACCAGCCAAACTAGGGCTTCAGACCTAAATACAGCAAGAACCATGCTGCAAGAAGCGATCGCTTACACCCAAACAGCCATAAATCAGTTAGGTACAGCCGTTGATTTTCCAGAATTAATTCAGTTAGCGAATCAAGATAGAGAAGTTCGCAATTACGCCAAAGAAATTATTATCACCGTCCACGAAAATCGCAATCTCATCGACCAACTGATTTCTGATGCCTTGGTAGATTGGCAAGTAACTCGTTTAGCCCAAATTGACCGAGATATTCTGCAAATAGCAACGGCAGAAATGAAATTTATGGGAGTTCCAGCCAGTATCGCCATCAACGAAGCCGTGGAATTAGCTAAACGTTACAGCGGAGATGAAGGACATCGGTTTATTAATGGTGTCTTACGTCGCGTCGCAGAACAGAAACAAACAGCATAAGGGCATTTTCCTCACTTTCTCCCAGTTATTGCGTGCCTTAAAAGTGAGGTTAACCCGAATATGTTCATGACCAGAAACAGTAGCAAATTAAATTAAACTGATAGCTGATAACTGATAACTGATAAATAATTAAGTAATAAAGTTGCTGCAATGGCTTTTAATTGGTTCCGCCGTCAACATAACGATGCCTCTGACACTGCTGAACAACAGTCACAGGTAAAAACCCAGCCTGTACAAGAAACACAACCAGAACCAGCCGCAGAAACGACACCAGATACTGCGGACTTGTTGGCTTATGCTAAAGCTGCCTATAAAAATATTCAGCAAAAACAACAATCTCAGCCTCAAGAAACTGATTCTGTTGCTGAAACTGCACCAGTAGAAACTGCTATTCCTGAAGAAACAATAGCAATTCCCACCGCAGAAGTAACCACATCAACCCAACCAGAAGAAATACCTGTTGCTGAAACTGCACCAGTAGAAGCGGCTATTACTGAAGAAACAACAGTAATTCCCACCGCAGAAGTAACGACATCAACTCAACCAGAAGAAATATCTGTTGCTGAAGAAGTAGCCCCAGTGGCGGTAATTGCAGAAACCAAAAAAGTTTCTGGTACACAGTCTCCAGCTAACTTATCTTTTCTAGAACGGGCCGCCGCAGAAAGACAAGCCAAGCAAGAAAGATTGATAGCCAGCGCCATTGAAGTTGAAGAACCAGAAACAAAACCAACTTTGGCATCAACTCCCACTGCACCAGAAACAGATGTAGAAATTCCCGAACTGGAATTTGATGATGGGTTTGTGTGGTCAGCAGAAGTGTTAGCAGCCCAAGGTAGAAGGGCTGAAGATGTTTCCATCGAAGAAATTACTTGGCTGAAAAAGTTACGCCAAGGCTTAGATAAAACACGGCGGAATATCCTCAACCAACTCAAAGCAATTGTTGGTCAAGGGCCTTTAAATCAAGCGGCTGTAGCGGAAATTGAGGCATTACTTCTGCAAGCTGACGTAGGTGTAGAGGCGACAGATTTTATTATTGATGCCCTACAGAAAAAACTCCGGGATGAAGTCACACCTCCAGACGAGGCGATCGCCTACCTGAAAAAAATCCTTCGGGATATGCTAGATGCACCAAATAAAGCCGCCACATCTAGCTTTGCCCCTGAAAAAGACAACCTTACTATTTGGTTAATTACTGGGGTTAACGGTGCAGGTAAAACCACTACCATCGGTAAAATAGCGCATTTAGCCCAAAAATCCGGCTATAAATGCTTAATTGGTGCTGCTGATACCTTCCGGGCTGCTGCTGTGGAACAGGTTAAAGTTTGGGGAGAAAGAAGCGGTGTAGAAGTAATTGCTAATCCCGGCAAGAACACAGATCCAGCCGCAGTGGTATTTGATGCGATCGCCGCCGCCCAATCACGGGGAACAGAATTACTCTTAATAGATACCGCTGGAAGACTGCAAAATAAGAAGAATTTAATGGACGAATTGAGTAAAATTCGCCGCATTATTGACAAAAAAGCCCCAAACACTCATGTAGAATCCCTGCTAGTTTTAGATTCTACCTTGGGACAAAACGGACTCCGACAAGCTGAAGTCTTTTCCCAAGCAGCCCAATTGAGTGGTGTTGTCTTAACCAAACTCGATGGTACAGCCAAGGGTGGTGTTGCCCTAGCCGTTGTTCAGCAGTTGGGTTTACCCATTCGCTTTATTGGTGCTGGAGAAGGAATTGAAGATTTGCGCCCATTCTCTAGTTATGAGTTTGTCGAAGCACTATTAAATGGTTGACATACTCCCCGCCCCCTAAACCCTAGAGTACCGAGTACCGAGTACCGAGTACCGAGTACCGAGTGGTTGACTCGTCTTCTTGTCACCACTCATGACTCATCGCTCGTTACTTATCTGTCCCCTACACCCTACACCCTACACCCCACAACCTTTTTGCTGACTGCTGACTGCAAAAACTTAAAATAATTATTTTTTTTGAGCAAAAATAGCAAACTTCTGGTAGAATTGCACACTAAAGCCATTTTGCTCACGCTCCAGGTAGTGGATTTATGCAGCACAAGATTACTTGATTAATGCCTAAAACATCAACAAACAAGCGAATGTATGTTAGTAAGCTGGCTCAATACTCTGAACAAACAGTGCTAAGTTGTGAGTGCTGAATCAGGAGTAAAAATAGAGAAAATTTTGTTTCTTCCATTTTGGATTTTAGATTGTCAAAAATGGACTTTATTAGCTTTTCAGTTTTCCATCTGACAAGCATTCAACTCTAAATATTCTTGATTTAAAGCAAATTCCATCTTCCGCAATTACGAATCTGTGAAGTAATCAACTGAATATGGAAGCCAAATCAATATAGGAGTAAATATCTATTGAATTTATGGTAGATGAGTCAAAAAATATCAGTCTTCACTTTGCATTTTTTTATTTATAAGTGATAATTGTAAATCTTTTTCTCTACAACCAGCCACAGCATACTGATAAACAAACCTACAGAACATCAATCTAAAATTTACAAGACCGATGCTTTAACTGTAAGAAATGACTTTAAACACAAGCAAGTTTTATTTCTCAGGGTACATGAAATACTAACGTTATCATGAAAAAATTATAAGCCGTTTGCATAGTTATCAAAATTACCCTTGTTCATCACAATTTTTAAGTAGAAAATGAATTCCAAAAACCCATCTGAAAATCAAAAACCACAATTAAAAATGAAATACTCATAAAAATTACGTCGTCAGTCTTTCTACTCTTGCTAAAATAGATAATCTTGTCCAAGATAATTGAGAAATACCCAAGACAAAGGATTGAGAAAAATCATAAATCAGCGATCTGTTAATATCAAGTGCAATAGTATATTTACCTGTGTCTCAAGTGCCTTCACACCCCACTGAAAATAATAGTAGTGCCACTACAGATGTCACTCCAGTTGTGGCATTGAAAGAACTTGTGGCCAGGTTGAATCGTGAACAGAACAAAATTCAAGATTTACTCAGTTCTTTAGGTTTTGCCCTGAGAAGTTTCAATAATTTAAATCAGTTTTTGGAACTAATTCCACTCATGGCCACGAGAGTTACGGATGCTGATGGTAGCGCCTTATTTCTCTATAAACCTAACGGTCAAATTCGCTTAGAACAACTACATTGGCAAGATAGCCAACAACGCAAAAATATTAGGAAAGCCCTGGAAACTGCCAGCAGTCAAATTACTCTTTTAGCCAATTCTGCACCGCTAACAGCAACCACAGGGATTTTAGATGATCAAATGCACCGCTGTTTGGGTCCAGATGTGCAAATTTTTGGCACGGCGATTTTAGTTAAGCATACAGAAAGAGGTTGGCTTTATGTTTTAAGCCGTGATCCAGAATATAGTTGGACAGAAACTAGACAAAAGTTAGTCCGGTTAGTTGCAGACCAAACAGCTGTAGCAATTGAAAACGATGAACTAGCAGTAGAACTGAGAAAAAAAGAACGCCTAGACCAAGAATTAGAAATTGGGGCAGAAATTCAAAGGCGACTTTTACCTCGTCAATGTCCTAGTATTCCTGGTGTAGTTTTGGCAGCACGTTGTAAACCTGCTAACCGTGTGGGTGGAGATTATTATGATTTTATTCCTACCAATAATAATCAGTTACAGTTAAATAATAATAGCAGTATACAAGATGCCCGTTGGGCTTTGGTAATTGGCGATGTGATGGGTAAAGGTGTTCCCGCTGGTTTAATTATGACCATGTTGCGGGGAATGCTGAGGGGTGAAGTATTACATGGTAATTCTGCTGCGGGAATTTTGCAAAATTTGAATCGAGTGATGTATGCGGATTTGGAAAATTCCCACCGTTTTGTCACTATGTTTTATTCAGAATATAATCCCCGTACACGAGTTTTATCTTATAGTAATGCTGCTCACAATCCGCCTTTATGGTGGCACGCTGCGACTAAAACTGTGAGTAGATTAGATACTATGGGAATGCTGATTGGTTTGGATGCTAACAGCCAATATGAGGATGGAGAAGCACAATTAGAACCTGGGGATACAGTTATTTACTATACAGATGGGTTGACGGATGCAGCTGCGGGTAGTGGCGATCGCTTTGATGAAGATAATTTTATCACTTCCTTTAATGCTGCCTGTCGTTATTGCAATGGTCCACAGGAAATTGTGGATTATTTATTTGATAAAGTTCAGGAATTCATCGGCCCTGATAGGCAAAATACTGATGATATGACTTTGGTGGTTTTACAGATTTTAGAGTAGTGTCACGCAAAGACGCAGAGGACGCAAAGAAAGAAAGGAATTTATAATTTGGTTAGGGTAAGAATTCGCTGTCAAGAATTTGACTGATAGTGTAAGGTAAATCTGCTGGAAAGGTATTTTGGGTAAGTCCTGTTTCGTTACTGGCTAGTTTTTTTCCTCTGCGGTAGCACTCAGCTAACACTTCTTCTAAATAAGGATTAAGACTAGGACTATCTTGGAGTAAGTCATCAATGCGGTGGCGTTGTTCTGTAATTGTATTTTGCCAGGAGGCACTTCGTAAACTGGGTTGATATTGCCATTTTAGTAAATGTTGTAGTAATACCTCCAATCGGCTTTTCAACTCTCGACGATCTGACCTTCCCAAGCTTTCAATCTCCTCGATAACCGCTTCCCAATCTACACCATCCCATTTTCCAGCACGGATCAATTCAGAAGTTTCTTGTGTCCATGCTACAAAATCAGTATCATACAACCGGATTGCTGTTTTGGAAGTAGTAACCATGATGTTTTTGCAATCTTTTTGGATGGGTTATTAATCTATTATTTTAACTATTATTTTCTAGAAAAGATAGGTTTTCTCGTTCCCATAATCTGTGTGGGAACTTCAGTTTAAGGTTCTGTTTGTAGTGACAGCAGAGGCATAACTTCTGTCATGGTATTCCCAGTCGGAGACTGACAGGACTTACGCACAGGCTACGGAAAAACGAACCACGAAGGCACGAAGAACACGAAGAAAAGAGAGTTTGAGAGGTATTTTGCGTAAGTCCTGACTGAGAACGAGATAAAAGTGCTGGAATGTGATTAATTAATAATTGCAAATAGTGTTATCACTCTGACTCACATTTGGGTTATTCTGAAGATACGGTGATATTCTGGCACACCCTTTTTGCAGTAAATCATCTAAATCTAAATTCCACACCATCACACCAGCATTTTTACCACCACTTACTAGAATTTTATTGTTAGAACTGAAACTAATGCTGTTAATTTGATTTGCATATCCTAATAAAGTTTTTATTAATGAACCTGTTTCTGGGTTCCACAATTTAATTGTATTGTCTGCACTTCCAGAGGCTAAAATCTGTCCGTCAGTAGTGAAACTCAGACTAGTTACTCCGTCAGTATTTCCTGTGAGAGTATGAATTAATTCTCCTGTGTTTACGTTCCAAATTTTGATGGAATTATCCCAACTAGCAGAAGCGAGAGTTTTACCGTCAGGAGTAAATTTGACGGAGGAAATAGCTAAACCATGTCCTGGCAAATTTTTCACTAAACTACCATTTATTCGCCAAAGTTTGACAGTATTATCAAAACTTCCAGAAGCAATTATTTTACCGTCTGGACTAAATTCAACACTCGTTACTTCTTCTGTATGTCCTGTGAAGGTTTTTAATAATTGGCCATCTGCTAAACGCCAAAGTTTAATTGTTTTGTCAGCACTCCCGGAAACAAGCATTTGATTATTTGGACTGAAGTTAATAGTTGTTACTCTGTCTTGATGTCCGGTAATTGTTTTTAGTAATTGATAGGTTTTAGCGTCCCAAAGTTTAATAGTTTTATCTGTACTAGCGGTAGCTAAGATTTTACCGTCAGGACTGAGAATTACAGAAGTTATAATATCTTGATGTGCTGTAAATTTAGTGATTTTATCTTTTTGCAAAATACTAACTTTTCCATCCCAACCAGCAGCAAATATTTGAGATTTATTAAAACCGACGCTATTAATATCATCTAATTGCGGTTGATTAACAGTTATTTGCCATAATTTAATAGTTTTATCTGCACTTGCAGAAGCAAGTAATTTACTATCTGGACTACTATCTGGACTACTATCTGGGCTAAAAGTCACATCTCTAACTTGTTCACCGTGACCTTTTAATGTTGCTAATAAACTACCATCTAATCGCCAAATTTTAATATTGTTGTCAGCAGATGCAGAAGCAATAATTTGATTACCGGAACTAAAATCAATACTGTTTATTTGTTCACCATGACCTGATAAAGTTTGCAATAATTTACCTTCAGCATTCCACAGTTTAATAGTTTTATCACCGCTTGCAGAAGCTATTAATTTACCATCTGGGCTAAATTTAACTTTAGTAATACGTGATTGATGTCCTGATAAAGTTTGAATTAATTTACCATCTTGAGTCTGCCATAATTTAACTAAATTATCTTCACCACCAGAAGCAATAATTTTATCATCAGGACTAAAGCTAACTGTATTTACCCAGCCATTATGACTATTCCAATTTTTAATTAAAGTACCATCAATGCGCCATAATTTGATGGTTTTATCTAAACTGCTAGAAACAATTAATTTACCATTATGACTAAAACTAATATCTGTAATATTATCACTGTGTCCTACTAATTCATAAATTAATTTACTATCTAGAGTGTAGATTTTTATATTCTTACCTGCACTAACAGCTAGTAAATTACCATCTAGACTAAAATCAATAGATGTAATTCTGTTTTCAAATCCTGTAATAGTTGTGATTAACTGACCTTCAGGAGTCCAAAGTTTTACCGTTTTGTCATCACTTGCAGAAGCTAAAATTTTACCGTTGGGAGTAAACTTAACTGCATTGACTTGTTGATTATGACCTTGCAAACGATTAATTTCTTGAGTTTGATTAATAGCTTGTTGCAAAGTGGCTACAGTGGCAATTTTAATATCTTGATTTGGTGCAAAAACTTGTTTAATTTCTCTTCCCGCTTTGATACTAGCAATTACTGATTCTAATTGTTGATTAGATAATGATAATGCTGAAGAGGAAAAATTTAAAGCAGCTATTTCTCGTAACTGTGCTGCTTGCTTTTGAAAATAGGCAAAACCACCCAAAACACTAGCAGCAATTCCCAAAATACTAATTACAGCTACCGCAGTTTGTGCTTGTCTGAGGCGCTTTTTTTGTTCCAGTTGTTGTTGTTGTCTAGCTTCTAAACAAGCAGCAATGAAATTTTGCACATCTGGAGATAATTCATCTGTATATTTCACATAAATTTCTTCAGCTTCTGCTAACCGAATACCCTGCAATAAAAAATCTGCTTGTTCGTGGTGATGTTTCCATAAACTAGCTGCTTGTTCAATTTGACGTTGCGATCGCAGTCTGCTACGATTTTCTTCTAACCACCAGCGTAAGGTTGACCAATGACGAATTAAAATTTCATGTGCTACTTCTATTGTCACCAAACCCGCTGGAGGAAGGAGTTGTGTTTCTGCGTTTTTTTTAGTTCCTATTTCTTCTTCTACATTCACCACCACTAATTTAGCTGCAATTAACGCTTGCAAAGTTTTTTCTACTAAAGCTGGAGGATATTTCTTGACGACTAAATCAGATTTAAACACCCTGCGTCTAGTATCTTCAGTTCCTTCTCCTAACTGGGTTAATGACAGAAAAATCCATCTGGTGCATTCTTGCGCTTGTTTATCTAAACTTTCATAAACTGCTTGTGCTTTTCTCTCCAAAGCACCTTTAATTCCCTCTACTTGCTGTTGATAAGCTGTTAAAGTTAACTCACCATTTTGGCGAAATTCCCATAATTGTTCTAGAACGAATTCTAACAGTGGTAAATCTCCAGTGGAATGGTTTAACTCCTGTAAAATAATTTCTACTAATCCTGGTTCAATTTTTAAACCGACTTGTTCCGCTGGATTAATAATCACACGACGATAATCATCATCACTCAATTTTGGCGGTACTAAAACACTGGAAGTTTGCAATAAATTGGCTAACTTTGTCACTTCCAAACAAGGAGAAATAAAATCAGCCCGTAAAGTAATAACTAATTTAAATCTATCTGCTGCATATTCTAAAGCACCTAAAATTAATTCTAAAAATCTGTTTCTATCTTCACTAGGTGCGAGAGTAAATAATTCCTCAAATTGGTCAATCACTAAAACTATCACAGGTTCTGGTCTATTGCGTAACCAATAAACAAAACCTTCTACACCTTGATATAACATTCCTTCTAATATAAGGTGAGGAGAATTAAAATTCTCGGTTTCTGAATTCCGCACATTAGCAAGTTTTTGGGATAAAGCTTCTAAAGGACGTGCGCCAGGACGTAAACTTTTTATCAACCAAGATTCACTACCAGGAAGTTGTTTTCCTAATCGTAATTTAGCAATTAATCCCGCATTGACTACAGAAGATTTGCCACTACCAGAAGCACCAACTACCGCCAAAAAAGATTTATTTCCCAACTCATTGATTAATTGTTGCGTTAAAGATTCTCGACCATAAAAAAACTGTGCATCTTCTTCATTAAAAGCGCGTAAACCCCTGTAAGGACAAATTTTTAAATCTAATCCTAGTTTATGGGTGCGTGTACCAGAAATTCCGGGAATAATTTCTATGACACCCTGTGTAGCTGATAAACCAATTTGCAAATTTACAGCCCCAGCTAGATATATTTGTAATTGCGTAATCCAACCAGCAACTGATAAACCAGCAGGTTGAGATGCTGATTTTAAAGTATGAATTAGGGCTTGAGAAAATTGTTCAGAATTGGTTTGAGGAGAGTTAGCCGCAATAATACACTGTCCTTTGTCTGTTGCTAATTGCAAATCTTCTACCCATTCTTGCAAAGAAGAAATATTATTTTCTGGACAATCTAAAATAATGATTTGTTGCGTAACTGAAGAATGGCGTAATTGTTGACGCAACCAAGAACGACTCAGACATATTTCTTCTAATAACTCTAACGCGGCTTCACCTGTGGGAGTTTCTGCTAATCTTCCCCGTAAATATAACAAAGCTGTAGATTTTTTTTGATTATTTACACTCAAAAAATCTTGAATTAATTTGCGGATAGCTTGAGAATTGGTAATTTCTGAAGTAGGTAAATACTGTAAATCAAAAGCGCCAGTATTTCCCAAAACTTTACTAAAATCTAATGCTTGATGAAAGTTACTAATTCCTGCAATTACTAATGCGGTTCTCAGAGGATGAGATTCGGGAATTCTGGGAATTTGACCAATAATTACTTCTCCTACACCTTCCACTATTCGTTTCGGGGTTTGTAGTGGATATTCAATAAAAAGTTGTGTTTCTCCTTTTCCTCTTTTTTGTTGGTTAATGAGGCGCAATTGTTGATTGGTTTTATCTATATATTGTAGAGTTTGATGATAAACATAACGATAAATTCCATCAGCAGAAATTATGCCTTGTGTATCTGCGGCGTTGCCATTTAACGCCAACATTAAATAATAAGTAAATACTCCATGTCCTAGTTCGGTAAATTCCCAAGATAGCTGATCTGTATCACAAGAAAGTAAGGCATAAAAACCTTTACTTTTAGCTGCACTTTGCTGTAAAACTTCTACTAATTGGGCTGTGGGATTTACTCCTCTCAATGTCATTCCTCCACTATGACAAGCATCCAGCCAAACTAATTGATTTTGTGCCTGACTATTACCTAATAATTGCAATAATTCTTTCACAGGTAAAGCCGTATTTTGTATATCATCTTTTTGAGTATCAGCTAAACACAGAAAAGCTTGTTGATTTTGCGGTTCTAAAATGCCATGACCAGAAAAATAAAAGAGAATTGTGTCTAGTGGTTTAGAAGATTTGGTAATGTTTTGTAAGCTGTTGCGAACAGTTGCTAGAAGTGGTAATTCCTGGGTAAAGTCATGGTAAATTATTACTTCTTGTTCAGGAAATTGTTGTTGTGTTGCACCTGTTAAAGCTGTGGCTAATCCTTGACAGTCAACTGCTGCATAACGTAAAGATGGAAGTTGTTCATCTGCATATTGATTTACTCCCACCAATAATAACCAAAGTTTGGCGGTTGTTGTTTTTTGAATTTGATTTGACTGACTAGTAGCAACACCGCGAGGACACATATTGATTTTGGATTTTAACCCGTAAATATATACATATTATATATAATATTTTTTAAGTTTATGTTGACACTCAAGTTTTACAAAAAGGTAGCATTTTAAAAATGACAGAAGATAATAATGATCAAGTTACTGATTCACCAAGAACCAAAAAATTTCCTATCAGTGTGTTTTTATTATTAGCCATGATTTTTCCTTTTCTGAATCCAGGATATAATCCACCAACAATTCCGATTTTAGGTTTTCATGGCATTGTGAATAATAAAAGTATTAATGCTAAAGGTAATATTCGCAAACCCCAAGACTTAGACATGGATTATACAAAACAGGAAATGGAAAAATTATTAGAGTATCTAGTTAAACACGATTATTGGTTTTTATCTTCTCAAGATTTATATGATTATTTTCTGACTAGAACCAAAGAAATCCCTTATCAATATCGG
This sequence comes from Sphaerospermopsis aphanizomenoides BCCUSP55, assembly GCF_001586785.1. Lineage (GTDB taxonomy): Bacteria > Cyanobacteriota > Cyanobacteriia > Cyanobacteriales > Nostocaceae > Sphaerospermopsis_A > Sphaerospermopsis_A aphanizomenoides_A. The sequence continues at coordinate 12,710 of NZ_LUFH02000128.1, forward strand.
AATAAACCAGCAATTATGTTGACCTTTGATGATGGCTATAAAACTGTATACACAAATTTGTTGCCGATTCTATCCAAGTTAGAAAAGAAATATGGGAAGAAAATTAAAGTAGTTTTATTTGTCAGTCCTGGGACATTAGCCGATGATAATGGTATACCTCCAACTCATTTAAAATGTCAAGAATTACGGTATGGTTGGCAAAAAGGATTTTTTGATATTCAGTCTCATGGGGAGAATCATAAAAATTTAACAGAAATTTCCCAACAACAAATGGTTAGCGAATTATTACTAGCAAGAATTAAATTGCGAAAATGTTTAGATGATTTAGACCCGGAACAAAAAGTAGCTTCTCATCTAGCTTATCCCTATGGTGCTGCTAATAAAACGGTTGCTAAATATGTGGCTAAATATTATTTATCTGGTTATTTATATAATGATAAGTTACTTAATTATACTTGCTTAAAAGATAATTATAAAATTCCTAGGTTAATGGTGAATGCAACTAAATCTAGTCAGGAATTAATAGCTATGATTCAAAGTTTTCCCACTGATACTCAAGAAAGTTATAAGAAAGGGATTTGTAAGTAAGAGACTTTGATAATTGAACGCAGATAAACGCAGATAAACGCAGATGAAGATGGATGAATTTTGCAGAAAATTGGTATTAAACGCAATTTTGGTATGTTATAATTACTTATTAGATATAATCAGTTATGCCAACTGTACCAGGGTTAATTAAAAGTTTCAGGAGAAGCATCCATGCCAAGTATTTTACGAATTAAGGATGATGTTGGTACTACTGTTTTCAAGCAAAGTACAAAACAATTTAGTGAATTGAAAAAACCTGATCCTACATATATAGCACGTTCAGGTCAGACTTATTTTGCTACCACTGTTGACAGAGGTTCTAATGACCCAAAGAGTGCTAATTATTATGGTGGTGATCACTGGAAAGTGACATTGAAGGAGAAGTTGAAACCTCAAGAGGGAGGTGAACCTATTCAAACTTGGTTTGTGTTTAAGGGTGATGTAGAAGAATATCGACTAGTACCTTAATATATAGCAGGTGACAGGTGACAGGTGACAAGTGACGATGCTAAAAGTTAGTGATAACAAAGTTTTTACTTTTGCCTTTTGCCTTTTGCCTCTTGCCTTTTGCTATAACTGACAACTGCTGTGTCATCAAACAACGGGAAAAATTCTGTTCCCATTACTTGGTTCAAATACAAATAAATGATTTAAATCTAGTTGCAATTTTAAACGTTCACCTGGCTGTAAACGCAAACCTCCACTTACTTGCACGTTAATAAAACTAGAAGAACCAGGTAAGCTAACACGAATTAAAGTTTCTCTTCCCAAGGGTTCAACAACTTTAATTTCTACATTTAATCCTCCTACTTCCTCTTCTCTAAGTTCTTCTCGTCTCTGTGAGTTGTTAATATAAATATGTTCAGGACGAATTCCCAAATTACAAACTTGTTCCGGCTGCAATTTTAAAGTTGCTTTGATATGTTCAGGAACAGTTAATAATTGCCCACTAATATCAAAATGATTACCTTTATAAATAGCAGGTAAAATATTCATGGGTGGATTGCCCAAAAAACTTGCTACCATTTCATTAGCAGGTAAAGCATAAATACTTTGAGGATCGCCAATTTGTTGAATTCTGCCCCGATTTAATACCACAATTTTATCAGCCAAAGTCATAGCTTCTATTTGGTCATGGGTGACGTAAATGGTAGTAATTCCCCATTGCTGATGTAGCTGTTTTAATTCTGCTCTGGTATCATCTCGTAATTGAGCATCTAAATTAGATAAAGGTTCATCGAGTAAAAATAATTGTGGTTGACGGGCGATCGCTCTCCCTAATGCTACCCGTTGTTGTTGTCCTCCAGAAAGTTGTTTCGGTTTTCTGTCTAACAAATGTTCCAAAGAAAGCGATCGCGCCACCGTTAAAACTCGTTCTTGAATAGTTTTGCGGTCAACCTTTCGCATTTCCAAACCAAAAGCAATATTTTGGGCTACGGTTTTATGGGGATAAAGGGCATAATTTTGAAATACCATCGCCACATCACGCGCCCTGGCTGGTATATCATTAACCAAGCGATCGCCTATAAACAAATTACCAGATGTGGCAGTTTCCAAACCAGCAATAGTTCGCAAAATGGTAGATTTTCCGCACCCGGAAGGACCCACTAACACCCAAAACTCACCTTCGGGAATTTCAAAGGTAATGTCCTCAATAGCGGTGACATTGTTAAATTTCCGTTGAATATTTTCTAGAATAACTTTAGCCATTTTTAATAATTGATAGTTGATAGTTGATAGTTGATAGTTGATAGTTGATAGTTGATAGTTGATAGTTGATAGTTGTTAGTTGAT
>NZ_LUFH02000129.1 GCF_001586785.1 Sphaerospermopsis aphanizomenoides BCCUSP55
GTGGGGTGTGGGGTGTGGGGTGTGGAGGAAGAAGAGGCAGGGGCGGCAGCGGAAGCAGGGGAAGCAGGGGAAGCAAATTCTTACTCAGCACTCGGAACTCAGCACTCAGCACTCATCACTCTATTCCACCAGTCCGTGTTTCATTGCAAAACGCACAAGTTCGGCTCGATTACTCGTTGAAGTTTTTCTTAATAAACTGCTGACATACTTTTCTACTGTTCGCGGACTTAGGTGTAATTGATGACCCATATCGGCATTAGATAAGCCATGTGTTAATAATTCTAAAACTTCTTGTTCTCTGGTAGTTAGTGATAAGAGTAGTCCAGATGCCTGAATTTGAGTAGACAGGGAATGATAACTATCTCCTGATTTTGCAGCTATGGCAGGATCTAAATGCTCTTGATGCGAAAAGCGGTATTCTGATTGAATGATTTGCGATCGCTCTAGTAAATTCCGAATAGCTGCTGCCAATTCTTCTAATTCAAAAGGTTTAGGTAAGTATAAATCGCAGCCTGATTGATAACCGAGAATTCTTTCTTGGGTTTTAGTTCTTGCTGTTAACAAAATTACAGGTAATAACCTAAATTCAGGTTGTTGACGCACCCGACGCACCAGTTCATAGCCATTTAACCGTGGCATGACAATATCTGTGACAATTAAATCAGGATGATTCTCTTCTACCATAGCCAAAGCGTCTTGACCGTCATCAGCCATAATTACTGAATAACCAGACAGTTCAAGATAATCGCTAATGGACAGACGAGTACCCAGGTCGTCATCCACTACAAGGATTTTCAAGGCCATGAACAGTACACCCCTAGCATTTTTGTTTCCCAGCAATTTGCTTTTGATTAACACTACCAACAGACACTAGCAGTTATAGTGTTCTTATGTTTCATACTATGACAGGATTACCTACTAATGACTGCATCAGGGATGATTTATAAAGAAAATCTTAAATGCTTAGGAAGTCTTCATAAAAATTAATGTATAGCAGGAGTCAGGAGTCAGGAGTTAGGAGTAAAACTCTCTTGTAGTTGGAGTTTCATTATCAATTGATGTCCTAACCACCCTGTCCACAGCTGTAAATTCAAAGGATTAATAATGCTATAATTATGGATTGAATTAAATGTCAACCATGTTGGTTTGATTTGCTGATAATCAAACAGGCTAAAAAAGCTGCTTTTTTGAATCGGGGTTATTTAACACAAACAACATTTTCAATGAGTGACAAGAACGAAGGTTTTAAAGTTATTACCGACAATCGTCAAGCCCGTTATTTGTATGAAATCCTAGAAACCTACGAAGCGGGAATTCAGCTGACAGGCACTGAGGTAAAATCTATTCGTGCGGGTAAAGTTAATCTCCAAGATGGCTATGCGTTGATTCGGAATGGCGAAGCATGGCTGATCAATGCACACATTTCTCCATACACTTCTAGCGGTCAATATTTTAATCATGAACCGCGCCGCACACGCAAATTACTACTGCATCGTCAAGAACTCCGCAAGCTAATTGGTAAAGTAGAACAACAGGGTTTAACCCTAATCCCGTTAAAAATGTATCTGAAGCGGGGATGGGTAAAAGTGAGTATTGGCTTGGGTAAAGGTAAGAAAGTTCACGACAAGCGCGAAGATATTAAACGCCGTCAAGATCAGCGTGATATTCAAAGGGCTATGAAAAATTATTGAGATATCCGTATGGGTATGAATCTCCCGTTTGATGCCTGATAGCTGTCCACTTTTTACCGAAAAAATGGGTTTGAGGTTCCCCGTCCGGAGACGGCTTTCTGAATACAATAGTACAAACAGGCAGGGCATTGTCTGTTGGGCGAGATAGTGTAAGACGGTATAAAACTGCAACTGTTGTTTGAAAGAAAGAATATCCGCACTTTTAGGGCGGGTAGTATGTCAATGATTTAGATATACCTTCAGCCTGATTTATGAACAAACCTAGTTTATGGCTGTAGATTGATTAACCTGATTTTGGGAATAGATACAGTGGTGAATATCTGATTAAGGTATAAGGCACTTTCACAATGAAAAGTAATTTCACCAAAACTGTTGGCGCTGGAGTTCTCACTTTAAGTATAGGAATTTTACCTGTAAGTCTACCTGCACAAGCCCAAGTAACTGCACCGAGAACCGATGCTGTACCCAATAGGACTGTTTATAATGATCGCAATGATGTTAATTGGGGATGGCTAGGACTAATTGGTTTGTTAGGTCTAGCTGGTTTAGCAGGTAAAAAGCGTGAAGAAGAACCTACTCGTTATCGTGACCCCAATGCACCAGGGGCTACGAGTTACAGGGATTGATTTGAATTTTGGATTTTGGATTTTGGATTTTGGATTGGAGATACTGAGTGTGATTGGTTCGTGGCGATTTACGGAAAAATAGTCGATTGTCAGTAGAAATAATACTGACAACCAGACTTATCTGCCCAAAAATATCAAATGGTTGAAAAACTTAGTTAGCTGTGGGTTCTGGTTGAGGTTGATTTGTTGTTTGAGCTAAAGGTTTCCAGTAGCTGGCAACTAAAGCAACCATAAACCACCAGAGGGTATTAACTGCGGGACGATACCAGACAGTATCAACTGTGCCGTGAGCAAGCATTCCCAACAAAGTAGCGATCGCCCCAATTACCCAAAATCCCTCAACACTTCTTGATTGTCGCAACCGTTGTAATTGCATAAATGCTGTATTAAAGGTGACAATTATTAACCAGAGAAAACAAGCTAAACCCACAAAGCCCGTTTCCACAGCCACTTCTAGAAAAATTGAATAAGCACTTAAAGCAGTATACCGGGGTTGTTGGTAGAGAGGATAGACCTTGTTAAAAGAATGGTGTCCGGGACCAATACCAATAATTGGGCGATCGCCTATCATTCTAAAAACGGCATCCCAGACATTACGCCGAAAATTATTACTACTATCTTGACGGTCTGCAAAAATGCTGACAACCCGCAAACGTACAGGTTCAACAAAAATCACAGCCAGTACCAAGACCCCAATCACACCCCCCACAATCATTGGTAGTGACCAAGTACGCCAAAAAGGTGGCATTTCCACACTCCACCAATAAACCAACAATGCCATTCCGGTTAAAAGTGCCACCACTAAAGCGATCCAGCCTCCACGGCTATAAGTTAGAACCAAGCAGGCAGTATTGGCAACAAGCATTGTTACAGCTAAAGCTTTTTTGATCCAACCTTGCCAAGCAAAAATCGCCACCAAGCTCAAAACTACAGCGGGTAGAAGATATCCTGCGAGTAAATTGGGATTACCCAAATAGCTGTAAACCCTTGTAGTTTTGGAGAGAGGAGACTCTGGATCAACCCAAGTTGCCAATGCTTTTGCACCAAAAAACCATTGCCTGATGCCATATACACTGACAATCAGCGATATATGTAAATAAAGAGTAATCAGCCAAGACCGGATGCGGGAGAACCTCAGTACCCTAGCACAAACAGTAAACAGCAATAAATAGAGTGTTAACGTTGCTAAATCATTTAATGCTGCTTTTTTCACTGGTGATAAAGCAGTAGCGATCGCCGCAACTCCCCAATAAAGTAATACTAGTAAATGGATAGGTGTAACAGAAGCTACATCTAGGGAAATTTTGTCATCGGATAAAGTTAGCAACAGCCAAAACCCAATAGTAGCCACCAATAACACCAGTATCAGACTACTGGAGACAAAAGGCGCAAAAGCATATACTAAACTAAGCAGAGCAGCCGCTATTGTATCTCCCCACTGCATCAAAATACTGGTTTGCCGCCAAGGACGTAACAATCCAACCATAAACCCATGCAGGTAACTAGTAGACAGATATTCTTTCAGCGGTAGAGAGGATAAAGTCAATCTTTGCCAAACTAAATTCATAACCAACGTTGTCACCAATTAGCACATATTATTTTCACAACTTGGTCTTAATGGTAATTGGTAATTGGTAATTGGTGATGCAATGAAAGGATTTTGGATTTTGGATTTTGGATTGTTTTGAGCAATTTCAATCTAAAATCTAAAATCTAAAATTTTCTTGCCAGTCACCTGTCACCTGTCACCTGTCACCTGTCACCTGTCACCTGTCACCTGTCACCTATTTACTAGCTATCATGAGACATCATTGATAATTTCCGGGGTAGTTGTCGATTGCAGTGGCAAAGAAATCACATAACGGTATCCTGATTCTGATGAACCTTGAATAGAAATTTTTCCTCCGTGTAGTTCTGCTAGTTGACAGCTAAGTAACAAACCTAATTTTTCACGAGACAGATGACCCATAGCATTGCCTAAATCTGGATTTGAACTATCAACGGAGATTTCTGAAGACTCATCTCTCAAAGTTACTGACTGGTGCAGTATATCAGGCAAAAGCTCCTGATTTTCTGGATGAATATTGTACTTGCCTCTGTCACTCAATATTTCCAGAATTGATAAAGAATCGAGGCGGAAGTAAGAGTCAATCTCAGTGACTCCATCTGCTAACCAGGGATGCGAAACCCAAACAATAATAGAGACTGAATCTTCTTTGTAAGAAACGTGAACTCTCACAATACTACCTGTAGCAGAAAGTTGAATGACACTAAATAGCAGGTGATAAATTATCTGTCGTACCTTATCTTTATCCAGATAGTAGATCCGATTGCGTCCTGGTTCTATGGATAGACGAATATCTTGTTCTCGACGTACAGCTATTTCTGACAGAGTATTGATAGCTTGTTGACATAACATTTCCAGATCAACAGGAACTAAATTCAACTCATTTGAAGTGTCACTTAATGTTCCTAATTCAGTAATTTCATTGACTAGAGAAAGTAAATATCTTCCACTGTGTTGAATAATTTCTAAATATTCTCGCTGTTTAGTTGTTAAAGGCCCATAAATCTCTCTTCCCAGCACACTAGCCATGCCCATTACAGAGGTTAAAGGAGTACGCAACTCTTGAGTTAACTGTCCTAATAGTTCTAGTTTAATTTGCTGTGTCGAATTAGAAACTGGTTCTAAAATAGGTGGGGCAATTCTTAAATCAATTATCTGTTCTTCTGGGAATGGTAAGCTAGGAATATTTTTACTAATGCTTTTTTGTAATTTTCCTTGTAACAATTGGTTACGCTCAAATTCACTCATGCACCAACGAGCAATAATTTGCAAAAACTCAATGTCTCTGTCGGTAAAATTGCGTGGCTTGCGATCCATCACTGCCAATGAACCCAAGCAATACCCAGAAGCATCAATTAATGGCGCTCCTAAATAGGAACGAATGCCATAATTTTGTACTAACTTACTAGCGCAGATTTGTGTATTAGCGATATCTGTTGTATCAGGAATAACTACTACTTGTAAATTTTCTACTACTTGGGTGCAAAAAGATTCCCTACGTAACAATTGACGGTTTTGTGCTAGATCATTCATCAATCCTAATCTTGATAAACCCACCGATGATTTGAACCAGTGAATTTCCTGATCTATAAATCCTAAAATGCAAATTTCTGTGGCTAAGAAATGGGCAGCAGTTTGAGTGGCTTCTTCAAAGATAGGAATTGTTTCTGGCTCACGCAAACCTAGTCCAGACAATACTTTAAGGCGCTTTTGTTCTTTTGTTTCTAGAGAGTTCCAACCATCATCCGGGGCAAATAGTTTATTTTCAGGCTCTATCATTACCATCGTTACCTTAATACTTCCTACATACAGTTATACCGTCAGTGATGTAACCGCTTTGATGAGGTTACTATTTCCTATTGTTTAGGATTCCCCAATTTCATCTCCAATCAACAAGTTTGGTAAAAAATTTTTACCTATTTCTTGAAGTTAGTGATAGAGGATCTCAAATTTATAAAATACTGGTGCTGATATTTTAAATGAATTCAGGATTTTTACATAGTAATCCTATCTGATTAGGACTTATGCAAGGGAAACGAGAAATCAGGGGTTTGGGGTGGGTATTGAGCATTTGACATTGGAAAATAAATCAACTCTGGCCTATTTCCTTCTTTACGAATTACGTTCGCGTAGCGTGCCGGAGGCACTATTACGAATTACGTTCGCGCAGCGTGCCGGAGGCACTATTACGAATTACGAGTTACGAATTTCCTTTTTCCCTGCTTAAACTAGATAAGTAGCAACTTGAGTTACTTAAATTTTGATACTACCTATCTAAAAAACCCAATGATGATTAAAGTTCCTTTTGTAGACCTAAATTTACAACATCAGCCAATTCAAACTCAATTGCAACAAGCTATTGAGGATGTATTAGTAAAAGGAGATTTTATTTTAGGACAAGCTGTAGCAGATTTTGAGACTGCGTTTGCAGTAGCATCTGGTACACAATATGGAATTGGTGTGGCATCTGGAACCGATGCGATCGCCCTTGGTCTACAAGCTTGTAACATCGGTGCTGGAGATGAAGTAATTTTACCAGCTAATACTTTTATTGCCACATTGATTGGTGTAGTCAGTGCTGGGGCTAAACCGATTTTAGTAGATTGCGATCCCACAACAGCCTTAATTGACCTACAAGCGGCTGCTAAAGCTATTACCCCCCAAACCAAAGCTATTATTCCCGTACATCTCTATGGGCAAATGGTGTCTCCAAGTCAATTATTAGACTTTGCTAATACGCACAAAATTTTAATTTTTGAGGATGCAGCCCAAGCACACCTGGCAGAAAGAGAAGGATATCGTGCTGGTTCTGTGGGTATAGCCGCAGCCTTTAGCTTTTATCCTAGTAAGAATTTAGGAGCTTTAGGAGATGGAGGGATGGTAGTCACAGGAGATCCGGAGGTAGCGACAAAAATGCGCCGGTTGCGGAATTATGGCTCATCTCAAAAGTATGTGCATATTGAACCTGGTACTAATAGCCGCTTAGATACCTTGCAAGCAGCAGTATTACACCAAAAATTACCCTATTTATCTCAGTGGAATAGCGATCGCCTGACCATTGCCCAGAGGTATGATAGAGAACTAGCACCTCTAGCTTCTGTTGGTATTATTCCCATGTCCAACCAAAGCGGTACAGGACACATATATCATCTTTATGTCATCAAAATTGATGATTCCTGTCCTATTCAGCGTCAACAACTACAAAAACAATTGACAGATGTAGGAATTCAAACTGGCATTCATTACCCAATTCCTTGCCATTTTCAACCAGCATTCACTTACTTAGGTTATCAACAAGGAGACTTTCCCCAATCAGAAAAGTTATGCCAACAAATCTTATCCTTGCCCATGTACCCTGGTTTAAACAATAGCCAAATCCAAGAAGTTGTTACTGCTATTTCTGCAAGTATCACTAACAGGACTTACGCACAGAATTGATTGGTGATGGCTGGGTGTAGGGTGTAGGGTGTAGGGTGTAGGGTGTAGGGTTTTTACCTTTCATTCACCTATCCTACGAAAACGTTATTTTTTCGTTCTTTTGCGTAATTCCTAACTAATAACGTAAATTGATAGTCATTAAACTTTGATAGTCAAGAAACAAAGTTTTTAAAGTTTGAATTTTGAATCTTGAATCTTGAATTTTGAATTTTGAATTAAAACTATGGCACTCACACAACAAATTAAAAAGTACAACACAATCCAATTGTTAAATTTAGGAATTTTGGTCACTGTGCTTTTGCTTTATGCTCCTATATTGTTGCATTGGGTAGATGGTTGGTTGTACAAAAGTATCAGCATAGAACATGAATATTTTAGTCACGGCGTGATTGGTATACCTTATGCTGGCTATTTGACTTGGACAAATCGGAAACAGTGGCAACGTCTACCGAATACTAATCATCCTATTAGCATTGCCTTCTTCATTATAGGTGTAATATTTTACCTCAGTGGTGTGGCTGAATGGGTGAATCTTTCATTACCCATCATCCTGTCAGGATTATGCTTATGGTTTAAGGGAATTCCCGGCTTAAGATTGCAAGGATTTCCTCTCTTATTAGTATTTTTAGCAACACCGACAGCATTACCTTACTTAATTGCTCCCTATACCTTTCCCCTCCAAAGTTTTATTGCTGGTACGGCAGCCTTTATCCTCAATCAGTTTGGCATGAATGTTGTGGTAGATGGAATCAACTTATACGTGGGTGGACGAATTGTGGAAGTAGCCCCCTATTGTGCCGGATTGAAAATGTTGTTTACTACTGTTTATGTGGGTTTGATGCTACTTTATTGGACAGAAGCCTTATCTTCACGGCGCATAACTTTAAGTTTTTTATCCATTGCCGTCCTCATCAGTGTAACTGCTAATATCATTCGTAACACTTTCTTGACCTTATTTCACGGTACTGGTAACGAGGGAGCTTTTAAATGGCTACATGACGGTTGGGGAGGGGATGTCTATTCTGGTTGTATGCTGTTATTACTGATACCTTTGCTGAATTCGCTCAATAGCTATTTTTCAGACGCACCAGCAATGCCGTTAAATGAGGAAACACAAGAGGTATAAACAAGGGTGTAGGATATAAAGAATTAAGTGATTAAACGGACATGATATGAGTTCTTTATCCAAATTGTTCCAGGAAAAGCAAAGGAGTCAGGTAGTCGTGCTGATATTACTACTACTGCTGTTAGTAGTGGGGGCAGTTCCTGGATACCTAACGGGAAAATGGCCGTGGCAGCAGCCACCATCAGTTGCTAAACTCAATCAATTGAAAAATATCCGTAAAGTGGGGTTAAATATTCCTGATTGGCAAACTATTCAACAGTCAGAATCACAAATTGGTGAACATAAATGGTCTTTGCAGATACTCAAACAAAAAGATCCAGCAAATGAAGCTATACTACTGCTGCTACCACAAAATGGTCCGCGAGATCAACCAGAAGTAGAATGGATAGATGTGAGTGGGTGGGGGAAAACAACTTGGGGAAAGTGGGATATGGCTCAATATCGTACTGCCGAATTTACTGTCAAAAAACCTGCCAGCCAAGAGTTAAATAGCACCACAAAAGTCCAGTCAAGATTTTTTCGGGCTACGACACAAAAACAAACTTTTGCTGTCTTACAATGGTACGCGATGCCAAATGAGGGAACTATATCACCTGTCAGATGGTTTGTATCAGACCAAGTGGCACAGTGGCAAAAAAAGCGTGTACCTTGGGTGGCTGTAAGTATTTTAATGCCTATGGAGTCTTTCGGAGAAGCAGAAACAAATTGGTCAAAGCTTCAGTCTTTGGGTGAAAAAGTGCAAACTGAATTGATGTCAGTAGCTTTATAAAGTATTTTATTTAACAAAATTGCATCAATGTTTATAGCATTCAATTCTCATCAACGTGCATTCAGCGCCTTGTTTTTTGTCTCTCTTCAGGTCAGTGTGGGATTGATCACCTCCATGCAACCTGTTTTAGCACAAGCATTACCATCTGTAGAACCATCTCCAGTAGAATTTCCGACACCACCAGCTAGTATTCAGGAAGTATCTCCCAGTGCAAAGGAAGAAAGTTCAGCACTATTTGATCGCTATTTCTTGGATGTGGGAGATTCAATTAGCGTGGTTGTTCAGCGTCCTCCTGGACCATACCGTTTAGGAATTGGAGATACTATTAGTGTGACAGTGCAGCGATTTCCAGATTTAAGTTTTCAAGCCACAATTAATCTAGAAGGAAATATTGTTGTCCCTTTACTGGGAGTTATATCTCTACGAGGCTTGAGTTTGCCAGAAGCAAAAGCAAAAATTCGCTCTAGTTTAAATCGTTATGTAATTGAACCAGATATATTGTTATCACTAGCTGGGGAACGTCCAAATTTAAGTTTCTCAGCTTTAATTGGTCAAGACGGCAATATACTTGTCCCCCAAGTGGGGCAACTATTTATCAAAGGTTTAAGTTTGGAAGCCGCTCAGGAAAAAATTGCCTCCGCGTTAAGTTCTATTACTACTGATACTGTAGCAGTATCCTTATCACAACCGCGTCCAGCGCAAATTACAATTACTGGAGAAGTTTTTCGTCCAGGAATTTATGCTGCTGGGGCAGGAACGGCACGCATTACGGATATTTTACCCTTAGCTGGTGGTACAACTCTAACAGCAGATTTACGAGAAATCCAAGTACGTCGTCAGCTCAATGATGGTTCTATAGTTTCACAAAATATTAACTTATATGCTTCCTTGCAAAATGGTGGTTTACTGCCTAAATTGCGCTTACGAGATGGGGATGCAATCATTGTTCCTCGTCGTGAACTGGGTACAGATGACGGTTATGATCGCAAATTGGTAGCACGCTCAAATTTAGTTGTACCCCAGATTAAAGTCCGAATTTTAAACTATACTGCGGGAGGAATTATTACTCAATCTTTGCCCAGTGGTAGTACCTTTATAGATATTTTGGGAGGTGTTAGCCTCAGCACTGCTAATCTTCGGGATATTGCTTTAGTTCGCTTTGACCCGGAACAAGGTAAGGCGGTGACTCAAAGACTTGATGGAAAAAAGGTGTTGGCTGGTGATGTTTCTCAAAATGTAGCACTTCAAGATAATGATGTGATTGTTGTTGGCCGAAACCTGATTGGTAAACTTCAAAATCTACTTACTACTATTACTCAACCATACTTTAATGTACAATCATTTTTGCAATTTTTTCAGAACTTTGGTAATGGTTTGTTTGGTAGTGGTTCAAATTCAAATTCAAATTAAATAGGGAAGTATTCAAAAATCATTATTTAAACTAGAAGTAGCTGAGATTTAATAACATTATGAATGTTGCTTATTGACGAATAAATAATATGATTATTTGCAGTAATTAGGGGTAATTTTAACAAAGGCAGGAGGCATGATATACAGCAGATTGGAGATCAATAAGGTACAGAATCTAAACTCAAAGCTGGACAACAAGCCAGTTTTACTCCTAACTCCTGAATTCTGCTGTATTGTTACCTGCTGTCAATATTAAACACGATATAACAAATTAAGTGCTATGACACCACCAATTGTTAAAAAATATCTTATTTCTTTTGAAAAATATAAATGGATTGGTCTTGCTAGTTTTGGTTTAGTAGTAGCTGGATCAACAATTGTGGCTATACAACCAGAACCACCAGTTACCTATCTAATAGAAGGGGCTGTATCATACAATGCTCCACCAATTTCTTTCTCAAAAACAGCTAGTGATATTCAGCAACAGGGTCAAGATATAACAGAAGAAGTTTTACTATCAGAACAAGTTATTCAGAAGGTAGCAGACAAAGTAAAAGTTAAACCAAAAACAATTCGTTCAAGTGTGAAAATTGCTCTACCGAAGAAAACTAAATCTGGAAAATTGGAAAGTTCAATCATACCGATTTATTATTCAGATAGTGATGCCAACAGAGGCAGAGATGTAGTGGTAGAATTGATGAAAGCAATGGTGCAGTTGAGTGGTGACATTAACACCGGTCGATTGAAAGCCATTATGAACAAAATTAATGAGCTTTTGCCACAGACCAAGAAAGAACTACAAGCAGCTGAAAATAAACTAGAAGAATTTGATCGTCGGGAGAGTCCAGCCATTGTAGAAGCAGAAAATGGTAGTTTACTGAGTGGGATTAGTAGTAGTAAAATACAACAAAGAGAAATTAAATTCACTATTGCTGGAATTGATGCTCAAATTCGCTCTTTAGAAAATAAGTTAGGTTTAACAGTAGGTCAGGCTTATGTTTCCTCAGCGTTGAGTGCTGATCCTATTATTGCTAACTTGCGATCGCAAATTTATCAAACAGAGTCACAAATTGCAGTGTTGAGAAAAGATTTGCGGCCTGAACATCCGACAATGATTCAGCTGCAACGGCAAAAAGAAGCTTCTGAAGAATTACTGCAACAACGTGCAAATGAGGTTTTAGGTGGTGGCGGCATGGCTGCTCCGATACGAGGTAATGTTACAGGTATTCGCACTCAAAGTAGTTTAGATCCCACACGACAGGCGTTAGCAAATCAAATGGTGGCTCTGCAAACCCAGCGTGAAACCTTGGAACAACAACTCAAACAGCTAATTCAACAGGAAGCGCAATTACGTCGAGAATCTGCTCTCATACCCAATAAGCAGTTAGAGCGATCGCGTTTGGAACAAACTTTAAGCATTAAAAAAGCTCTGTATGACCAAATGCAGGCCAAGCTCACCGATGCTCAATCCGCAGAAGCAGAAACTGTGACTAGTCTCAGTTTGGCCAAACCACCAACATCCACACCTATAGTTCCTAAACCCAAGAGCGTACCTGCCACCTTGGCTATTGGCGGTTTCTTGGGTGCTGTAATTGGTGGAGGGGTGATATTTTTGTTGGGTTCACTGGAAGGAACTTTCAAAACCAAAGAAGATATTCGGGAAAGCCTCAAGCAGCGGGATGTACTACTGCTGGGAGAATTGCCCTTGATCCCAGTTGATGATTTACAAGCAGAAGCCTTACCAGCATTACTTTCTCCAGATTCTCCTTATTTAGAGTTTTATGAGAAGTTTCGCAGTAATTTGCGCCGCATTGGAGGTAACGACGTAAAAGTAATCTTGATTACTAGTGTCAGTAGTCAAGAAGGTAAGACACTGAGTGCTTATAACCTGGGGATAGCTTCTGCAATGGCTGGCAAAAGAACCTTGATTATCGAAACAGATTTGCGATCGCCCTCCCGTGCTGGATCTTTGAATGTTGCTCCTGATTCCTATGCTACTCTTGAACCACTGCTCTATTATTCCAGCTTGAGTGAGTGTATTCGTTTAGTTCCTGAAGTAGAAAATTTATACATTGTTCCTAGTGCCGGACCAGTGCGACAATCCGCTGCGATTATTGAATCCAGTGAAATGCGCCGCTTGATAGAAGATGCTCGTCAACGTTACGATTTAGTTATTTTAGACACTAATCCCCTCAGCACTTCCAATGATCCATTATTAATCCAACCCTATAGTGATGGTCTAGTGTTGGTAGCGCGACCTCACTATACACAAGAAAATATGCTCACTGAAGCCATTGATCAATTAGTGGAAGGTGAGTTAGGGCTGTTAGGAGCTATTATTAATGGTGCTGATATCAAAGTTTCTGCACCTCAAGCAGTGGAAGAATTACATACTCCCATACCTGATCTAGACCTGGAAGTAATTCATCAAACAGAAGATATATCAACTATTTTCGGTAAAAATTAGGCGAGAAGTCCTCGATTTTGGATTGAGCAAGCCGTTGGGGGTGTAGGGTGTGGGGTGTGGGGTGTGGGGTGTAGGGTTTTTTCATGACTAACTCTACTATCAACTCAAGCATTATCTCGGCTTATTTACAGCAGTTTTCATGTATTTGTACCACATCCTTCTTGTTATCTTCCTTTCTTCCTTTGCGCCTTTGCGTCTTGGCGTGAGATTAAAAAATGTGGTTCATTTACCTGAAAATCGCTGTAAGCTTGACGGGGGTATAACAACCTCATAACTTGATATCAGATGAGCAAAAAATCCGCGATTTTTTTGGGTGTTTGCCACTCTAAACCCTTTACCTATCTTGGTTTTACCTTGCTTGTCGCCCCCTGAACCAACAACCTTTGCCATACAAGCCCCGTCTTTTCAGAACGCGAGCGTCCTTGGGAGTTCAAGCTCCGTCCAAGCCTGTCTTCCCTACACCCTACCCCCTACCCCCTACACCCTGTTCTCTATAAACTGAGGATACACAGGCAACCGTGGCACTAACTCCCACCCCGCAGGTTGTAAAATTTCTCTTAATCTCTGTTCCTGCAAATGGGGATAGTCAGGGTTAACTTCATCTTTTGGACCTATTCCCCCCAAATCTCTAGCACCTGCATCTAAACAAGCCAGTAACCAATTTTCATCTTTAACTAAATTAGGCGGAATTTGAATTGTAATATCTGCGGGTAAAATTTCCCTTGCTTTAGCTATGACTCGCGGTAGTTGATGGGGATTAAAAGGTTCTGCGTCAAAGGTTTGCTGACTTCCCGGACTGTGGGGTTGCAAAATCACTTCTTGTATATGTTGGTAGCGTTGATGCAAATCAGAAATAGCTGCTAGAGTTTCCCACCAATCTTCCTCAGTTTCCCCTATCCCCAAAAGTAAACCAGTTGTAAAGGGAATTTGTAACTCTCCCGCCCATTGTAATTGTTGTAAACGCACTTGGGGTAGTTTACTGGGTGCATGGCGATGGACAGTATTTAATAAATTGGGTGTCAACTGTTCCAACATCAACCCCATCGAAGCATTAACATTTTTCAACTTTTCCATTTCCGCAAAGCTCAGTGGTCCGGCATTAGTATGGGGTAAAAATCCCATTGCCAAAGCTAAGGCACATAAATCATAAATAAGCTGAAACCAAGCTTCACGCCTAGATGATTGGGGATGAACTTCACCGCTGAGAATGAGGATTTCACAGACATTTTGATTTTTTAACGGTAATAAAATATCTTCTGCTTGAGCCAAGGTCATCCAAGAATGTGAACCAGGTTCAGCACGGAAGTTGCAGTAACTACAGCGATTAAAACATTCATAAGTTGGAACAAGAGTATATGCCGGGCTGTAAGTAACGATTTTTTGGCTAAATGAGAACATTTTTACTATCTAGGGAATATGTTTACAAAAAAATATCAGGCTGAAAACCTTACTATATCTAGGTTTTATCGTTAAGCGAGAAAAATATTAAAAAATATTACGCAAACCCCTTTACAAATCGAAATATTTTGCTTAATATAAATTCATGAGGTAGAAACACCTACCAAAACATACATAAGTAAAAAGCAATTATAAACACATGACCACAGTCATCCAGCAGCGCCAAAGCGCCAACGTCTGGGATCGCTTCTGCGAATTCATTACCAGCACCAACAACCGCCTATACATCGGCTGGTTCGGTGTATTAATGATCCCCACCCTGTTAGCAGCTACTACTTGCTTCATCATTGCGTTTATCGCAGCGCCTCCCGTTGACATCGACGGTATCCGCGAACCAGTTGCAGGTTCTTTGATCTACGGAAACAACATCATCTCCGGTGCAGTTGTTCCTTCTTCTAACGCTATCGGTTTGCACTTCTACCCCATTTGGG
>NZ_LUFH02000012.1 GCF_001586785.1 Sphaerospermopsis aphanizomenoides BCCUSP55
ACCGCCAGCGTTCATCCTGAGCCAGGATCAAACTCTCCGTTTTGTTAAGTTTGTTTTTAGCTCTATATATTTTTTAGACTCACCCAATCCCTCTCTTTCATCAGGTTTGGTTCGTCTTCCATTACTTTGACGAGGAATGGTCGTCTCTATTCTTTCAAAGTATTATTTTTTCTCGGTTCAGTTGTGTCGGGCGCTTTGCCCTCACTCAAATTAATATAGCAACTCTTTCTGGTTTTCGTCAAGGGGTTTTTCAAACTTTTTTTTATCATGGACATTTTGCCGTGAATATTTACTGAAATCCTTGTACAGTAAAACTTTCTAGCTTGCTTGCCCAAGGAGAGCAAGAAACCAAGGCGTATTGTAAAATTTCGCCTAATCTATAAGACAAAAGGACTTAACTTCTTCTAAATCAAAAAATATTCCCCCGTTTTGATAGCGTAGCGTGACGTAAGTCATGGGACAAGAAGCAGGGAGCAGGGGGAAAAAATAATTTATTTTTTGGGAAATCATTTACGCACAAGAAACGAAACAACGAACCACGTTCTGGGTTCGCGTAGCTGTGCGTAGTACTCAGCAGTTCCCGAAGGGTAAGCGCAAAGAACACGAAGGAAAGGGGGTTTTAGAGAGTTCTTGCGTAAGTCCCAAATATACAAAGTATTCAAGGATGACTTTAAATCTAACTTAGGAGATAATTTTGTGAAAAATTTGTTCCCTACATCAACTTCATGGATTCTTTATCTATCAACTATCTGCTAGAAGACTTAAAAAACCCCGATGTTAACGTCCGCGAAGAAGCAACACGCAAAATTTGGCGGTTCTGGTTTCAGCAAAAGGGAGTATATGGACTAGAAAAAATTGATTACAGTCAAAAGCTAATAGATGCTGGAAAACTTACTGCTGCGGAAGCAGTATTAACCGTACTCATTCAAGCACAACCAGATTTTGCTGAAGCCTGGAACCGTAGAGCTTTTTTATATTACAGTATAGGCAATTATCAGAAATCTCTATCTGACTGTCAGATGGTTATCCAACTAAATCCAGTACATTTTGGCGCACTTCATGGCATGGGCTTGTGTTACGCTGCTTCGGGAAAATATGCTGAAGCCATCCAAGCTTTTCAACAAGCGTTAGTCATTCAACCCTATTCATTAGTAAATCAAAAATTGATACTCGAATGTACACTTAAGCTCAGTTAAACATAGAAAACAGAATTTATCCAAGTATGTGTCGCTATCTATGTAGTCTTTGTTGAAACATCTAAACTATAAATTTATATTATGGTAATTAATTTTAAAAAACATTAATATAAATTGTTTTTAGGTTGAATTTATATATAACACTACTAAGCTGAAGCATACATTTACAAGCTTTCCAAATAACTCAAAAGATCTGCCATTTCTTGAGGACTGGGCTGGAATTTTGGCATGGGAGGAGTTTCACCACTGATAACTTGGTGAATCAACTCATACCGAGATTTACGCTTGGAGACCGTTTGTAAGCTTGGACCTACTAGTCCATTTGCTTCTAAACCGTGACACCCAGCACAGTTGATTTGAAAGATAGCTTTTCCCTGTACTGGGTTTCCTAGCCGTGATACAACGCTCTTGATGTATGGATCAGAGGCTTGAATGATCTGAACGCCAAAAATGACCAAAGGTATTGCTATGAGTATCGCTAAAGCCGACAAAGCGATCCACTGAATCAAAGTTTCAGGTTTGGTAAGCTGGTTATCCAAAAGGTTTGCTTTTACAGTCTAGGTGTACAAAAAACTTTTCATTTCCTACACATAGCTTAAAATTTCTTGATTGTACCTGCAAGCACAGATGAAAATTTTTATATAGTATTTACATTCTAAAAACGGTGTAGAGCGTGGGATTGATGCTGAATTTGGTAAAATTAAAAACGGGAAACAAATGTTGAATAATTGTAAAGAGGAGAGTTACAGTGGTTGAACCCTTGCTGTCAGGTATAGTTCTTGGTCTTATTTTCGTGACTCTGAGCGGACTTTTTTACGCTGCCTATAGGCAATATAAGCGTCCCACTGAGTTGGGCGGCTAAAACTGGGCTAGGAGTGAGATGAGGAAGATGGGGGTAGGAGGAGGATAATTTTACTTTTTCCCTCTCTTGTTCCCCCTTCTTTCTTGGTAATCCCTGATTTCATGAATCTATCTTAAGTGTCGCAAGAGGACTCCCGCTACACTGCTAGGTTAGCGGGGGAGTGACATTTCGTTTGATGTCAAGGTGCTGTAGAAAGTCAATGCTGTGTTTCCATAAACTTTTTGATGGCATATTTCCCAACCAGGGATTTCTGGTGGTGTAAAATTTTGGGGACTATGTTCGACGGCTATTTCTCCATGAGCATCTAAAAGTTGATATTGAGCGATCGCTTCTAAAACTGGTTCATATAATCCACTGGCATAAGGCGGATCAAAGTATATTTTGTCAAATTTTTGACCTGATAACTTTTTCAAATGGTTTAGTAAATTTCCCTTTAATATTTGATAATTCTGCTCTTTTTTAGCTACCTGCTGCCAATTTTGCTGGATAACTGCACAAGCTCGACTGGATAGTTCAATTCCTACTACTAAGCTGGCTCCTCTACACAAAGCTTCTGCACCCATTGAACCACTACCGGCGCATAAATCTAACCAGCAACAACCATCTATTTTGCCCTGCCAAATATTAAAAACTGCCTCCCGTACTCGCGCACTGGTGGGTCTAGTTTCTTTTCCTGGTAAAGTTTTTAGCAGCCGATTCCCATAAATTCTCAGACTCATTATTTATTGATCATTAGTCATTGGTTTTGAGTTTTAAACAACTGACCAGCATATTGCAAATTTTTATTAAGCAGGAATTTTTTCGCGGACTTGAGCCACAAAATTAGATAAAACTTGCAAACCTATATTAGAGGATTTTTCTGGGTGGAATTGAACTGCCATGAGATTTTCATGAGCGATCGCAGCTGTGACAGTTTGACTACCATGAGTAACTGTGGCAGCTCGAATGTGTGGTTCAATTGGGTCAACATAGTAGGAATGGACAAAATAAACCCAAGGTTGGGAAGGTAAATGCTCCCACAAAATGCTTTTTGGCTGCGTGAGTTGCAGTTGATTCCAACCCATGTGAGGAATAGCAATACTTGGTTCTGGATGAAAACGACGAACTTTTCCCCTCACAATTCCTAGACCTGGTTGATTTCCTTCGGCGCTGGATTCAAAGAGAATTTGCAGTCCTAGACAAATACCCAAGAACGGTTTACCAGAAGCGATCGCATCTTTAATTGGTTGTTCTAAACCACGCGCTCGCAAATGTTGCACTGCTGGATCAAATGCTCCCACTCCAGGCAAAACTATTGCATCTGCTTGTTCTAATTCCTTGGCAGAATGAGTTACTTTAGGAGTTGCCCCAGCTTTTTCTAAGCCTTTACAGACTGAGTGCAAATTTCCCATGTCATAATCTACGACCGCAATCACTGGCATTTACCTGCTCCTTGTAATTTTATTAGGGAAGGTATTTATATTCTAATTCTAAATAATATTAGTTATGCATAAAAAAATACTATTAACTTCTTTTGACACTTGGCTGAGTGATCAAGAATCAAATTCTTCTGATGATTTGTTAATCGAACTAGCCAAAATGGCTGATATCTCTGATGATTTAATTTTTTGCCGACGACTACCTGTAGATGTTGCGCTTGCTAGTTCTCGCGTCATTGCCAAAATCAATGAAGTCAAACCTGATTATGTTATCTGTTGTGGTATGGCAGCAAGTCGCACAAAATTAAGTGTGGAAGTCAGTGCCAGTATCATGTCTGTACAGGCTACGGATATTGCATCTCAAGATCATACAGAAAATTTTTTGCAAACTAATGTTGATGTTGAACAATTAGTGGAGGGAACAGCAGCGGTAAATATCAGCTATGACTGTGGTGGATTTGTATGTGAAGGACTTTATTATTCAGTATTAGACTACCTCCGTCAAGCTAAACCACCTATTCCCTGCCTCTTTATTCATGTCCCAATTCTGAATCAAGAAAATTTGATAGGCATTGTTGCTGATTTTGTTTTCATGATTAAAAAACTGATAATTACTTAATGAAGGTAGGAAGCAGAAGACACTCAGTCCAGATTTTTTGATGTAGAATGCCTTCAACTGCGAATAATAAAGCGGTTTATCATTGTTAATGTTTAATTTTAAATTGTCTATGTCGTTACTCTTACTCGGTTTGACACTAGCTCAAGTAACTCTAATCACACAATCACCTGAAGAAGTAGTACAACCACAAGAAGTCAGGGCTTTACCAGGACAGTTAGATACTGTGCCGGTCTTTAATAGCAATAGCCCAGAGTTGGTATTAAAAGAAGGAATTTTACTTTCTACTTTTCCCCCGAATGGTAAAAAAGTACCATCGGCACATTTAGATTTTCCGTTTCAGGGACGGTTTGATGTTTTTTCCCATCATGTTGCCAAAGCTGATCCACCAGAAAATTTACGTTCCCTGTATTTAGGTATCATTTTGCATAACCCTGGTACTCAACCAGTAAAAGTGAATATATTGCAGGGAGCAAGTTATTTAAGTCAACCGGATGCACCATTTATTCCCTTACCTTCTGTTCTGCCCAATAATTCAGGCGTAGTGTTTGCAGGCCCTGGTAGTCGAGTGATGTCTGATGTATTGAGGGGAAGACGACAAAATATTTTCCCTCCGCAAATTGTCATTCCGCCTGGGAAAAGTCAGATGTTATTAAATCTACCAATTCCCGTCAAAGGATTGAATCCACCATTGAATGGACGCTCTTCTTTTATGCGTTTACAAAGCAGTGGTACTGTCTATGCTGCTAGTCTGGCTATGTTTGCACCCACAAATAATGATGGTAGTGAACGTGCGCCAACTTTAGCAGAATGGCAAAATTTACTTGATAATGGAGAATTATCCACACCCAGAGATAAAGTCCCTACTCCTTTGGAGGATACTAGTAAACCCAGAATTTATGGACGAGTCGCAGGTGTAGCGCGTGGTTCAGTGTGGCGATCGCTGTTGGTAGATAATCCTCAAACCAAATATTTAACTATTCCCCAACCAGGTCAAGCTTTGTCATATCCTCTGAGTTCACTACATGGAGGTACTTTAGGAACTGGTCAAATTCAAAGCGCAAATATGTTAGTGCGTTATCCTGATACAGCTTATCGCGCTCATGGCAATTATGGAATTCAATATAGTCTCAAATTGCCTTTATACAACAAGACGCAAAACCAACAAACAGTGAGTGTGTCGCTGCAAACACCAATCAAAGAAGATAAATTAAGCAAATCAGGATTACGGTTTTTCACCACACCAGCGCGTCAGGTTTTCTTTCGGGGAACAGTGCGGGTTAGGTATCAAGATAATCAAGGTAAACCAAAAACGGAATTTGTGCATTTAGTCCAAACTAGAGGAGAACCAGGTCAACCTTTAGCGTTATTAAATATGAAACCAGGCGATCGCTCTTTAGTAGAAGTAGACTTTCTCTATCCTCCTGATGCTTCACCACCACAAGTTTTAACCGTTTCAACTCAAGGTGAAAATAGGTAACATTTTGACACTCACCGACCTGAAGGTGCGGTGATTCTTGGTTCAACGAGTCCACTTAGACTAGATCCCTTGCGGTGTCTAACAAGGGAGGTGGTTCTCTCCCCAAGCGTTAACTTTCCTCCAGCGGGCGAGGTAGTTGCATCAGAGCAAATTTTGTTTGAGTTTAAATTCTGTGTCGTGTTTCGACTTCGCTCAACACAAGTCTAGTTCCCATGAAGATTTTACCTATTCCTGGGAAGGAACTAGAACTATGGAATAGAACCCCATATCTTCAATTGTCAAGGTACAGATTGCTGTTAGGCAGTTAGGTTTTTATACAGGTTGATTACCGTTCCTGTTAGGATGATTATATCACAAGTTACTGAAGCGTAAACGCTTCAACTAGCTTTCATCCCTTGCCTAAAGGACGGTTAAGTTTTTACGCCACGCTCCAAAACTTAACCGTTCGGCTGACGCTCACGGCGAAGCCTCAAGGGTTTTCAGCCTATTTTCTTATAAGTGTTTAACCACAGAGAATATCAGGAGGAGATTGTCAATGATTGCAAGTTCTAGTTATAGCTATATTTCCCCTGAAGAATATCTCCACGAAGAAGAAACCAGTCCTGTTAAGCATGAATACAGACAGGGACTGGTTTATGCAATGGCAGGTGCAAGCAATACTCATGTAATTATTGCCGGCAATATGTTTGCTATGCTGAGAAATCATCTGCGTGGAAGTGGATGTCAAGCTTATATATCAGATACCAAGGTACAAATTGAATCGCTCAATACCTATTACTACCCCGATGTAATAGTCAGTTGCGACGAAAGAGATAAAACCTTTAGCAATTTTCTGTGTTATCCGTGTTTAATTGTAGAAGTCTTATCTTCCACCACAGAAGGATTTGATAGAGGTGATAAATTTGCTGATTACCGCAATATAGAGTCACTACAAGAATATGTGTTGGTCAGCCAAAACCGGATGAATATAGAAATTTTTCGCCGTAACCCAGAGGGACAATGGGTGCTTTATCCTTATAAGCAAGGGAATAATATACATCTAGCGAGTGTAGATTTTAATTGTGCTGTTATAGATGTGTATGAAGATGTAATTTTTGAATCATCACAAACAATATCATCTGCTGAATAAATCCCCTCTTTTCGCTTTCATCCCAGGCTTAAAAGACATTAACACCTCAAAATTTTGAGGATTTTTAGGTATCAATTCCGGGTTTTTTAGCCTATTTTCTTATAAAGTAATTTAAGGAAACCAAAAACAAGTTTATACGGTAAGTGAATAGGTATCTGATTACAGGAATAGTTGCAACTGTTGTTTGGCAAGCTTTATCTGAGCAGGCTTGGACGCAGACTCCCCGTTGCATTTCCAGAAGCCTGCCTGAAGTTAACAGATCCTTCAATAGTTCGCAACAGAGCAATGTCATCGTTATTGGCAAAGTTCCAGAACGTCCTTATGTAGTTGTGATTCCCAGCAACTCAGACCAATTATTAAAGTTTGTCCGACGCTATGTAACTGATGCATTTCTAGCACAGCACAAACTTGGGGCTTATGTTCATGCTGGAGGATTTACAAATCGAGGTGAGGCGGAATGCTTGTCTTCTTTCTTAAGATCCTACGGTTTGGATGCACGAGTTGTTTATTTTCACTAGGAGGTAATTAACACTTAATAATAAATCGTGACCACTGTTCTATCTTCCTATTTCCCGGCCTGATACAGATAACACAACTACTTTATATGAAAAATAAATGGGCTTTTAACTTAATTTTTATGATGGTTGGATTGGTTGGTACTCTTCATGCTTCTGCGGCTGATCCATTAAGGGTAAATATTAATCGGTGGCTAGAGGTGCGCCGTCCCGTTGGACAAGTTTTTTATTCTCGTGGTCAAACGGTTAAAGCAGCCAGTAACGGCATGAGACTACAAGCAGTAGGGGATACAATTACTACAAAAGCGGGTTCTAGCGTGGTGCTAGGAATTGATATTGCTACTGGCTTAATTAAGGTTGCAGAAAATACAACTGTCACTATCCAAAAGTTGGAAACAGGAAATAAAGGTCAACGAATTACAGAACTTCAAGTTAAGTCTGGGCAAGTTAGTCTGCAAATTCGTCCGTTAACTCATGATACATCTCGTGTGGAGATTAAAACTCCGGCTGGTGTCGCTGGAGTCCGAGGAACTGAGTTTGGTGTGAGTGTACAGGACGATGGAAAAATGGGAGTTGGCACTAAAAAGGGTGCTGTCGCTACTTCTGCTCAAGGACAAACACAGTTAGTAAAAGCTGGGTTCCAAAATTTAACTATTCCTGGAGAACCGCCTTCTGTACCTGTTCCGTTACGGGAAGATACGAGTTTAAATGTGAGTCAACTTTTAGCTAATGGCGGACAAGTGAGGATTGTGGGTAATCTTGATCCAGTGAATCTGCTAATAATTAATCAGCAACGTCAGATTATTGATGGGAGTGGCACATTTGATATTACTGTTCCTTTACCTCCTAATCGCAGAGTTGAAGCTGTGGTGACAACACCTTTAGGTAAGCAGCAATTGTATCAATTAGCAGTTCCTTAGTGATTTGGATGTCAGGATAATCGCTCAAGGTTGGCATTCATGACATATCTACAGAAAGCTAAAATGGAATTAATATAAAGTCGCTGATCACAGGAATAAAACTATGAATCCAGTATCTAATGGACAAGTTCCTATTTTTCGTAATGAACGTGGATTAACCATCAAAGGGACACGCATCACTATTTATGATGTCATGGATTTTCTGAAAGCTAATTATCCACCGAAGTTAATCAAAGATAAATTCAATCTTACAGATGATCAAATCAATGAAGCTTTGTCCTATATTGAGAACAATAAAACTCAGGTAGAAGTTGAGTATCAAGAAGTTCTGCAAACTAGAAAAGAAATTCATCAATATTGGGAAGAACGCAACCGTGAACACTTTTCTAAACTAGCAACCAAGCCACGCAAGACGGAAAAAGAAGCTCTTTGGGCAAAACTTGAGCAGCAAAAAGCGCAACGGGCTGCAATAAAATTATGATATTTCTAGTTGACTACAATCTTGATGGATATGCCCTTCTTCTCCTGGGTATCTTAGCAAAATGAGGTTGGCTGGAGCTACTATCTATTCGCTTTGTCACCTTTAGAGAAGCGGAATTATCTATGGATACTAGCGATAGAATTGTTTAGCATTATGCTCAAGCAAACCAAATGATGATACTGACAGCAAATCGCAACATGAAAGGTGAGGACTCGCTTGAACAAGTAATGCGTGAAGAAAACACACCAACCTCTTTTCCTGTAATTACAATTGGCAACCTTGCTCGTATAGACGAGTATGATTATCGAGAACAATGTGCTGATCGTTTAGTTGAAATTTTATTAGATATTGATAACTATTTTGGTGCAGGTCGGCTTTTCATTCCCTAAAGCTATCCTACAAAAGTCTACAGTTTTACTAATTTGCTATATATCCATTTATCTATATCTCAAGACAGTAGGCAAAAATTATCCATAACAGAACTAAATAGTAATAGTGTCAAAACTGCGAAAACCTATGGCTACAGTTTTAGAAGCTAATTATATTGAGTCTTTGTTAGGGAAAGAAGCCGAAGACCTGCTGACCTATAAAGCTAAAGTTTCCCAAGATTTATTACATCTACCAGGGGCAGATTTTATAGATCGAGTTTGGATAAATAGCGATCGCTCTTCTCAAGTCTTGCGAAATCTCAAACACATCTACTCTACTGGCAGATTAGCCAATACAGGTTATCTTTCTATTCTGCCTATAGACCAAGGTGTTGAACATTCCGCAGGGGCTTCATTTGCACCTAATCCTATTTACTTCGACCCAGAAAATATCCTCAATTTGGCAATAGAAGGTGGCTGTAACGCTGTTGCTACTACTTTAGGTGTATTGGGCAGTATTTCCCGCAAATATGCCCATAAAATACCTTTGATTGTCAAACTCAACCATAATGAATTATTAACCTATCCCAATCAATTTGACCAAATAATGTTTGCTGATGTTGAGCAAGCTTGGAATTTGGGAGCAGCAGCAGTAGGAGCAACTATTTACTTTGGTTCAGAACAATCTACCAGACAAATTCAAGAAGTAAGTCAAGCTTTCAAATACGCTCATAAATTAGGTTTGGTAACAATTTTATGGTGTTATTTAAGGAATAATACTTTCAAACAAGAACAAGATTATCATCTTGCTGCCGATTTAACGGGACAAGCAAACCATTTAGGTGTGACAATTGAAGCCGATATCATCAAACAAAAGTTACCTGAATGTAACAATGGTTATGGTGCAATTGCTAAAGCCACAGGTAAAAGTTACGGTAAAACCAATGAGCGAGTTTACACAGAATTAACAACAGAACACCCGATTGATTTAACTCGTTATCAAGTCCTCAATTGTTACTGTGGAAGAGTAGGACTCATCAATTCTGGTGGTGCATCTGGTAAAAATGATTTTGCCGAAGCTGTGCGGACTGCAATAATTAATAAACGCGCTGGAGGTACAGGTTTAATTTCGGGAAGAAAGACTTTCCAGCGTCCATTTGCAGAAGGAGTGAAATTATTTCACGCTATTCAAGATGTTTATTTATCTCCTCTTGTCACCATAGCCTAATACCATTTTGGATTTTGGATTTTGGATTTTGGATTCAGAATCCTTATTCTATGGTTTGGTTTTGTAGATCAATTTGTCGCAATCATTTTTCAAGTTAGTATGTTGCCGCAGTGAAGATGATTTAGTGATCGCTCATAATGGATACCATAGCTCATGCCTACAGGTTTATAAATTTGCTACTATTAAATATTGAAACTGCTGAAGGGTAATGTTTACTCGTGAAATCAACTTTATATCTCAAGGCCAAAGTTCTGCCAGGAAACAAAATTGAAATTCCCAACTTTGTAGTAGGACAAACAGTAGAAGTAGTAATTTTAGTTTCTGAAAATACTCCTGATTCTGGAAAAAATCAATCTCTTTCTTTAGAGCAACGTTTGGCTTTTTTAAAGTTACCAATGGCTGAACGCAGACGCATTCTAGAAAGTCAGGCTGAAACAATGATTTCTCATTATGAAGAAGATTCTGAATGGAAGGAGTTAATGTCAGGTGACATCTTGGACTACTAACCGTGACATACCTAAGCGGGGAGAAATTTGGTTGGTTAATTTTGATAACACTAAGTAAAAACTTATAGTATAATACATATATTAGTATAATATAGCTTTTTAGCAACCTCACAATATGCAGGATAGAGATTTAGGACCATTAGGTGAAACTGAATTTAGAAAATTGTGTAATCAAGTTGGAATAACAATTCATAAATCTGAAATGGATAGAACAGGATGGGATTTCTTTGTAGAGTTTCCGTGGAAGCAGGATAATCTTTCTCCTCAAGATATGCTTCCAGCACCATTAGAGTGCAAAATTCAAGTGAAATCAACGGATAAGCAAAGGAAGAGAGAATCAATCACTCTATCTAATTTACATAGACTTATTAAGGCAAAAATGCCAGCCTTTTATTGTTTTATTGAATTTGATGGAAAATCTGAACCGCAAGCTATCTATTTAGTTCATGTTGACAGAAAAATAATCGAAAAAACTTTAAAGAAAATTAGAGAGATAGAAAATGAAGAGAATGGAGATCAGCTAAATAAGCACACGCTTGATATAAGTTATGGAGATGCTGATCGATTAGCGGATATAACTGGAAAAAGTTTGAAAAGTGAAATTGAGAAACGTATTCCAGAGGGTATGGAAAAGTATATTGAGAATAAAAATAA
Organism: Sphaerospermopsis aphanizomenoides BCCUSP55; assembly: GCF_001586785.1. Classification (GTDB taxonomy): domain Bacteria; phylum Cyanobacteriota; class Cyanobacteriia; order Cyanobacteriales; family Nostocaceae; genus Sphaerospermopsis_A; species Sphaerospermopsis_A aphanizomenoides_A. The sequence goes on from NZ_LUFH02000012.1 coordinate 11,374, forward strand.
GCTATTAAACACTTTAGGATTTGAAGATGGTAGATATAATTTCAATTTTACTCTAGCTAGTGATGATCCTATTAGAGATATTTTAGATTTGTCTTTAGGAATTCGCAAAGAAATTGATCTAGATAACTCAACTATTCATGATAAAAGATTTGGAATTTTGGCCAAAACTCCTTACATAGAGCGAGATGGAGGAATTTTATCCCTTCAGGTCAAACCATTAGAAGCAGAATTAAAATTCAAAGAGTATAAATTCTCTTCGGGGATATCTTTTCCTGCAAAATTATATATCTCTCCCTTTAATGAATTCATTCCAAAAGAACGTATAAAACTTAGAGTAGAATCTAGGTTTTTTGAATTTATTATTGAATCAAATCAAAACATAAATTTTTCGATTCGCTCTTACGCTGAAGGTAGTTCCCTGAAGGAATTAAAAAACTTTCTTCAGGTTATGACTATACTTGAAAAATCATCCAGTCCCATTATAGTAGAAATGAAGTCTGAGATTTCAAGTTCATACCCTATTTTGAGTTTTAGTTTAGAAGATTTGCCTCAGTCGTTATTTGATCCAAGCATTTTTCATGACCCAGCATATAACTGGAGTAGAGTTCATGAGCTTGCAGAAATGGCTATAGAAATATGCATAAAAATGGATATTCCAGAGAATGAAGTGCTGATCAATATTGAAGAATTGATAAGAAGTTTTAGGACATCTGGTAATATCCAATTACTCTATCAAGCACTATCTGGAAATGTTGAATCAGTAAATCTTCTCTTTTCAGTTGAACCACCAGGGTATCAACAGGGTGCTAAGGCGGCAATTATTTTTTTTGTAACTTTCTATCTTGGAAATTATATTATTGGTTGTTGTTTAGCACTTATTGGCTCTCTATCTATACTGGGTGAACAACCTAGTTTGACTGGTGAGAAGTTTCTTCGGGGAAGGCAGTTCATAAGCACTGATGAAACTATTCTCACCCAAGAATTAGTTGATATGGGTTTGAATGAATTAGTAGAAGAGTTACAAAATGAAGAATTAGCATTTATTCATATAAAGAAGTAGAAAAATTAATGCCCAGAAAAATTCGGGAGCTAAAAGCCGAGATAGCACGTAAAGGGTTTGTGTATCTACCAAAGCGTGGGAAAGGCAGTCATGAAAGATGGAAACATCCTTTACTGAGGAAAACATTAACAATTCCAGGTAAAGATGGAGATGATGTTCCACTTTATCTAGAAAAGCAATTAGCAAAGTTATTAACTGAACTGGAAGAATTAGGAGAGGAGCAAAATTAATGAGTCAATACAGTATGATTATTCAATGGTCAGACGAAGACCAACTTTTCCTAGTTACAATCCCCGAATTTAGCCATCTTGTAATCATGCCTTGCACCCACGGAAAAACTCGTGAAGAAGCAATTCAAAATGGAGAAGAAGTAATTGAAATGTACTTAGAAGCTTGGGAAGTAGAGGGTGAATCTATCCCTGAACCTAACACACTGCAAATTGCATCTTAACCAAGTTTCCGCTGCCAGTATAGTTTTATAGCTGATAGCTGACGACTGATAGCTGATAGCTACAAAAAAAGAGGTCATCACTGACCCCTAACAAATCTACCAAAATAATCTCTGATGTATAGAAATTACAGCAAACCAGTGTTTGTACCTTGCTTACCAGTTGCCAATTCCACCTTAACAATTTTGCCACCCATTTTCTGAATCCGTTGTTGTTCGCGGAACCAGTTTTCATAAGGAACTAACTTAGTAAAGTAAGTATTTTGTAATTCGCGTTGGGTGCGAGTACGAGTTAGGCTAGGAACACAAGCAGTTACTTTAAACAACCGGGACATATTCTGAAAATCTCCTGATATTGTTTGGAAAACTTTTTTATCTCAAATATCTTGAGTGAAAATCTTTAATTATTTTTTCCAAGTCTGGGAATCAACCATCAATACTAGACTGATAACACTTACAATTAGTCAGCAAGAGAACTTTCTAGCACTAACAATTGATTTCCAGACCTTAATAAAGCCGCACCTAAAGTATTAAGTGCAAACCTAACTCTTAGCTCAAGCCAGAGGAGATATAGTCGAAGTAAACGCCCATTTCTTTACCAGCGTCAGGACCAACCAAGCTTGCAGTTACTTCTTTCATTGCTTGGATAGCTTGAACGGTAGCGCCTACGGGTACACCCAAGGAGTTGTAGGTTTCTTTCAAACCGTTTAATACACGCTCGTCGAGGATGGAAGGATCGCCAGCCAACATAGCATAGGTGGAATAACGCAAGTAGTAATCCAAGTCACGGATACAAGCTGCGTAGCGGCGGGTGGTGTACATATTACCACCGGGACGGGTGATGTCAGAGTACAACAAGGATTTAGCTACAGCTTCTTTAACGATAGCAGCAGCGTTAGCACTGATGGTTGTAGCTGCACGAACGCGCAGTTCACCAGTAGCGAAGTAGCCTTTGAGCTTTTCTAGAGCAGCGGTGTCAAGGTATTTACCTTGAACGTCAGAAGAATTAATTACAGAGGTAATTGCGTCTTGCATTGTTGTTATTTCCTTATTTCCAACTTGATTGCAACAGTTTCAGTTTCAGCAGTTATTTAGCTGTAACTTAGCCCATTGCACCAACAACGTAGTCGAAGTAAGCACCAGCTTCAGCAGCGTCTTCAGCAGACAACAGGGTAGAAGCAACGCTCTTCATAGCAGCAACGCCACCAGCAACAGCGTCAATGGGGGTACCCAAAGACTTGTACATTTCACGTACACCAACGATACCGATTTCTTCGATGGGGGTTACATCGCCAGAAACGATTCCGTAGGTTACAAGACGCAAGTAGTAGTCGAGGTCACGAAGACAGGTAGCGGTCATTTCTTGTCCGTAAGCGTTACCACCAGGGGAAACAACATCAGGACGTTTTTGGAATAATTGGTCGCCAGCTTGCTTAACGATGCGCTCACGGTTGTCAGTCAATACTTGAGCGATGCGGAGGCGTGCAGCGCCACCAGAAACAAAGCTCTTAATGCGATCTAATTCACCGGGGCTGAGGTAGCGAGCTTCTGCATCAGCATTCACGATGGACTTCGTGACGATACTCATTAATGGATTCCTCCAAAACTAATGAAACCAGAACTTGGTTGATGGTAGCACTGTGTTAAACACAGTATGAGTCAGCTTGGGTAATTACACACGCAATCTGGAAAACTCAACTACCTTCCGCAAATTATTCTCCGGCATTATGTTGAGCATTTATGACTGCTCTTAATATTTTGTAACAATCATTTTCAGATTTGCTCATTCTGAGGGAACAGGGAACAGGGAACAGGGAACAGAAGGAAAAAAGCAAAAGTGAAAATTGTCCCCCTGCTTCCCCAACTTCCCCTGCCTCCCCTGCTTTCTTAACTGTCACCTGTCACCTGTCACCTGTCACCTGTCACCTATCTATTACTGGTACGACCAGTTAGGACAGAAGGAGACAAGCTAGACCAAGATTGTTTAACCAGGTCAGCTTCTGCTTGCACACTACCCAAGTAGTTACCAGCAGGTAAAGAGGGATAGCGGTTGTAAGGTACAACATCTTCACCGAAGTAGCGAGCATACTCTGGACTGTTGACCATCGCTTCTACAGCCGCCCTTAAACCACTATCAGCCAATATTTTGTTATATTGACGAATTTCGCCTTGGGTTGCGGGTGCGCGTCCCAATATGTGACGGAATAGGAATTCAATCACTTTGGTGTTGGGATAGGGAGTGTAGAACCGTTTGCGATAGATTTCAGAACTAGCTAGTTCGAGAACAAATTCACGCACGGTAATTTCCCCGTTACGCAGTTTGCTATCTAGGTCAGAACGGCGGAAATATCCAGGAACTTGACCGCTAAATACGTCCATGATTTGACAGTAGATAGCATTAATTACCTGATTAGTTTCGGGAGCATTTGTACCAGTGGTGGCGCGGTAAATGCGGGCTGGTTTGCGGCGACTTGTACCGACACCTACTTCTACAGACTGTCCACGACCATCGTTGAAAGAACGCCCCAATTCAATGAACAAGGGTTTAGACTTGTCCATTTGTTTGGATTGAGCCGCTAAATCTGCGATCGCGTTAGCTAACATTGGTGTATTTTCAGTCTTAATCCGAGGCTTGACTGTCTCAAAGCTAGGTACAACCACATCATTGTTTTGCTTAGTTAGCTGGTTGTACAACTTCTCGGTGTTGGGGAAGTTAGCCGCAGGTAGAGTTGGGAAGCGACGATAAGGAACAGTATCTTCACCAAAAGCTTGTGCGTACTCAGCACTATTTACCATTGCGCCAATAAACGCTTTGATACCTTGAGTAGCTAAAATTTGGTTATACTTGCGAATTTCCGCTTGGTCAATGGGTGCGCGTCCCAAGAAATGCTTAGTACCCAACTCAATGACTTTGGTGTTGGGATAAGGTGCATAGAACTCCTTCAGGTACAGGCTAGAATAACCTAAACCTTCAATAAACTCCTTAACGGAGATTTCTCCATTACTCAGCTTACTTTCTAAATCAGTAAACTCATTCTGTGCGATGTAAGGAGCAATATCACGCTCGAAAATTTGACGGTAAGCTGCACCAATTAAGGTTTGTACTGCTACCTTATCAACTGTATTTGCAACCAGTTTGAAGACCTTAGTTTGTTCACGCTGTTTGCTAACACCTTGGTTAATACGGAAGTCAATATCTGGCTGGGTCCGCATTTCGGTGACTGCACCCAGTTCCACAAAGCGTGGAGTTACTTCCTTCTCAACATTTGCTACATCCTCACGAATTGTACCTATACGCAGTTGACGCAGAGATACACCCGCAGGGGTTAAATAGCGTTCGTAAGGAACAGTATCTTCATTGAAAGCTTCGCTGTATTCCACGCTGTCAATAATCGCATCCACAACAGCGTAGAAACCTTTTTTAGCCGCAATGTCAAAATACTTGTTGTTCTCTTGACGACCGTAGGTAGGACGACCTAATAAACGGCGATGGATATATTCGATGGACTTACACACATAAAGAGAAGTCCAATACATCTTCCGGAATAAATCCGACTTCGCCAACATCCGTACAAACTCACGGACAGTAATTTCGCCGTTTTCCAGCTTAATTTCTGCAACTTTCAGCCGTTGACCTTCGTAAACATCACGACCAAAAACTTGTAAGTATGCAGCTTTAATTACCGCTTGGGTAGAGCTTTCAGAGAATTTAACGCTTGCACCCTTAGCGGCTTTTTTACCAATAGTTCCTGGTAATTGGTCGAGCTTAAATACTTTAGCACCGAGAGTACCAGGAGCAACGCTGCGTGCTTTGGGGTTGCTCAGTTGGTTGTTAATACCCGGTCCTTGGTGAATTAAAATCCGGCGGGTATCTTTACCAAAAGGTGCTGGACTGCTGCTGGGGTTGCGGGTTTCTTTGGGGAAAATCGCGCCAAATTGAATTTCTAAGGGGTCATTACCAGAACCATAAGGATGTTGATCAGGTAATGGCTGTTCGTAAGCCGCAAAGGTAGTAATAAATTGAGGAACTTTACGGAAAGGCGCACTGTATTTGAACAGGTCTTGTTGTTGTCCCCAGTTACGACACTCTTGTGCTTCTTGACCTAGACCCCGGATGTAGGGAACGGTTTCTTCACCAAAGTAATCGCTGTATTCGTTGGAATCTACTAAAGCATCAACTAAGGCTGGTAAACCACCATTGGAAATAATGGAGAAGTATTTCTGCACTTCTTCCCGGCTGCTTGGTCCCCGTCCTAAAATGTGACGGAAAGCTAACTCAATTACCCGGCTGTTTATAAATGGTTGGTAAAACTGTTTTTGGTAAAGAGGAGATTTGGCTAAACGGCGGATAAACTCCTTCATGGAGATTGAGCCGTTTTTCACCTTAGATTCTAAGTCAGAGATGGACAAGCTGTAAGCACGAGTAATATCGCGCTCAAATACTTGACGATAAGCGGCTTTGACTACTTCTGTTTTTTCAGCAGCAGACAGTCCTGGCTTCATGACGAACTTAGGACGACGTTCAGCCGCGTTAAAGTAAATTTGAGGAAGTTGTAATCCTTGTTGGTCGCCAGAAGGACGTTGACGAACTTTTGTAGATGGTGTAGGTGCTTGGAACTCAGTTAACAACACATCCATGTACTGAGTCACGATGTCTGTAGCGACAGCATCTTTGCGGAAATAAGATAAAGAAGCCGCTTTGATTTCTTGTAAAGCGACTAAGGTAGCTTCACCAGAACAAGCATTTTCAATTATTTCTCGTAATCCGCGTGTATTTACAGAAATGATATTAGGATCACCTGCCACGATCGCATAGGTAGCATAGCGTAAGAACCAGGACAAGTCCCGTAAACTCTTAGCCATATTACCAGGACCATAACGCGCCACGTTGATGGGTCTAAAACCTGGAGGTGTGGGACCACCTGCGGAAGTATTGAAGATGGAACGAAGGTTTTCTAGGAAACCACCACGACTTTCAACGTAGGTGACTGTCCCTAATTTCATTCCTTCTTGGACATCCATCCCACCAGCGCCAACAGCGGCTAGTTCCCGTTCTCTGGGCTTTTCTAGGAAAGACATTGGTGAACCACCAACGAAAATCCGGTTAGCAGCGCGAGAAACGATAATTTCGGAATTTTCTGTGAGAATTTGAGCTATTTCTAGACGTTTTGCGCCAGATGCGAAATAGGTTGCTAGTTCGCCCAGTTCACCAGTTCCCAAAAAGCGGTCTTGTTGTTCTGCTTGGGAAATAGTTGCTACAGGTAGGGTTTGATATAGCTGCGGACGAGCAACTGAGCTTCCACCACTTGCTTTAACACTCATTGGATTTGTAAAACTCCTAATAATAAGCGTTTATTGTTTAAATCTGAGTTGTTTGAGGCTTGACATACTTGACATATCTGTGTACTTATGCGTCAGCAATATTGCCTACAAAGTTGCCAGTAAACAACTCAGTCAGTTTTTAGATTAGAACGTTTTGCGGTTACGCTGCTAATTTATTAAGAAGTATGTCAAATCTGAAATTTAAATATGTCTAGAGAAATAGGTATATATATTAATTCCAATGTTGCTAATTATTTTGCGTACTAACTCGTTAAACTGAATGGGGGTATAAGGTCAGGACTGACGCACAAAATTTATCATCAGGGCTGGGTGTAGGGTGTAGGGTGTAGGAGTTTTTTCCGTTGATTATCCTATCCTCTGAAAACTTTATTTTTTCTTTCTTGTGCGTGAGTCCTAAAGGTGTAAGGTAAGAAAACTTAAAATATAGACTCCGTCTCCCATCAAGGATGCAAAAACCGCTGTCTCCTGTCTAGCCTCCATTACCATATAGATAATATATTTTTCACCACTACTAGAAAATGATAGAAGTTGAACATTTAAGTAAAATTTACGGTTCTACCTCAGCTATTACCGATGTCACTTTTAGTGTTGAACCAGGAGAGATATTAGGGTTATTGGGACCAAATGGCGCAGGTAAAACTACAACCATGCGAATTTTAGCCGGTTATTTACCAGCAACAACAGGTACAGCCAAAATAGCAGGGTATGATGTCCATGAAAATTCCCTTGCAGTACGCCAGAAAATTGGCTATTTACCGGAAACACCGCCGTTATATTCGGAAATGACCATTGAGGGATTTCTGCATTTTGTCGCCCGAATTAAAGGGGTATCAGCAGGCGATCGCCCCCAAAAAGTTGCAGCAGCCATGCAACGCTGTAATTTACAAGAAAAGCGTAAAGTCATTATTCGCCAACTTTCCAAAGGCTATAAACAAAGAGTCGGTATCGCCCAAGCTATAGTTCACGATCCTCCAGCTATTATCCTGGATGAACCCACCGTAGGACTAGACCCCCGGCAAATTATTGACGTGCGAAACTTAATCAAAAGTTTAGCCGGAACCCACACAATCATCCTTTCTACCCACATTCTCCCAGAAGTAAGCATGACTTGTAATCGCGTCGCCATTATCAATCGCGGTAAAGTCGTAGCTACTAACACCCCAGACAATTTAATGACACAGTTAACCGGAGGGGCTGGTTATGATTTAGAAATTACAGGAGAAGTAGCATTAGCCAAACAGGTATTGCAAAATGTAGCTGGAGTGATTCTGGTAGAATCAATGCCGACCAATGATCACAACCGCGCTCATTTGCGGGTAATATCACAACCAGAAACAGAACCTGGTAAAGATATTGCTGCGGCTTTAATTCGGGGAGGATTTGGATTATATGAAATGCGGCGAGTCAACGCTACCCTAGAAGATGTGTTTTTGCAATTAACCACCGAAGAAAAGAATTTATTACCAGCAGCAGACGCAGCAACCACAGAAGGAGAAGCCGCATAGATGGGTATTGTACTAGCTAACATTCTTGCTATTTATCGTCGAGAACTACAGAGTTATTTTGTTTCACCCTTGGCTTATGGTATTGCTGGCGTATTTTGGTTTATTTCTGGATTATTTCTGGTGATGATATTACTCGGACCAGGTGGAATTTTACCTACAGTTGCAGCTTATGACGTACAGGGGCAACAATTGGGAGTACCAGTACCACCAATAGATGTACCTTACGAATTTGTGCGGGCATTTTTAGACCGAATAGGCTGGTTATTATTGTTTATACTGCCAATACTATCAATGGGACTTTACGCTGAAGAACGTAAACGGGGAACATTGGAATTATTAGCCACATCACCAGTAACAAACTGGGCTGTCGCTGTTGGTAAATTATTAGGGGTACTCACTTTTTTTACCACATTAATTTTACCGTTGTTGGGATTTGAAGCGATCGCCATTAGCGGTGCAAATCCTCCCATGTCACCGATAATTCCTCTCGTCGGTCATTTAGGATTAATCTTACTAGCAGCCGCAATTTTATCCATAGGAATGTTTATTTCCTCATTAACAGACAGCACAATTTTATCAGCCATCCTCACCTTTGCCGTCATTATCTTACTGTTATTAATTGACTCTATTTCCAAAGCCATTCCTAACCCCATAGGTGCAGCTATAGGTCATTTATCGCTGCTCAAACATTACAGCACTCTCACACAAGGCATCTTTGACACCAGCGCCTTAATCTTATTTGCCAGTTACATTATTTTAGGTATCTTTCTCACAGCCCAATCCATCGACGCACTACGTTTTCAAAGACAATAGTTAGTTGTTAGTTGTCAGTTGTCAGTTGTCAGTTGTCAGTTCCAAAAGGTAAAAGTAGGAGTTTTGTAATTTTTAATTATTCCTATTCCCTATTCCCTATTCCCTATTCCCTATTCCCTATATAACTATGATTAAAAAAACAATTTGGAAACTTGTATTTTTACTAGGACCTTTCTTCATTACAACTGGTTTAACAGTTGGTTTGATATCAGCAAACTGGGGATTGATACCTTTAATATTTCTAATTTCTGGAATTCTCATTTGTGGGTTTTGGGTTGTATTACAAAGCCAGAGGACTAAATGGTGGAAACAGCGTTCAACCCAAGCAGGTACAAACGCCATTATTGCAACTTTGGCAGTATTGGTAATTTTAGGATTGATTAATTTTTTAGGTAATCGTTATCATCTACGGACAGATTTAACAGAAACTCAATTATTTACTCTCGCACCACAATCTAAGGAGTTACTGCGGAATTTACCACAACCTGTAAAAGTCTGGTTATTTACAAGAGATCAAAATTATCAAGATCAAGAATTATTAGAAAATTATCGTCGCCAAAGTCCAAACTTTAAATTTGAATATATTGATCCTCAAGCTAAACCAGGACTCGCTGAAAAATTTGGTGTTAAAGAGTTTGGTGAAGGCGGAGTTTATCTAGAATTTGATAATAAACGCCAATTAGTACAAACAATCAGCGAAAATGAACGTCTATCAGAAGTTAGATTAACTAGTAGACTTCAACAAATTACCAGCAACACCAGCACTAAAATTTACTTTCTTCAAGGTCACGGTGAACTGGAAATTAAAAATGCTCAAAATTCTATTTCCCAAGCTGTTCAAGGATTAACAGATAAAAATTTCACCGCACTACCTCTCAATTTAACAGAACAAACCAATATTCCTGAAGATGCGACTGTTGTCGTTGTTGCTGGACCAAAACGAGAATTATTTGAGGGTGAAGTTACAGCTTTACAAGCTTATCTGAATCGTGGTGGTAATCTCATGTTAATGATTGACCCCAATACTGATCCTAAGATTGATAACTTGCTCAAAGATTGGGGCGTAAAATTAGATAATCGTTTAGCTGTAGATATTTCTGGACAAAGTTTAGGACTAGGACCTGCTGCACCTTCAGTTACAGAATATGGACAGCATCCCATCACTAAAGATTTTGGTAATGGTATTTCTTTTTATCCCCTATCTCGTCCTATATTAATTGAACCAGTTCCTGATGTCGAATCTACTCCTCTACTCAGAACCAAATCATATCCTAACAGTTGGGCTGAAAGTGACCAACAAAGCGAAAAATTAGAGTTTAATGAAGGTCAAGATTTAAAAGGTCCTCTCACTTTAGGCGTAGCATTAAAAAGAAAGTTGCTATCCCCAACATCACCAATTCCCACTCCTTCACCAGTTCCTACAACATCACCAATTCCCACTCCTTCACCAGTTCCTACAACATCACCAATTCCCACTCCTTCACCAATTTCTAACCCTTCCCCAATTCCAACACCTTCACCAAATCCGACAACATCACCAAATCCGACAACATCACCAATTCCAACACCTTCACCAGTTCCTACAACATCACCAGTTCCGACAACATCACCAAATCCCACATCTTCACCAATTCCCACACCTTCCCCAACTAACGAAAATTCTCAATCTACAGCAAAAGAATCACGGTTAGTAGTATTAGGAAACTCAGACTTTGCCAGAAATGGAGTATTTGAACAACAATTAAATGGAGATGTATTTCTTAATTCCGTATCTTGGTTGAGTCAACAGGATCAACAACCACTTTCGATACGTCCTAAAGAACCAACAAATCGCCGTATCATAATGTCTACTGCAAAAGCAAATTTATTAAGTATATCTTCCTTGTTGCTTTTACCTTTTATTAGTTTGATTGCAGGCGCTATTATTTGGTGGAGAAGAAGATAGATAATTCGTAATTCGTAATAGTGCCTCCGGCACGCTACGCGAACGTAATTCGTAATTAAGAATTAGAAATTACTTCTTTCGCTTTGTCTATTTTCCCTAAACAGTCTTACCTGTCACCTGTTCCCTATCTACAAATGAAACGCACAACTTTAATTTTGATACTTTTAGCCTTGGGTTTGGGTGCTTTTGTTTACTTTCATGAAATTAAAGGTTCTACTCAAAGAGAGGCAGTGAAACAAAGTCAGCAAAAAATTTTTGCTTTTACTGCTGATGATGTCCAATCTTTGACTGTCAGAACCAAGGACATAACATTAAACCTAGAACGTAGTCCTAAACCTGAACCACCAAAATGGTTAATTAAATCGCCAATTTCTGAACCAGCTAATGATGCAATTGTTTCTTATTTGATGGATTTATTAGTACAGGGTAAAAGTGAGAGAAATCTATCAATTCCCGCTAATCAATTGAGTGAATTTGGTGTAGATAATCCCCAAGCAACTATTGATATTCAACTGAAAAATCAGCAAAGTCATAAATTAATTTTAGGTAAGCCTAATTTTAATGATAGTTTCTTGTATGCTCAAGTTGACCCTACACAAAATAACAATGATAATATTAATGTATTGTTGGTATCCAAAGATTTTGCTAATGCTGTAAATCTGCAATTATCGGAGTGGAAAGAAGTGGGTAAAAATAGTGAATCTCAGCCGTTACCAGGTCTTCCTGAAGCCATTCCCACCACAATTCCAACCGCAACACCAACAACAACGCCAATAACACCAACAACACCAACCGCAACACCAACAAATAGTAAAAAAATGATCAATAAATAATATTATTAATGCTGTTTCCAAATCCAAAATCTAAAATCTAAAATTCCATGACAAAACCGACAGCAACTTTATTAATTTCTTGTCCAGACCAACGTGGTCTAGTAGCGAAAATTGCCAATTTTATTTATTCTAATGGTGGTAATATTATCCATGCCGACCAACACACAGATTTTGAAGCTGGTTTATTTCTCACTCGCATAGAATGGCTATTAGAGGGTTTTAATTTACCTAGAGATATTATTGGTACTGCTTTTAATGCTATTGCTCAACCTTTGGGTGCTAAATGGGAATTACATTTTTCTGATACTGTTCCCCGTCTAGCCATTTGGGTAAGTCGTCAAGACCATTGTTTGTTTGATTTGATTTGGCGACAAAGGGCTAAAGAATTTAATGCAGAAATTCCTCTAATTATTAGTAATCACCCTCATTTACAGGGAATAGCAGAACAATTTGGCATTCAATATCACCATATTCCTATTACTAAAGATAATAAGCAAGAACAGGAAATTAAACAATTACAATTATTGCAGGACTACAAAATTGATTTAGTGGTGTTGGCTAAATATATGCAAATTGTCAGTGCCGATTTTATTAAAGAATTCCCTCAGATTATCAATATTCATCACTCATTTTTACCAGCTTTTATTGGTGCTAATCCTTATCATCGAGCTTTTGAAAGAGGTGTCAAAATTATTGGTGCAACGGCGCATTATGCAACGGCTGATTTAGATGCTGGTCCAATTATTGAACAGGATGTAGTGAGAGTTAGTCACCGAGACGATGTTGATGATTTGGTAAGAAAGGGTAAAGATTTGGAACGAATTGTTTTAGCCAGGGCGGTCAGGTTTCATTTACAAAATCGCGTATTAGTGTATAAAAATAGGACAGTAGTATTTGAGTAAAACTTGAACTGATTCAGCAACTAGGGTTAGGGGTCAAAGTCGAAACGATTTGGCTAACACTTCTGCAAATCGCCTGAACGGAAGCCACCCTACTTCTCATGTTCACTCAGAGATTGTTTATTTCTGTATTTGGAAGCCTCTTACCGCTTTTCACCTTGCCTTTTCCCCGATTTCTGCCAGAAATATTTGAATAATCATTATCTAGGATGAGGAATTTGTTTTGTGATGTCGGTATACTTAAAGGTAAGTACATGACTACAACTCAGAGTTTCTACAGAAAATATGTCTAAGCAATTAGAATCCTCAAGTGACTTTGCACAATTGCTGACAGAAAAGGAAAAAGAAGAAAAACTTATGCAAGATGTTCTCCTCTTGTTGGTGAATATGATTTACAGAGAGGAGGTGACAGTTAAGTTGATCATAAATTGTCTTTATGACGTTGGTTCAACAAATTTGATTAATCAAAAGTTTCGTTATGGAAACCTGAATACAACTCTGAAACTGATATCTAAACTATCTAAGCCTGTGTTTAGAATGATTGCTTGGCAATGGTTTAAGACTAATAGCCCTAAATTGATTGCTGATTGGTTACGAAGCAGTGTTGAGTTTAAAAGATTAGAAAACTCCAAAGTTGAAATACTATTAGAAAATCAAGATAACAATCTAAATTCTATTTCTCCGGCTCAATATCAGATTTATGAAGTAAAAAAATTACGTTCTCAAGTAAAATTGTTGACTGGTATTTTAGTGAGTGTAGTTACTTTGTTAAGCGGTAGTTTTCTTTGGGCTGGTTATTTACTGGAGCGATCGCATTTACAAGTTGTAGAAGAATTGCAAACTCAGGTGAAAACTCTAGAGGCTAGTATTAATAAACGTTAGCTGACTTTTCACCTTTGATTGCTTTGGGTTAAAGCCGATGTTTCTCCCAGTCAAATGTGTCGTTATCCGAACAATTATATCTACGCCAGGTGATTCTACCTTTTGATGTATTGACCAAGGTTTGCTGAACCACATCACTTAAGTTGTCCCATGAGAGGTCTTCACGTTGGAGTATAACTTTAAGTTTGTCCAAAGCTTCCGTCGCTTTCTGGTCTTCCTGGAAATTGAGCGGATCGTTAACACGCAAAGGATCTCTTTGTACCGCAACTATTCCTTGGCGCACAGCCATAGTAATTTTTTGATACAACTCTGTTTTTCCATGATGCCATTGCCTCTGCCACCCTCTTTTGCTAGTTGCATACAAACAAGGTAAGCGATTTAGAGCATAAGCAACAACTTCTGATGATTGGATATAATTAGCAATTTTTACAGGCAAAGATTGAATTTGTTTCTCAACTTCCTCTACTACTAGCATTTCCATCACATTTCGAGAATGTTTTGTGAATGCATTTTGTTTGGGATACTGATGGGAAGAATTAAGAGATGGTCGATAGCTTGACATAACTCAAATAATTGGTGTAAATTTGAATTTGCGTTGAAGTTTTTATAAAGATAGCAACAAGAGAAATCTCAATAATTGAATTTTTGAGTAAATCTCACTATATACATTTATACCGCTTAGTGTAAACGTGGATTTTAATATTTTTTTGGTAATTAAAAGTTACCCAATATAGTAAAAACCAGTAAAAATACAGTTTTGTCTTGATATAAAACAGGACTCATGTACAAATCTCATCGATTGTTGGTGCAGCATATTGCAGATCAATAAGGTACAAATTTTTATGACAAAGCCTTACACCAAAAGGGTTTTACTGCTGACTGCTGACCGCTGACTGCTGAAAGCTGCTGTAATGATGTTCATGATTGCCAAAACTGGAAACTGCCCCCTCTCTTAGCTACAACCACCGCAGCCGCAAAATTATCTGCTGGTACTAACTCCTGCAAATTCCAATCTCCAGGTACAAGTAATTGAGCAGGTGCTGTTAGTGTTAAAGAAACCTCAATTTGTTCTAACTGCACTAAACCATCTCCAGTAGCTTTTAAATAAGCTTCTTTGCAAGTCCAGTAACGAAAAAATATTTGTTGTTTTTGTTCAAAAGAAAGAGATTTAATGACTTCATATTCACTCAGTAAAAAGAATCTTTTGGCAAGATTATCTAAATCAGACATTGGACGAATATATTCTAAATCAACCCCAATTAATCGCTGACAACTCACACCCAGCAAACCCAAATCTTGAGAGTGAGACAAATTAAATAACAACCCGCTATCAGCAAACTTAGCTGCTAAAACTGGCTTACCACGCTGTTGATATTCAAACTCTACCTGTGCAGGTGCAACACCTAAATAGCGTCCTAAAATAGCGCGGAGACTACCACGACCAGCAATAAACCGCCGACGATGTTCAGGAAAATAAAACCTTTCAGCACGAGCAACTTCATCACTAGATAAAGACTCCCTGAATAATTGTAATTGTGATTCTGATTGATTCAGGTCTATTTTCCAGAGATGTACATCGTCTGACGACAACATTAAATTTGTGGGAGCAGTTAGCCAAATATTATTCAAGATAGTCACAAACAATTCAAAATCTAAAATTTAAAATTCAAAATCTAAAATGAGGAGACAAGCTCTATTTTTTCCCTTTGTTTTTCATTAATCCACTGTAAAATGCGATTCCACGCCCACCATTGATCAGGATCTTGATTTTGATATTGACATTGTTTACTGCTCACATAACCAACATGACCACCATAGCGAGTGAGTAATAAATCTATAAATGGATTTTTGGAACTGGCCAATTTTAAATCAGGAACAATACCGGGATAAAATAAAGGATCATCAGCAGCATAAATAATTAAAGTTGGTTTTTGTAACTGAGGTAAAATATTTATACCACTGCTGGCTTCATAATATTCTGGCACAGAAGAAAAACCCAAACGACCAATTACTAATTCTTCATCAAATCCCCAAATACTATTTGCTCTTTCAATAGCTGCTGCATCCAAATGACCAGGATGATGCTCATGAATTTTCCATGCCAGTTTTTTTAATTCTCTAGCAATGCGAGGTTCTATGAATTTACCAAAGGGTGTTGTTCCCAAATAGGTGAGCGATCGCCAGGAATCTAAACTTGGACAAATCACCGCCCCACCAGCAATATTAATCCCTTTAATTCCTAAATCTACAGCCGCTTTTATGCCCCACAGAGCTAGTTGACCGCCCAAAGAGTATCCTGTGAACCAAAATTTATTGGGACAGCCCATTTTAGCCGCTTCAGCCGCAATTCTCACAAAATCTTCCCCTTCATACAACCCATCAGAAGTTAAGGTTGGGGATAATTCAGCCGTTTTACCATGCGCTCGCCAATCAAATAACACCACAGCGTATCCTTGAGCATAAGCTTTACGTCCCATTACCCTCAAAAACCATTGTTGTTCTAACTCTCCTGTAATGCCATAGGTCCCAACAATGGTGCTATGAGCATTTTTAGGAATAGCAACCCAACCAAAAAGTGGTACACCTTGCCCACCAGTAAATATCACTTGTTGATACAGTGGCTCTGGATGGGAAATGCTTGTTTGCCAATTTTGTCCTCCCTGTAAAGCAGTGTAAACAGTTATAGCAACGCCATTTCGCAAGAAATATGGGGGATTGTAGGTAGACTCACACACCATATACTAAAATTCGTGTAAATTGGACTTGATTTCATAATCCTTTAATCTTAATATTTATGTTAGATTTAAAATCTTTTTTACAATCAAAATAGTAATCTTTGCATATAGCAATGATTCTTATTTATCCTTAAGAAAAGTAGTCATAATTTTTTAAGAATGCCGAGGATTCTTGTCATAGACGATGACCCAGCGATTTCAGAACTTGTTGCCGTCAACTTGGAAATGGCTGGCTATGATGTTAGTCAAGCTGAAGACGGCATCAAAGGTCAGGCGCTGGCCCTCCAGCTACAACCAGACTTGATCATGCTCGATCTCATGTTACCCAGAGTAGACGGGTTTACCATTTGCCAACGCCTACGTCGGGATGAACGCACCGCAGAAATTCCTGTATTGATGTTGACGGCTTTAAGTCAAACTCAATATAAAGTAGAAGGATTTAATGCAGGTGCGGATGACTACTTGACCAAACCATTTGAAGTTGAAGAAATGTTAGCGCGGGTGCGGGCGTTATTAAGAAGAACTGACCGCATCCCCCAAGCAGCAAAACACAGCGAAATTCTCAACTATGGTTCTCTTACCCTCGTTCCAGAAAGATTTGAGGCCATTTGGTTCGGTGAAACTGTAAAACTGACTCACTTAGAGTTTGAACTACTTCATTGTTTGCTGCAACGTCACGGTCAAACAGTTTCTCCCAGCGAAATTCTGCGAGAAGTTTGGGGTTATGACCCTGACGACGACATTGAAACTATTCGGGTGCATATTCGCCATCTGCGAACTAAACTCGAACCAGATCCCCGCCATCCGCGCTATATCAAGACTGTTTATGGTGCGGGATACTGTTTAGAGTTACCCAGTCTACCACCATCATCTGAGGGAACTACCGCTACAGTGGTTGAGTAAAACACACAGGACTTACGCACAGAAGTTATCTGTGACGACTGGGTGTAGGGGTGTAAGGGTGTAGGGGTGTAGGGGTTTTCCTCTCCTCGACCTTGATTTTTCCATCACTTTACCCCTTTGTCAAAACCCTTGATTTTTCGTTTTTTTGCGTACGTCCTAACACACTCTCATATCCCTCATTAATAATAGGGGTGCTATAAATGCACCCTTATTTTATGGGGTGTGGGGTGTGGGGTAAGGGACTTCCAACTAAAAAAATATTCCATCGTTTGGGTCAGCAGGGGAAGCAGGGGAAGCAGGGGAAGAAGAATCTCATACTCATATTGGTTCTCACTCATTGAATAATTTAATTTCTGGAAGTCCCTAAAAATTTCTCCCTATTCTATCTTTTTCCTAATTTCCAATCTTCTCCACCAGGTAACTGAGTTAAATAATTATCAATTACTGCTGGCAATTCCTTGACTGAGTTTTCATAAGTAAATTTTAATAATTCTTCAGTTTGATTAATTATCTGTTCTTTTTCTACCATTTCTGCTAGTTGGAAAGGACTGTAAGCACCATTCAAAACTTCCACACTTGCATCACGAATAGCCCCTTCAATTTCATCTTGAATATAGGTACTCCATTCATTTTGATGAATATAATATGATTTTTTGTTTTCCTTGAGATTGAGTTTTTTGGTTTCGCTAATGGAATTACGAATAGAAGCTGCCCAAGAATTAGTTAATCTTTGCTCGATTTGATTTTTAATCAAATGAATCAACAAAACCTTAATAAACGCTTGAATATTTCGCAAAATTGATTGTCTACTCATCCCCTCTAAATCATCGACAATAGCTAAAGCATCCGCATAACGTTGTTCTAAAATACTATTTCTGAGGTCTATTAATTCCTGTGTCATTTGTTGATTAACCTCAAATGTAGTCAAAATACTTTTTGATCATAACATATTAGTATTAGATATCAAATATTAGTAAAGGTCTAGCAATGCTAAACCCTTAATAATAATATTACAAAATCAACTAACTAACACCAACAGGTTTTTTACTGTAATATTCAGTTTCCGCATACACACTAATTACAGTATCACCAACCACAAAAAATGTTCCTTCCTGTTCACTCTTAGAAAACTGTAAATCTGGATATTTACCACCTAATTCATCCGCAGTCATAGCTTGAGCATTCATTTCATCCGGTATCAAACCAGTTGCACCAATGTAAAATATTAAAGGTGAAATATTTTCCCGATAAACCTTTTCCGTATAATCTTCTAACTTAGCTTTTGCTGCTGTCATTGCGTTGATAATTTCCTGTTTATTCACAGGTTTACCAGCGTGTTTTGCTTGCAAAAATAAAGCCAAACTTCCAGCACCAACTAAGTTTAAAATTTCTGCAACTTTCCCCGTTGCTTCTATTCCCAGAAAATCATCAAAAATTGCTTTCATCAATTCATCTGCTTTTGTAACTTTGCTCCTAGAAGACAAAGCTTTAGAACGAAAAGCTATATTTTCACCAAAAGCTAATTCAAAAGTCGGTTTCTTGAAAATTTCACCCGTTTCTGAATCATAAACTTCATATCTTTTATCTAGAAACTGATTAGCAGAAGACAATTTACTCAAGTTGAGAATTTCTGTACCACCAATATCAATTTTATAACTCACCCTTGAGTCAACTGTACCATCAGATAAAGCCGCTTTCAAGTCTGTATATTCGTTAGTGGTGGGAAAATTCAGATACAAACTTTTAGAAAGATAATGTTTCTTCAATTCTTCGATTTGTGCGGGAATAAATACATCTGACTCTTCCCGTAAATGAGCAGCAAGAATACTAGATAAAGCCTTAATTTCTGCCAGTTGAGTAAATAAACCATCAATACTACTGTAATTACCCTCAAAATTCACTAAAGGTAAATCTGCTAATTGCAAAGTATATTCTTTTTGAAAATCAAACTCTTCCCCATCTATCACCCCTACAGTTTTTAAATCATCAAAGGCTTTTTTACTGCTGATTTTCACTTTTAAAGCCTTGACATTAATTTCTCCATCACTGACAATAGTATAATTATTGAAAGTCGTTAAATCATTTAATAACACACCAGCCACTTCTGTAATTGCCGTTTTATCTTCTGATTTTACCAGCTTTACTTTTTGCGTAATCAGCATATTAATAGTAGCCGTATTGCGGTTAATATCAAAAGTCCCCATCTGCACATAATCACCTGGTTCAATATATTCTATTTCCAACCAAGGTTTAATTAACTCTCCATTTTCTCCCCGTGTACCATTAACACGCTTAACACCTTTTCTTTGGTAAGTTGCTTGCAAATGTTTGAGGTTAATAATGATATGTTGCCGATGTTGTGATAAAATATCAATTAACTTCAAAACTGAGATTTTATCATTAACTTTCACATAATCTAAAATTTCATGTTCAGCTAAAACATGAGGATAAAAGAGTGCAATTTCTACATCTTGAGTAAAATTTGCAATGTCTTCATTTGTTAAAGCCTTCGCGTGTCTTGCGGTTAAGGTTGCATTGAAGGTACTCGCAAGTGCATATTTAGCAGTATTGAGATTTCCATCAGCTAAGTTAGCTTTCGCAAAAAGATAGACAGATTGATCATTTTGAGCAATAGGAACATCTGTTAATTGAGTATAAGCATCTTTGGTAATTTGCTTATATTTATAGATGTAAGCTTCATCTTCCAGCTTCAAACCAAAAACTTTTAAAGTTTGATTTGTACCATTAATTTTTTTAGCTGTGGGAGAAAAGAAAACTTGATAACTGTAGTCACTAGCTAAGGGTTCTTCGATGACTATTCCTGTCGCTTCTGTTAACACATTTCCAGTGTTATAAAGAGCATCATAGACTTCCTTAATATTCCCAGCTTGGATACAAACACCAGAAACAGAATTAGCAATTTTCGCCAAAAACTTAAAATCAGAAGAGAGAGAATAAGCAATAGTGTTAACAAAAACTTCCTTGTTTTTTAAATCATTACAAATTCCCTCTATTGCCTTAGATTCAGAATTAAAACTGCTATCATTAGCATAGCCGTCACTGTGTAAAGTTATGGCTGTTAATTCACCAGGACGAATCAATTCATTAGCTAATTTCAAAGATTGAGAAATACAAGTTGCACAAGTAGCACGAATTGCCTTAATATCAGCAATATAAGATGAATCTGGCTGCATTACATCCTGAATCGGGACACGCTGAAAATGACAAGTTAAATCACCTTTAGAAGAGTAGGAAATCAACGTGACAACCAATTCTGAATTACTGTATTCATCCAGAGTCAAAAGTTTAATTAAAGTTTCCTTTAAAGCCTCAATATCACCATACATTGAACCAGAACGATCAATGATAATGATACTATGAGCTATCATCGTTTTAGGGATAGCATCAGGCTTAATTTCCAGTTTTACCTTTTCAGTTAAATAGAAAGCTTTTTCTTTACCTGCGAGATTATAAACAGCAAACTTGGTTTTTTGACTTGCCATAATTTTGCGGATGGTAAATTTATACAGAATATTGTCCAGGATAAATGAATTTATACTGGGATGGGGTGATGTTGTAATATGTTGTAAAAACTATGATGTTGCAATCAGCACTGAGAAAACTTCTAATTTTCTCTACATAAATATATAGTACATGAATACTATAAAAATGTCAAATTAAGCTGAAAAAGCTTTATATTTCTTTATTTTTAGGTTGCAAACAGAACGGATTTTACTTTTTGTAACATACCTCGGTTTTTTCAAGCCGACTTACTTATAGCTGTAGCCAGGATAATTAGGATATTATTAATCCTTGAAACGTAGATATAACAAGGCTTTCCCTCCTACCTCCTGCTATATAACCCCAAATCATCACCAACAAACCTCCGTGTTCCTCTGCGCTTACCTCCGCGAACCTCTGCGTTTAAAAACCTCTCTCAAAGTTGATGACTACGGCGAATTTCTGTAATCTGGTCAGCTACATCAAGCAGAGACTTTGGCATCTCCGGACCACTGAGAATAATATCTACATGGGGAGGGCGTTTTGTCAGAAACTCCAAAACCTCTGCTTCTGGAATTAAGTCAAAATTAATAGCTAAACTCAACTCATCCAAAACCACAAGAGAATACTTACCTTCTGATACCACCTGTTGTGTATAAGACCATAAATGTTGTAAAGCTTGGGTTTCTGTTTCGTCCAAGTGTGGTGTATCAATACAACGGGGTAAATCACAGCGAATCCAATCCAGATTTTTACCGATATGTATAGGATTGTCTTTGCCTTGACGAATGCCCCCTTTGAGGAACTGCACTATTAATACTGGTGTCCCCTGTCCAGCAATTCTCAATGCTTGAGACATAACACTAGTCAAGAAAGTACGATGGGAACTAGTAAAAACTTGCACCAGCCCCTGAACTGAATATGGTAAGCTAAGAGTCGAATTGATACCAGGTGTTTCTAGTTGGGCAACCATAGGAGTAAGTTTAAAAAGTTTTAATAGGTTAAGTAGCTTTTACTGATAGTAGTAGCAAATACAAATTTAGGTTGTATAATCAATCTGTTTTGTACTGACTAGAGTATTTTAGGTTTGGCATTCTTAGTCAAACACTAGATTCAGTCTAAAGTCAAGTAGGATTTTCATGGAAATTTTAGTTTTTTGCCTGAAATTAGTTGTAAAAATACCAACAAATAATTCGCGGTGTCAATCAATTAAAAGCTCGATTTAGGGGTTGAAAAATCCACAAAAAATCAGATTTATCATTTTATTAGGACAAAACAGAGTTAGAGAGTAAATGAATTTAAAATAATGAGGAGTAAATTGTTGTGAAATTGGTGATTTTAGGAGGTTCAGGATCAGGGAAAAGCACTCAAGCACATAGGCTTTGCAAATACTTTGATGTTCCTTTAATTTCGACAGGTGAGATTTTGCGCGAAGCTATATCTGATGATAATTCAGTCAATGGCTATGGTGAAATACCTGATTTAATTCGTTATGCCAAACCTTATGTTGAAAAAGGGGAATTAGTGCCAGATGAAATCATGATTGAATTTATCAAAATTCGCCTTAACCAAGAGGATACTGATTGTGGGTGGATACTAGAAGGCTATCCACGGACTGCGTTTCAAGCAGAAGAATTAGATTTTTTGTTGGAAAGTTTAGGACAAAAATTAGATTGGGCAATTTATCTGCAAGTAGCAGAGGCAGTGATGGTGAGTCGTTCTTTAGGGCGATCGCTCCCAGATGATCAACCAGAAATTGTCCAGCGCCGTGTAGAACTATTTTATGATCGTACCATCCCCATCTTAGAGTATTATGACCGTCGTCGCCGTCTATTAACTATCAATGGTGATAATCCACCAGAACAGGTACAATATAATATTCTCAGTTTACTGGGGTAACAGGTGACAGGGAACAGGGAACAGCGAATAGACTGATAACTGACTCCATAATTCTGCTGTAATCTAAAGGCAGAATAGAAAATTTTGAGGCAATTTAAATGGCTTGGCAGCGTCCCGACGGTCGAAACCCCTACGAACTACGTCCCTTAGATTTTCACTCTCAATTCACCTGCTTTGCACCTGGTTCTGTACTGGCCAAATGTGGTGATACTCAGGTACTTTGTACTGTTAGCATCTCTGAAAGCGTACCTAGGTTTTTAACTGGGACTGGTAAAGGCTGGTTGACCGCTGAGTACCGGATGTTACCCTCTGCCACACAACAAAGACAGGAAAGAGAATTATTGAAATTATCGGGACGGACACAAGAAATTCAACGTTTAATAGGACGCTCTTTAAGAGCTGCTTTAGATTTTGAGATATTGGGAGAACGGACGCTGACTGTGGATGCTGATGTGTTGCAAGCAGATGCTGGGACGAGGACAACCGCAATTACAGGAGGTTTTGTCGCTTTAGCTCATGCCATTTCTCAATTATTGCAGCGAGGAGTATTAGAGCGATCGCCACTGTGTGGACAAGTGGCAGCTGTTTCTGTTGGCTTGTTGGAGAAAGAAGCATTTTTGGATCTTAACTACATTGAAGATGTCGCCGCGACCGTAGATTTTAATGTGGTCATGAATCACAACTTGGAAATAATCGAAGTCCAAGGAACAGCAGAAGAAGGCAGCTTTAGCCGTCAGCAGTTGAATCAGTTACTGGATGTTGCCCAAACAGGAATTCAGGAATTATTAATTGCTCAACGAAATGCGATTCCTGATTGGAATACACTGTTTCTAGGAAATTAATATGCAATATTCCCCGTCAGTTGTCACTTGTGTTGAATACTAACAAATAACAAAAGTCAAGACTAATGGCGGTAAACTTGCAACCAACTAGAAATTTAGAACAATTATGGATTGTCCGCTGTTTGGCCACATTGCTGCTGTTTGGTCAAATTTCACTACATATACTCCAAGGAAAAACTTATTATCGGAAGATTTTGGCTCATACTGTTACCGCAGGACCTGGTTCTTTGCCACCAGTGCTTCTAGTCAGTGGTTTTGCGGGCATGATTTTCACTATTCAAACAGCCAGAGAATTAGTCCGATTTGGTGCTGTGGAAACTGTGGGTGGTGCTTTTGCTTTAGCTTTTTGCAGAGAATTAGCACCAATCCTGACTGCTAGTATTATTGCCGGACAAGTAGGTTCAGCTTATGCAGCAGAAATAGGAGCAATGCGAGTTACAGAACAGATTGATGCTCTTTATATGCTCAAAACTGACCCCATTGATTATCTTGTACTGCCGAGAGTAATTGCTTGTTGTTTGATGATGCCTTTGATGATGATTTTTGCCGTAGTTATAGGCATCAGTGGCGGAGTCTTTGCCGCATCATATTTTTATCAAGTTCAACCAGAAACATTTTTAGAATCAGTCCGAGATTTTTTAACACCTGCCGATGTTTTTATAATTTTACTCAAAGGGTTAATTTTTGGCATGATTGTTGCAGTTAATGGCTGTAGTTGGGGACTAACTACTAAGGGTGGAGCTAAAGAAGTAGGAGAATCTGCGACAACAGCTGTTGTAACTACTTGGGTAGCAATTTTTATCATGGATTTTATACTGGCTTTGGTACTCTTTGAGCAGCCCATACTTTAACAGTTATCAGCTAACAGTTATCAGTAATCAGTTATCAGATAATAGACTCGAATTACTGGGTGTAGGAGAGCAGGGGAGCAGAGAAACTTCAGGGGCAGGGGGCAGGGTGCAGGGGGAAATTTTAATTCTTTCTTCTTACTCCTGAACGACTGATAGCGCAGCTTGGCGTAAGCCATACTCCTGGAACTACTGAACTCCTAAACTCCTGAACTACTGAACTCCTGAAGTCCTGGAACTCCTGGAACTCCTGAACTACTGAACTCCTAAACTCCTGAACTCCTGAAGTGCGAAGCGTGGCGTTAGCCATACTCCTGCCTCTTCATGATGTTAAAAGTTTCAAAAGTTCAAAAGGCAAATTGCCAGAAGTTAGGTATTGTATTGCTGGAAGCCGGCTATGTGATGATGAAGCCATGAACAAAACGGTTGAAGTTTTACCGGATCTGTCTACGCTGGTAGCACGGGCGCTAGATTTGATCCTGTCCAAATTAGAAACTGCAATTCAGGAACGGGGGCAATTTACTATTGCCTTATCTGGTGGCAGCACACCTAAGCCGTTGTACGAAGCCATAGGTAATCAAAACCTGCCTTGGGATAAAATTCATGTTTTCTGGGGAGATGAGCGTTATGTACCACCAGACCACCCAGATAGCAATGAACTGATGGCGCGTCGTGCTTGGTTAGATCGGGTTGCTATTCCAGCAGCTAATATTCACGCCGTACCCACTTTATCAGGCAATCCATCTGTAGATGCGGCTAAATATAATCAGCATCTGCAAGAATTTTTCCATTCTGCACCAGGACAATTTCCCGCATTGGATGTAATTTTGCTGGGAATGGGTGATGATGCCCATACAGCATCTTTGTTTCCCCACACAGAAGCCCTGAAAGTAAGCGATCGCCTAATTACTGTAGGGAACAAAGACGATCACCCCCGGATCACTTTTACCTACCCATTCATCAACGCTGGGCGGAGTGTAATTTTCTTGGCTGCTGGTGCTAATAAACGACCAGCTTTAGCCCAAGTTTTTGCGCCTGTAGCGGATGATTTGACCTATCCATCTCGCTTAATTAAACCCAAAGGAGAATTATTGTGGTTGTTAGATGCAGCCGCAGGATTGGAACTCAAACCCTAAATCAGTGAACAGTAAACAGTGCAGTGACCAATAACTGATAACTGACAACTGATAACTGCTTGCCAGTAATATATTTTACGATGACCTTGACAAAGGCTAAAATCCATGATCGTCTGCCCAAATTGCAATCATCCCAATCCAGACGGCGCTGTTCAATGTGAAGCTTGCTACACGCCTTTACCCGCCACTACTAACTGTCCCAGTTGTGGAGCAACTGTACAGGCAGATGCGGCTTTTTGCGGTCAGTGTGGCTATAATCTACATTCTCAATCAGCCCCTGTAGAAGCAACAGTTGTCAGCTCAACGATGGCTCCCGATATCCCTGTGGAAGTGCCATCGTTGGTTACTCCTGACCCCATGTTAGAACTTTTACAACCAGATCCTCTGGGACTCGGCTCTCCTGCTTATCCTCCTGTTGCTTCTACCCTACCACCAACAGTAGTAGCAGCAGCCCCACAACCTATTCCTACACCTGCACCACCACCAGTAGCAGTCCCACAACCTATTCCTACACCAGCGCCAGTTCCACCTCCAGAAGCAGTAGCGCCACCTTCACCACCAGCGCCAGTTCCACCTCCAGAAACACCTGTGGTAACTGCGTCTAGAACTCAATTACAGCAGGTGGTAGCAAAATTATTCCATGTTCAAAGTAATCAAGAACTTGAATTACCGCAGAATCTTTCCGTGATTCATATCGGTAAGCCTAATGACCGTATTCCCCCTGATATAGATGTGGCTGGATTTCCCAATTCAGAAATTGTCTCACGGATTCATGCAGATATCCGTGTGGAGGGAGATGCTCACTACATAGAAGATGTGGGTAGTTCTAACGGCACTTATATTAATAATTTGCCGCTATTACCAGGGAACAGACACCGCTTACGTCCAGGCGATCGCATCAGTCTGGGTAAGGGGGATTTGGTAACTTTCTTATTTCAACTTTCTTAGATGAATAATTCGTAATTGATAATTCGTAATGCGTAATTAATAATTTGTAGTTACGGATTACGAATTACAAATTAGTGAACAGGAATTTTACCAATGAGTAAACCGCAAGATTTTCCATCTTTGCTAACTCAGGAAGCCCCTCCAGAAGTTGAACGGATGGGGCTAACATGGCTAATAGGCGCTGCGATCGCTACTGCTATTTTGTGGCAATTCCCAGGAGGTGATTATATTTTATACCCCTTCACAATCCTGGCTACATGGTTTCATGAAATGGGTCACGGCTTGATGGCGCTGATGTTGGGGGGAAATTTTCAACAGTTACTAATTTTTAGTAATGGTTCTGGTGTTGCCAGTTATACAATGCGTTCAAATTTAGGCCCCATTGCCCCAGCTTTGGTTGCAGCAGCAGGCCCGATGGGTCCACCTATTGCTGGTGCTGCTTTAATTCTCGCTTCTCGTAGTTTTAAAGCTGCTTCCCTGAGTTTAAAAATCTTAGGCGGTTTTTTGCTGTTTTCTAGTTTAGTTTGGGTGCGTTCTTGGTTTGGTTTAATAGCCATTCCCTTACTAGGTTTGATGATTTTAGGAATAGCTGGGAAAACTCCGCGTTGGGTACAAGGTTTTGCAATTCAGTTTTTAGGTGTACAAGCTTGTGTTAGTACCTTCCACCAATTAAATTACCTATTTAGTTATAGTGCTGGTTCTTTAGGACTTTCCGATACAGCACAAATGCAGAAATATTTACTTTTACCTTATTGGTTTTGGGGTGGGTTGATGGCTGTAGCTTCTTTGGTAATTTTAGTTCAAAGTCTACGGGCTAGTAACTGAATCAAAATATCTACCTAAATCAACTCATATCTGATTAAATAGGAAGCTATCATGAGGATATGAGTAAGTTTAAACAATCATCTCTAACAGCAACAAAAATTTCTCGGTTAATACATAGCTGACTTTGGGTATTATTAATTAATGTATACATTAACTGACTATCACTTTACTTATAGTATCATAAGTTTTGACGCTCAGACTTGATAACTAATAAAGTAGTGAAATACCCCGAAATACAGGAGATGTAAAATCATTGCTACTAGGATTTAAAACCGAGTTAAAGTTAAACCACATTCAACGGATAAACATAGTAAAACACTGTGGAGTAGCTCGTCATGCTTGGAACTGGGGATTATCATTAACTAAACAAATATTAGACCACAACCAAAATAATCCTGATGAGAAAATCAAATTTCCTACAGCAATAGATTTACATAAATGGTTAGTAGCATTAGTTAAACCTGAAAACCAATGGTATTATGAATTTTCCAAATCAGCACCACAAGAAGCACTCAGAAATTTAAGAAAATCTTGGGATAGATGTTTTCAAAGAAAATCAGGAGTACCAAGATTTAAAAAAAAAGGGAAACAAGATAGTTTCACTCTAGAAGGAACGGTAAAAATCTTAGGTAATCACAAAATACAAGTTCCCAAAATAGGGATATTAAAGACTTATGAAAGATTACCTCAAACTCAACCAAAGTCAGTCACCATCAGCCGTCAAGCCGATAGATGGTTTATTAGTTTTAGGATAGAAGTAGAAGCAAAAATATCCAATTTAGATAATGTTGTGGGTGTAGATTTAGGTGTGAAAAACTTAGCCACATTATCTACTGGTGAAGTAATACCTGGAGCTAAATCTTATCAAAAATATCAATCTCAATTAAGGAGACTACAATGGTTAAACAGACAGAAAATAATAGGTTCAAATAATTGGAAAAAAGCCCAACTCAAAATAGCTAGATTACATCAAAAGATAGCCAATATCAGGAAAGATACATTACATAAATTAACTACGCTGTTAGCCAAAAACCACGGTGTGATAGTGATAGAGGATTTGAATGTTTCTGGGATGTTAGCTAATCATAAACTAGCAAAGGCGATTTCCGATATGGGTTTTTATGAACTGAGGAGACAATTAGAGTACAAATGTCAACTTTACGGTTCAAAATTAGTAATTGTTGATAGATGGTTTCCTAGTTCTAAAACCTGCTCTGATTGTAGTGTAAAAAAAGAAAGTTTCTCATTGAGTGAAAGAGTGTTTAAGTGTGATAGCTGTGGATTTGAATGCGACAGGGATTTAAACGCGGCTATTAATTTGAGCCAGTGCGGTCTTGGGGTCTCCCCAAGTAGAGCAACTGGCGTATCCAAAGCTGTCAGTTAGGCAGTGTTAGCCTGTGGACTGAGTAGTGCCGACACTTTCAGGAGGAAGCAGGAAGTAAACGACACTCAAGAGTCAGTCTGTCAGTAGATAGGTAGATTTGAGTAGGTTTTATATAGCGGTTGCTTATCGTTCACATTGATACTCTCTGCACTTTTAGATCGGGGCGTGTTAAATATCCAACAACCCATATCGCTTTTGCAAAGCTAATAACTTCATCCTTGCTTCTCCAGCATTATCAGCCAAATCTGCAAATTCCACAAACCGCCGCAACTCCTTTTTTAACAAATTGCGTTCCACTTCCATAGCTTCTCTGTCTAAATCAGGAGGTAAAACAATCATATCAAAAATAGTCGCTCTATCCTTTCCCGGATGAGGACGTAAAACCCTACCCCGACGTTGGATAAATTGACGAGGATTGCCCGAACTTGATAAAATCACCGCAGTTTGAATAGCGGGAATATCAACACCTTCATCTAAACAACGAATAGCCACTAAACCTTGCAACTCTCCGCTTTCAAATTGTTGTCTTAAAATCTCCCTTTCTATTAAAGAAGTATGTGCGGTATAGGTGCTAACTGTATAACCTAATTCTACCCCCAAAATTTGGGCCACTGCTTTCAGTTGCCGCAGAGATGAACGGTGTCCAGTTTCCTGAGAACCATCGCTACAATAAAATAAAGTGTGGCTTGTATCCCTACGAGTTTGCATTAATTCTCGTAAAGCCGTTAACTTATTTTCGGCTGTACCTACTAACCTAGCACGTTGTATTAATAAAGATTTAATATCTTCATTATCTTCAAAATTACCATCTTCCTTTTCTCGATACTGAAGAGAACGTCCAATTTTCTTGGTTAATTTTAAATAAGCAATACTTTCAGATTCTGTTAATTCCACGAGAACGGGATAATATAAATAATGTACCAAAGCCCCTTGATTAATAGCATCCTGCAAACTAAACTCCGGCTGCAATACAGAACCAAAATAATCAAATAAAGATTGCGTACCTCCATCATCAAAATATCTTTCTGGTGTTGCAGACAAAGCTAGACGCAAACCCACATTCCGGGGTAAACTTTCCTCTAACCTGGGTGCGCCTAAATTATGAGCTTCATCGCCAATAATTAAAGTTTTGGGCGGAAAATATTTAAGTTGAGATTGCAAACCTTCACCAATTAAGGTCGAGTTAGTGGTGATCACCGTGACAAAATTTTGAGAACCGGAACGCAGATTATATAATTGCGTTGATAGTTGACTTTGCCAACTGCGTAAATTCTCGAAAGCTAAAATCGGTTGTAAGTTAAATTTATCACATTCTCTAGCCCATTGGCTGACCAGATGACGGTAAGGACACACCACCAACAAGACTTGTAAACCTATCTGTTTGTACAATTCGCAAGCGATCGCCAGTGCAGTAATTGTCTTACCACTACCAGTAGCCATTTTTAAAGTACCTCTACCATTATTAGCAAACCAGCTAGTAATCGCTTGGCGTTGATACCCCCGCAGTTGCAGGGATACAGGCATTTTTGGACATCCTGGTAATGATGGCTGAAGGTGATAACTGCCACTATTCTCTCTTACAAAAGGCAATTTGAGAGAGAAAGAAGGCAATTTCTGCACTGGTTTTCGCGTTAAATACATAAGGTGACAGTGACAAAGATGGCAGCTAACAAATGACAGTCAAGAAGGTAGAAATTGACAAGTGACAGTGAAGATGAATTTTGCGTTATCTTTTTCCTTTTACCTCTTTCATCTGTCACTTATAACCTGTTAAGAGTCCCTAATTATAATTACGCCACACACCTACTAAAGAACCTTGTACCTGTACGTGCATTGCTGGTACTTCGATGGGTTGATACTTAGGGTTTGCAGGTTTGAGAGTCACCATATCTTCTTGACGATAAAAACGTTTTAACGTCGTACCATGACCTTCCACCCTAGCGGCCACAATCGTACCATTTTTTAAATGATGAGGTTCTGCTACAGGACGCAAAAAAACCACATCACCATCAGCAATTAAATCTTCAATCATGCTATCACCAGCAACCCGTAAAGCATAACTTTGGGGAGGTAGAGATAAATTCGCCAAGTCTAAATGTTCAACCGCATCAGTAAAAGGTTCAATTAAACCACCAGCAGCAATAGTTCCTAAAATTGGCACACCTTGCTTTGTTTGGCGTAAGACCCGAATTGTTCGCGCTTTACCTTCATTCCAATCAATATATCCCTTGTTGCGTAAATGTTCCAACCGACTTTGAATTGGTGCAGGTGATTTCAAATTCATCGCTTGCATCATTTGCCGAATTGAGGGAGAATACTGATTGATTCGGATATATTCCGCCAACCATTCGTACAATTCTTGTTGCGCTTCAGTTAGTTTTTCCATAAATTTATCGGGAAGTAATTACAAATGTCCCTAGAGCATTTGTACTACAAAAATCCTTTCTTAACAAGATTCAATTAAAGATTAATGATAATTGGTAATTGGTGATAGGTAATTGGTGATAGGGAAAAATAAAATTTATTACCCATTCGCTATTACCCATTACCCATTACTACTGCTGTTATTTTGCCCCTAAAATACTTGCCAGTAAAGCTTTTTGAGCGTGTAATCTGTTTTCTGCCTGATCCCAAACTTTTGATTGAGAACCTTCGATTACTTCCTCTGTAATTTCTTCACCACGATGGGCTGGTAGACAGTGTAAAACAATCGCTTCTGGATCGGCAAGACCTAATAATTGTTGAGAAATTTGATAAGGTTGGAAAATAGGAAAACGATTATCAGCTTCTGACTCTTGACCCATACTTGCCCACACATCAGTATATAAAATGTGGGAGCCTTCTGCGGCTGCTTTTGGGTCATGGGTGAGAACAACTTCAGTTTTATTATTAGCGATCGCCCTAGCTTTTTCCACAATTTCCGCATCAGGTGCATAACCCGAAGGAAAAGCCACCCGCACATTCATTCCAGCCAAAGCACAACCCAGCATCAGGGAATTAGCCACATTATTCCCATCACCCACATAAGTTAAAGTTAAACCTGCCAAAGTCCCAAAACATTCTTGAATCGTTTGTAAATCAGCTAACACCTGACATGGATGTTCTAAATCTGTCAAGGCATTAATGACAGGAATTTTGGCATAATTCGCAAAAATTTCTAACTCTTGCTGGGCAAAAGTGCGAATTGCGAGAATATCCAAATAACGATCCAATACCCTAGCAGTATCCTGTACAGGTTCTCCTCGACTTACTTGCGTCACATTCGGGTTAAGATCAATAACTTGTCCACCCAATTGATACATTGCCACAGTAAAACTGACTCGTGTCCGAGTTGAAGCTTTGGAGAACAACAAACCTAACACTTGATCACAATGCAACTTGAGTTTTTGTGACTTCAGTTGAGTTGCCATTTCTAGAAGTTCTTGCAGTTCTGTGGAATTAAGATCCGCCAGACCTAATAAATCTCGTCCGATCAATGCTGCCATGCTGATGATTTGTAAATAATAATGTTTTTCTGTGTCTTCACTCAGCCGCGTCAATAGGAATACAGATTTAAAACTGTACCAAATATTTTTACCTTGAGCTACAGGATGACTGTTCTCTGGGTAATGATATTTGATGTGTCAACTTATCGGGACAGGACTGACGCACAAAATTTATCATCTGGGCTGGGTGTGGGGTGTGGGGTGTAGGGGTTTTTTTCTTTGATGAACCTATCCTCCGAAAACCTTATTTTTTCGTTTTTTTGCGTAAGTTTTAAGGGAATGGGGCATTGGAAAATTTTTTTCCCTAACCCCTAGACAAATTATTTATCTATGCTATGATTATTAATCGGTGAGTGTTTTAACGGCATTAACCAACCCGCCAGCATAGCACAGTGGTAGTGCATCCGACTTGTAATCGGAAGGTCGTCGGTTCAAATCCGACTGCTGGCTTTTGTACGTTCGCACATTAAATGTCGCTTTTTTTAAATTGATGTCGCATCGACTGTTTTTTAGAGTCAATCTAAGTTGGCTATGTTTTTGCAAATTAATGTTGTTTTTTCCTTCTAGAATTTTATGTGTTAACACAATTGTCTGTGCCTGGAATCCAACCAATTCTTCCTGAACGCAGAGAAAAGTGATATGATTGTTGGTTGATAGTTTTTTTACCTCTCCTGATTATAGCGCAATGATGCAATGACGCAATAGCGCAGAAGTTTTTTTCCTCAAATACTGTGCAAAAATAGAAGCCGCAAGCTTGAGCTTCAGATAGGATGGCAGAAGAAACTAGAGAGGTGAGGGGAAGAGTCCCCAAAGAGTTAAAAATTGCTTTTGAAGTTGCCTGTGCGCGTCTGGAAGTGACGCAAACTGCGGCTTTAGAGGAGGTGATTAGAGATTGGTTACAAAAAAAAGATTCCCCTGCGGGTGACAAGTCACAGGGAAGTTAAATGGCTATGCTGAAAATTAATAAAGTATTCGTAAAATATAATTCCTGAAAAGTAAACCTAAATGTTTGAGCAAACTTTTAAAAATATTGATGATGTTCTCTGGAAAGAGGCCGGGTGTACTACAGAGTTAGATTACACTGAACAAACCTCATGGTTATTGTTTTTGAAGTATTTGGATGATTTAGAACAGGAACGATTTGAAAAAGCGGAGTTAAGTGGCGAATCTTATACATTTATTATTGATCAAAAATATCGTTGGTCAGTTTGGGCAGCACCAAAAGATGAAAAGGGTAAATTAGATCATGACCATGCTTTAACTGGTGATGATTTAATCAATTATGTAAATAGTCAATTATTTCCATATTTACAAGGTTTTAAGCAACGGTCTAGCGGTTCAGATACCATAGAATATAAGATTGGCGAGATTTTTAGCGAAATTAAAAATAAGTTTCAAAGTGGTTATAGTTTGCGGGATGCGCTGGAATTTATTGATGAATTGAGATTTAGATCCCAGCAGGAAAAACATGAGTTATCCCATCTCTATGAAGCGAAAATCAAGAATATGGGAAATGCGGGGCGTAATGGTGGGGAATATTATACACCACGTCCTTTAATTCGGGCAATGATTCAGGTTGTAAAGCCAAAAATCGGTGAAAAAATTTATGATGGTGCTTGTGGTTCGGCGGGTTTTTTATGTGAAAGTTATGACTATTTAAGACAGGGTAAATTAACAACTAAACAACTGGAAATACTGCAAAAAAATACTTTTACTGGGAAAGAAAAGAAAAGTTTAGCTTATGTTATTGGCATCATGAATATGATTTTACATGGGATTGATGCCCCGAATATTATTCATACTAATACGTTGACGGAAAATCTTAGTGATGTTCAAGATAAAGATCGTTTTGATGTGATTTTAGCAAATCCTCCTTTTGGGGGGAAGGAACGGAAAGAAGTACAGAACAATTTTAATATTAAAACTGGAGAAACAGCGTTTTTATTTTTGCAGCATTTTATCAAAATGTTGAAGGTTGGAGGTAGGGCGGCGGTAGTTATTAAAAATACCTTTCTTTCTAATTCTGATAATGCTTCCCGTGCTTTGCGTCAAGAGCTTTTGAGTAGTTGTAATTTACATACTATTTTAGATTGTCCTGGGGGGACTTTTATCGGGGCGGGGGTGAAAACTGTAGTTTTATTTTTTGAGAAAAGAGAACCTTTAGACGCTATTCAGACTACACCGATTTTTAATCAAGGTAAGTCTATAAATGAACAAATGGCGACTAAAAAGATTTGGTATTATCAATTAGATCCGGGGCGAAGTTTGGGGAAAACAAATCCTTTAAATGATAATGATTTACGGGAGTTTGTGGAGTTACAAGCTACTTTTGCAGTGTCGGAAAAGTCTTGGTTAGTGGATATTGCTGATATTGATCAGGAGTCGTTTGATTTATCGGTGAAAAATCCCAATAAGGTGGAGGAAGTGAGGTTAAGAGAACCGCAGGATATTTTAGATGAAATTGTAGTTTTGGATCTGGAAACTGCGGAAATTTTAGAGATTATTGGGGGGATCGTGGTTTCGACTTCGCTCAATTAGCAATATAGAAAGTATTAAAAGATAAGGTGATTATGGAAAATAAGCAATTGCCAGAAGGATGGGAAATTAAAAAACTTGATGAATTATGTGAAATATATCGTGGTGGTTCACCAAGGCCAATTAAGGATTTTTTAACTAATGAACCAAATGGAATAAATTGGATTAAAATAAGTGATGCTTCGGTTAGTTCTAAATATATTTACGAGACTAAAGAGAAAATTAAACAAGATGGCGTAAAATACTCAAGATTAGTAAATGAAGGAGATTTTATTCTCTCAAATTCTATGAGTTTTGGTCGTCCATATATTATGCGTACATCAGGTTGTATTCATGACGGATGGCTGGTATTGAAAGATAAATCTGGACTCTTTGATCAGAATTACCTTTACTATTTTCTTGGCTCAAATACAACTTATCAACAGTTTGATAAACTTGCAGCAGGATCTACAGTTCGCAATTTGAATATTGACCTTGTTAGAAGTGTGAAAGTTCTTCTTCCCCCACTTCCAGAACAAAAGAGAATTGTAGCGATATTGGATGAGGCGTTTGAGGGAATTGATAGAGCAATAAGCAACACTGAAAAAAACCTCAGCAATGCACGGGAAGTATTTGAAAGTTATCTAAATTCTATTTTTAGTCAAAAAGGTGAAGGTTGGGAAGAGAAAAAACTACGTGAAATTGGTGGCAAAGTTTTCACTGGTCCATTTGGATCACTTTTACATAAATCTGACTATGTTTCTAACGGTATTCCAATAGTAAACCCAGCAAATATTGAAGACGAGAAGATTATTCCAAATTTCAGTAAAACTGTTAGTCCTGATACAGTTAAACGACTAAAATCTTACGTCTTAACAACAAATGATGTTGTAGTAGCTAGAAGAGGGGAAATAGGAAGATGTGCGGTTGTTACAGAAGAACAATCTGGATGTCTTTGTGGAAGTGGTTCTTTCTTTATCAAACCATTTGAAAATGTTAATTCAGTATTTCTTGCTCATCTTCTTAGGTCAGAAGTATACAGAAACCAACTAGAAAGACTTTCTACTGGCGCAACTATGCAAAATTTAAGTAATCAGTCACTTTCGGATCTAGTTATTGCTATGCCATCTTTAGATGAGCAGAATCAAATAACAAACAAAATTGATGATTTAAGAAATGAAACCCAACGCCTTGAAAATATTTACCTTCAAAAAATTGCTGCACTTAACGAACTAAAACAATCCATCCTGCAAAAAGCCTTTACAGGGGAACTAACGGTTCGACTTCGCTCACCGACCACAGCAGATAAAGGGATAACTGCAATGGAGGAAACAGCAGCATGATTACCCTTGAAACCCTTGAAAAATGGCTAAATGTACCAGCAGAAACAGAGAATCTTGAATTTAAAGAAGCCAAAAACCAATTTGATTCAACTAAACTTCTGAAATATTGTGTAGCACTGGCAAATGAAAAAGGTGGTTGTCTTGTTTTGGGCGTTACCAATAAACCACCCCGCCAAGTAGTAGGTACTCTAGCTTGGCCAACAGCAGATAGTTTAAATAAGATTAAAGCATATATAGTTGAAAAGCTCAGATTTCGGGTAGACGTTACAGAATTACATCATTGCGACGGACGAGTGCTGGTTTTTGAAGTACCAACCCGTCCCGTTGGGCAACCATTAGCCTTTGAAGGGGCTTACCTGATGAGAGCAGGGGAAGATTTAGTACCGATGACACCGGATGTACTTAAAAGCA
This sequence comes from Sphaerospermopsis aphanizomenoides BCCUSP55, assembly GCF_001586785.1. Taxonomy (GTDB): domain Bacteria; phylum Cyanobacteriota; class Cyanobacteriia; order Cyanobacteriales; family Nostocaceae; genus Sphaerospermopsis_A; species Sphaerospermopsis_A aphanizomenoides_A. Next base: position 47,876 of record NZ_LUFH02000012.1, read on the forward strand.
TTTTTGCAGAAGATCAACAAGATTGGTTTTCCCAAGCTGCTCGATCTGATGTCAGCCCTGATGACGTAATTAAGCTTTTAGATACTCAATCATACTTTGACCTGCTAAAGATTCCCTATCCAACTACCCGCGATGCTGTTCTTGATAGATTGCAAAGCCAACATTTAATTCTACAAACAGCACAGGGTTGGACAATTACAAACCTAGCAGCTATTCTTTTAGCAAAAAAACTAGATGCTTTTTCCCCTGCATTAGCTCGTAAAGCACCCCGTGTAGTTATTTACGAAGGTATAGATAAGTTAAAAACTCGTAATGAAATAACAGGTGTTAAAGGTTATGCAGTTGGTTTTGATGGATTAGTAGATTTTGTCCATTCAGCCGCACCACAAAATCGCTTTATAGAGGAAGTTGTGCGAGAAGAAGTAAAGATGTTCCCAAAACAGGCTTTAAGAGAACTGATTGCTAATGCTTTGGTACATCAGGATTTTTTGGCAACAGGTACTTCAGTGATGATCGAGATGTTTAGCGATCGCATTGAGATATCTAATCCTGGTATTCCACCCATTAAGGTAGAGCGATTTATTGATGAAAATCGTTCCCGTAATGAACAACTAGCTAATTTAATGCGACTTTTCGGTATATGTGAAGAAAAAGGTAGTGGCATTGATAAAGTTGTAACAGCAGCAGAAGAATCTCAACTACCTGCACCAGATTTCCGAGTAGGTGATACACGCACTACAACAATCCTATTTGCCTATCAGGATTTTGGGGATATGAGCAAAACAGACAGAATTAGAGCTTGTTATCAACATTGCTGTCTGTTATATGTCAATAATAAAAGAATGTCTAACCAGACACTACGGGAAAGGTTTGATTTAAGTGAAACACAGACAGCAACCGTATCTCAGATTATTGGTTATACAAAAGAAGCTGGATTAATCAAAGCAGATCAATCTGAAACCAATTCTACGCGCTATGCCAGATATCTGCCTTTTTGGGCGTAGATAGTGTTTTAGAGCAAATCGAGATCAGCAACTCTCAATTCATGAAACCCTTGCAGAACAAGCAAAAAAGTGTTTTAGAGCAAATCGAGATCAGCAACTCTCAATTACTGAAACCTTTGCAAAACCAACAAAAAAGTGTTTTAGAGCAAATCGAGATTAGTAACTCTCAATTCCCGAAACCCTTGCAGAACAAGCAAAAAAGTGTTTTAGAGCAAATCGAGATCAGCGAAATATGAACGAAGCCGAAACCTCTAGGTTGAGCGAAGCCGAAACCCGCGCCGAATTAATTGACCCCGCCTTAACTGCTGCTGCTTGGGGAGTTGTGGAACATAGTCGCATCCGTCGAGAAGTCATTGCTCCTGGCCGTTTAATTGGCAACGGTAAACGGGCAAAAGCAGATATCGCTGATTATGTATTAGTTTATCGTGGTGAAAAACTCGCTGTTATTGAAGCTAAAAAACGCGAATTACCTGATACGGAAGGTTTAGCACAGGCGAAAAAATACGCCGAAAAATTAAAAACTCGCTTTGCATATTCTACCAATGGTGTTGGCATTTACCAAGTAGATATGCACACCGGAAAAGAAGGTTATATAAACAAATATCCCACACCCGATGAACTATGGGAAGCTACCTTCCCTTCGACTCCGCTCAGGGAACAAGAACAAAAATGGCGCGATATTTTTGCAACTATTCCCTTTGAAGATAAAAGCGGTACGTGGGAAGCCCGATACTATCAACATAATGCCATCAAATATGTTTTAGAGGCGATCGCCCAAGGACAAAACCGAATTTTATTAACAATGGCCACTGGTACAGGTAAAACCTTTATCGCTTTCCAACTGGCCTGGAAACTCTTCCAAAGCCGATGGAACTTGAGCCGTGAACCCAAACGCCGCCCCAGAATACTATTTTTAGCAGATCGTAATATTCTTGCAGACCAAGCCTTTAACTCCTTTTCTGCCTTTCCTGATGATGCTTTAGTTCGCATAGCTCCCGAAACCATCAAAAAACGGGAGAGAGTTCCCAAAAATGGCAGCATCTTTTTTACAATTTTCCAAACCTTGATGACAGGTAAGGATGAAGAAGGTAAACCCACCCCCAAATTTAACGACTATCCTCCCAACTTTTTCGACTTTATTATTATTGATGAATGTCACCGAGGTGGAGCAAGTGACGAAAGCACCTGGCGAGGAATTTTAGAATACTTTTCCCCTGCGGTACAACTAGGACTTACTGCTACACCCAAACGTCAAAACAATGCTGATACCTACGCTTATTTTGGTGAGCCAGTTTATACTTATGCCCTCAAAGATGGTATTAATGATGGGTTTTTAACTCCCTTTAAAGTGCGGGAAATAGAAACCACTTTAGATGAATATATTTACAGCCCTGATGATGATGTCATAGAAGGGGCAATAGATGATGAAAAAACCTATACAGAAACAGACTTTAATCGCATTATTGAAATTGAAGAACGGGAACGCTATCGAGTACAACTGTTCATGGCAGAAATAGATCAAAATCAAAAAACTATTGTATTTTGTGCTAACCAAGATCACGCCCTGGCAGTAAGAAATTTAATCAATCAAATTAAGATTAGTAATAATCCTAATTATTGCCACAGAGTGACAGCTAATGATGGAAAATTAGGAGAACAACACCTGAAGAATTTTCAAGATAATGAAAAAAATATTCCTACTATTTTAACAACTTCGCAAAAACTTTCCACCGGGGTTGATGCTCGCAATGTGCGGAATATAGTCTTAATGCGTCCCATTAATTCCATGATTGAATTTAAACAAATTATTGGTCGTGGTACTCGTTTATATGATGGTAAGGATTATTTTACTATTTATGATTTTGTCAAAGCCTACGAACATTTTAACGATCCAGAATGGGATGGTGAACCCCAAGAACCTGTAAAAGTTACCAACAAAAAAGCACGGGAATTATCACCAAATACAGATAATAATACGACAAAAGAGAGAACCGAAAAAACAGAAGATACTACACCTAAAATAATTAAAGTTAAATTAGGAGATGGTAAAGAAAGAACTATTCAACATCAAATATCTACCAGCTTTTGGAGTGTAGACGGTAAACCCATAACTGCCGCAGAATTTGTAGAAAGGCTATTTGGTGAAATTCCCGAACTGTTTAAAAATGAAAATGAATTAAGAACTATTTGGAGTCGTCCAGATACAAGAAAAGCACTATTAGAAGGATTATCAGAAAAAGGTTATGATTCAGAACAATTAACAGAAATTAGCCGTTTAATTAATGCTGAAAAAAGTGATTTATATGATGTGTTAGCCTATATTGCTTATGCTGCTGTACCTATTAGCCGTCGGGAAAGGGTTCTAGCCCATAAATCGTTAATTTTCTGTAAATATGTAGGGAAACAACAGGAATTTCTGGATTTTGTGTTAGATCAATATATTAAGGATGGAGTAGAAGAACTGGATCGATCTAAGTTACCCCAACTATTAGAATTGAAATATCATACTATTCATGATGCCATTAAAGAATTAGGTAGCGTTGCTAATATTAGTGAAGTATTTATAGGATTTCAGCAGTATTTGTATTCACAGGATATAGCAGCTTAATTGGGCAAATTGTTACAATTAAGCTCTTTTGTATACTATGTGGGTTCTAGGAAACTAGATTAACAGTAGAACTAAGTACCCAAGCAAAATTAATTGTACATATTGATGGAAAACAAAAATGTCTGTATTCCTTACCTATTACCTATTACCTATTCCCTATTCCCTCTCCTAACTATAAAATTTATTTTGCACGACTACTTATCTTTAGCATCATCAGGCACATATTCCAAAAGTTCGCCTGGTTGACAGTTTAATGCCTTACAAATGCCATTTAACCTTTCTGCGGTTAATCGGGGCATTTTGTCAACCTTACGCAGCCTGTAAACTAACTGGCGCGTAACGCGCAGCGTGCCGTAGGCATAATATAGCTATAGACAAGGTAGTTAGGACATTCGCCCCCTCAACACTTAGACACTCTTAAACCTTGATTTCTCACTGTAACCTGTAACCTGTAACCTGTAACCTGTAACCTGTCACCTGTCACCTGTTATAGTTGATGTCCTAATCATGCATTGATTATCCTTAATTATCAATTATTCTTAATACTGTTCGGTTCAGGGAAAAGGGAGAAGGGATAAAAAAGAAAAACCTTTCACCTTTACCAAAACTAATTTACTACTTTTAAGTTCACAAAGCGAGTAGTTCTGTTCCCTTACCAAAATGTGCAATTTATTTTGCAAAACTACTTAAAAAACAACTAGCCTATGAAACTCAGTCTGTGCATAATTGTCAAAAATGAAGAAATTAATTTACCAAAGTGTTTGGGAAGTGTCAAAAATGTGGTAGACGAAATTGTAGTTCTCGATACAGGTTCAACTGATAAAACACTTCAAATCGCTCAACAATTCGGTGCTAAGGTACATTATTTTGAATGGTGTAATAATTTTAGTATCGCTCGCAACGAAGCTTTGAAATATGTCACCGGAGATTGGGTTTTAGTATTAGATGCTGATGAAACGCTTAAACCAGAAATTGTACCCTATTTAAAAGAAGCAATTAACATTCAAGATTATTTATTAATTAATCTTGTGCGTCAGGAAGTAGGTGCAAATCAATCACCTTATTCTTTGGTTTCTCGACTGTTTCGCAACCATCCTAAGATTAAATTTGATCGTCCTTATCATGCCTTAGTTGATGATAGCATTGCCGAAATTTTAAAGCAAGAACCCTATTGGCAAATTGGTTATTTACCAGAAGTAGCTATTCTTCATGCTGGATATCAAAAAGCTGTAATTAATCAGCAGAATAAATATGCTAAAGCCATAGCAGCAATGGAGGAATTCTTTGCAGTTAATCCTCATGATGCCTATGTTTGCAGCAAATTAGGTGCTTTGTATGTAGAAATAGGCAAAATTAATGAGGGGTTGGAGTTATTAAATCAGGGATTGAATCAGTTAATCAGTAATCAATTAATTCAGCCAAATAATCGCAGTGACAAAAATAAAACCCGTCTTCGAGGATTTCAAAATTCTCAATCAAGGAAAGTTGGGAATTATCTGGCTCAAGATATCAAGGAAACAAATTATGATATTTTGTATGAATTAAATTATCATTTAGGAATTGCCCATACACATTTAAAAAATTTACCCCAGGCTATTTCTCATTATCAAGCGGCTGTGAAATTACCGATTTATCCTCTGTTGAAATTGGGAGGATACAATAATTTAGGTAATTTGTTAAAAACTGCGGGGGATTTACAAGGGGCAAAAAATGCTTATGAAACCGCTATCAAAATTGACCCCAGTTTTGTGATTGGTTATTACAATTTGGGAATGGTATGTAAAGCTATGGGTTTGTTGGTTGAGGCTATTGATAATTATGACAAAGCTATTCAATTAAATCCTGATTATGCAGAAGCTTATCAAAATTTGGGAGTTGTGTTGCTGAAAGTAGGTGATGTGGAAAATAGTTTAGCAGCTTTTGAATTTGCGATCGCACTCCATGAACAAAACAATCCCCAAGAAGCCCACAGATTACGTCAAGGATTACAAGAAATGGGCATAATTCGGAAAGAAGGGAATAGGGAATAGGGAATAGGTGACAGGTGACAGGTGACAGGTGACAGTTAAGAGGGAATAGGGAATAGGGAACAGGGAATAGATGATCAATACATTATTCTCCCCTACACCCCTACACCCTTACACCCCTACACCCTTTTCTTCACCCCTACACCCCTACACCCTTACACCCCTACACCCTTTTCTTCACCCCTACACCCTTTTCTTCACCCTTACACCCCATTAAATCCGAGAACGGACAAATTTCTCTAACCTATCCATTCCCTTTTCAATAGTCGCCATATCAGTGGCGTAGGAAAGGCGAATGTTATTATCAGCACCGAAAGCCACGCCGGGAATGACTGCAACTTGATGTGCTTCTAATAAAGCATTGCAAAATTCCAGAGACTTTAAACCAGTTTTGCTGATATCAGGAAACAGGTAAAAAGCACCGTCTGGTTTAGGACAACTCAAACCCGGAATAGCGTTGAGTCTTTCAAACATTACCTGACGACGTTTAGCGAAAGCTTGACGCATTTCTTCTACACAGTCTTGGGAACTTTCCAAAGCTGCGATCGCCCCATATTGAGCAAAGGTACACACATTTGAGGTACTATGCCCTTGAATGGTACTGGCGGCTTTAATAATTTCCACAGGCCCTGCTAAATAACCCAGTCGCCAACCTGTCATGGAGTAACCTTTAGCAAAACCGTTACTAATTAAAGTCCGGTCAAAAATTTCTTTCCCTAGAGAACCGATGCTGATGTGTTCTGCACCGTCATAGAGAATCTTTTCGTAAATCTCATCAGATACAACTAAGATATCTGCATCAACTATCACCTTAGCTAAGGCTTGAATTTCCTCTGGTGTGTACACCATCCCCGTGGGGTTAGATGGAGAGTTGAGGACAAATAACTTGGTTTTGGCGGTAATGGCTTGTTTTAGCTGTTCTGGGGTAATTTTATAACCGGTTGAAGCATCGGTGTCTACAATTACTGATTTTCCACCAGCTAATGTCACCATTTCGGGATAACTTAACCAATAGGGTGCAGGAATAATTACCTCATCACCAGGGTCAATCAATGCCACAATCAAATTGTAGAGAGAATGCTTACCCCCATTAGTGACAAGCACATTCTCTGCCTTATAATCAAGACCATTATCAGTTTTTAGCTTGTGGGCGATCGCTTCCCTTAACTTTGGTTCACCAGCAGCGGGGCCGTACTTGGTTTTTCCTTCTTCCAAAGCTTTCGCAGCTGCGGCTTTGATATGCGCTGGTGTGTCAAAATCTGGTTCTCCAGCACTAAAACTACAAACATCTATACCCTCAGCTTTCATGGCCTTAGCTTTAGCTGCGATCGCTAAGGTTATGGAGGGTGTCACCTGACTTACTCTTGCTGCCAGCTTCATTCTACTTCTTTGGGCGAATCTCTATCCAATCTAAGGATATCCCAGAATCCCAGTTGAGATTTGCCTTTTGTAAATTCCTGCTGGGTTTGATTAACTATTTAGTTGCTAAACATTTGCACTGCATAGATTTCACCATTTGGTCTAGCAGCTATTCCATAGCCAAATTTACCATATTTAGGAGTGAGTATATTGGCGCGATGTCCATTACTATACATCCAACCCCGTTGGAAATTTTCTACTTGTTTGTAATTTAAGCCTAAATCACTAAAAGTACCTTTGTAAATGTTCTCTCCTACACCAACATGATGACTACCACCAACAGCCAGATAACGGTCTCTAGGATTTTTACCTTCAGGAGAGATATGACTAAAATAATTCCGATCCATCATATCCTGGGCATAACGTTGGGCTGCTTGTGACAGTAAAGGATCTGTCACTAAAGGTTTTAAGTTATTGAGAGTGCGATCGCGGTTTACTAATTCTACTGCAAACTTTTGCAACTCTGGTAAAGAACGTAATTGTTGAGCATTCCAAGCTGTAGCTTTGGGTTGGCCTATTTTCCAATTTGCACCACCATTACCATTGTATAAATCCGCTCCAAACATTCCCAATGGTGAAAGTTCAGTCCAGAAATAGTTAACATCTAATGGATACCCACGTAAGGCTTGGTTCATAAAATGGCTGACTGGGCCTGAAGCCCATAGCACTATAAATAAAAACAAGTATCTCCACCAAAGATTAACTTTTTTACTGGTCTTCATTTCTACGATTGACTATTGGTGATGCACATACATCAGATCATTGTGATTGTAAATTGAGACGATAACAATAGAGTATTTACTTATAACCAAAAATATTTCTTTAAGTATATATCTAGTGCATATTATCGTAATATATATTACAAACTCGTATATACATCATTGGTATCCACAATGCAGACAGAAGCAGTTTATCACATCATTCTCACACTCCTGACCTTTATTGAACGCAACGCCAAAGTTTACCGTGATAAAGTAGCCATTATTTATGAACAGCAAACATTTACCTACAGAGAATTTGCAGCGCGTGTCAATTGTTTAGCCTCAGCCTTGCGTTATGCTGGAATGGAAAAAGGGGAACGGGTGGCCTTCTTTGCTTTCAATACACCTCATTTCTTAGAAGCTCATTTTGCAGTTCCTCTGGCTGGAGGAATTTTAGTCTCTATTAATACCCGGTTAGCATCTCAAGAAGTTGCCTATATTCTCAACGACAGCGGGGCTAAATTTTTATTTGTGGATACAGAATTAGCAGATATCATTCGCCCTATTCAAAATGAATTAAAAACCGTTAAACATATTATTAATATCAATGATATACCTGGATTTACTCCCTTAGATGGAGAAGATTATGAACAATTTCTACAAACTGGTAATTCTGAAGCTTTACCTTGGGTAATTACAGATGAATTGGAAACAATTACCATTAATTATACTAGCGGCACTTCCGGTTATCCCAAAGGTGTTATGTACTCCCATCGAGGTGCATATCTTAGCACTTTAGGAGAAATTATAGAAATAAACTTAACTCCTAATTCAGTCTATCTTTGGACATTACCAATGTTCCATTGTAACGGCTGGTGTTTTCCTTGGGCAGTTACAGCTATTGGTGGCACGCATATTTGTTTACGCAAATTCCACCCCGCAAAAGTTTGGGAAATTATTCAAAAAGAACAAGTAACCCACTTTAATGCTGCACCAGTTGTCTTAATTTCTCTCCTCAATTATCGAGAACGTCCGCTAAGTTTAGAAAAACCCATCACAATTACCACCGCCGGCGCACCTCCATCACCAACATTAATTGAAAAATATACAGCTATTGGGGCAAAAATTATTCATGTTTATGGTTTAACAGAAGTTTATGGACCCTATACGATATGTGAATATCAATCAGATTGGGATAATTTCAACAACGCAGAAAAGGGGAAATTATTAGCCCGTCAAGGAGTAACTTATATTAGCGGTGATGGGTTACGAGTCGTAGATAAAAATATGCAAGATATCCCTGCTGATGGCACAACAATGGGGGAAGTAGTAATGCGGGGAAATATGGTGATGAAAGGTTATTATCATGATCCAGAAGGAACAGAAAAAGCTTTTCGTGGTGGTTGGTTTCACAGCGGAGATTTAGCTGTAATGCATCCAGATGGTTATATTGAAGTGCGGGACAGAATGAAAGACATCATTATTACCAATGGCGAAAATGTTTCTAGCATTGAAGTTGAACAATGTCTTTATCGCCATGAAGCAGTATTAGAATGTGCGGTCATTTCTGTACCACATAAAAAACGAGGCGAAGCACCAAAAGCCTTTGTGACTTTAAAAGAAGATGTGCAAGTTACAGAACAAGAATTAATCCAATTTTGTCGTAGTCAAATAGCAGCTTTTAAATGTCCAATTGCCATTGAATTTACTAATCTGCCAAAAACCAGCACTGGTAAAATTCAAAAATATATCCTCAGAAATAAAGAATGGGCAGGATATGAGAGAAAAATTCAAGGTGCGTAAGGAGTACCGAGTACCGAGTACCGAGTATTGAGTACCGAGTATTGAGTACCGAGTACCGAGTTTATAAAGTTCTGTCACCTATCACCTACTAATAGTCTTCATTTTCTGCAACTCTTTCCACCTTTGCTGTAATTCTTGCCAGTTAGGAGTCAAACCGCCATAGCGCCAACTTACATAAGCTTGACAAATTTCATCAATGACTTGAGCAGTTTCTCTCGGATGTTGGTTGTATGATATCTGAGCATATTCCAAAGGTGTCTGGGCTGGATGTTTACCCAAACCTTTTTCGGCTGTCCATTGCAGCACTTGTTGGTAAAGCCTTTCCATTGGTGGTAATTTCTTCAACCACCTACGGTTGAGCCATTTTCGCCACTCTACCCAACCCCACCAAGCAAAGAAAGCTGTAGTTGTTGCTACTATTAAAGCAGTAAAAATCCCTAACCAACCTTTGGAGAATAAAGCGAAAAACCAAGCGATCGCTCTAAAAAACCAGGTAAATAATGTTCCAAATATACCATTCAGCAACCCAGTTACCGGAGAAGGCAACCAACCCGCTATCCAGTTCCAAAACTGACGCAACACACTAAAAGTATGATCTTCTTCAATGGAAGGCGGAATTAAAGGATGATTAGGAATGGGGTCAAAGGCAAACCAGCCATATTTAGGGAAATACACCTCTGTCATGGCGTAAGCATCCGTATTGCGAACAATATACATCCCCGTAAACGGATTAAATTCCCCTGGTGCAAACCCAGCTACCAACCGTGCAGGAATGCCAATAGAACGCAACATCACAGTTAAGACAGTAGAAAAATGATCTGGATAACCACCTTGATGTTTAAATAAAAAGGCTTCTACCAAATCATCTTTTTTATCTAAATAAGGTAATCCTAAAGGATTTTCAGGAATAGAGTAATTTTGTTTGAGATACTGAGCTAAGTAAAGTGCTTTTTCGTAAGCTGAATCTAAAGTTCTCACATCTTTAGTGCGAGAAACCCGTTCACGATTATAATTCGCCAGAATTTCTTCCGTTTTCTGCCGCACCTTATCAGCAATTTCTGGCGGAATTTGCAAATAATAATTTTTAATCTCCGGTGGGTATTTATTTCCAGCCTTACCCAACAAAGTGCGATCGCGGGTGGGAACTTCTGAAAGTACAGTATAAGTCATCCCTTCCGACAATTGTACAGGCGATCGCAAACCCCCTTCCTGATCAACTGCGATCACAGGACCGGGAAAATATATTTCCTTCGGATAAGACAAAGCAGGTATCAAATTAGGCAAATCTGACACCACATTATAAGTTTGTACTACTTCCTTCGTAGGATTTGTAATTGGCGGAATATCCAGAGAAATTCTATAAGACCAAGAAGAACGCTGCACAGTAGTAACTTGATCATTCCGAGAAATTTGCCAACCCTTACCTGTATAGCGGTCAAAAGCCAAAACTCGCCAAAAACCTTCTGCTTGGGATCTTACCCGCATCACCACCTTGGGTTTCATCTCCCCCCGCAGGTTTTGGTTCATCTCACTATTAAAACCGTAGTAAAAATTATTATCTACCTGACCCGGTTCACCACTTCTTCCCTGACCAGTACCACTTCCTTCACCTTCCCCATTACCCCTACCCTGACGAACATAACCAGGGTTATCAATGTTGCGACCTGTAAAATTACCCTGAACATCAATTGGCGCACTCACAGGAAAAGAACGGAGTTGATAACCAGGAAATCTAGGCAAAACCGCAAAAATCCCTAATCCCAAAGCCACAATTACTAAAAAATTGCCAATTAAAACCTTAAAATTGGCACTTGTGATTTTCTTTTTGCTAAAACCTTCTTTTGTTAATGGACTCAAACCCAAACGGGAACGATAATCTAACACCAAAGTTGGTAAAGCCACACCCAAAAATAACAGCAACACAGGAGCGAAACCCATAGTTTGACTCATTGTTGCCGCTACACCCAACAAGATTAACCCAATTACAATGGAATAACCCAAATCCTTGCGCCGGGGAGTGTCATAGCTGTGTAGCACCTGAAGCTCAATCAGCAACTGTGCCAAATTTAGTCTTGTATCATTCCATTCGCCGATAAACCTACCAAAAAAAGCCCCCAAAGCCACTAACATTCCTATGGCAATACAGAACTTAACCGGAATATTAGCATTGCGGCGACGGTAGTAACTCCAAATTGCACCAACTATACTCAAAGGAACAGCCCAAAAACTAAAAGTAGTCTCCGATGCAATATCCGTCGCCACAGTCCCTAAAATTACTAGCCCTAGCACCAATACCCGCAAAAGAATAGAATCTTCCACTTCTGCTGAAGACGACCTCTGTTTATTTAGTCGCCAGTGATTAACTGCGGGTACACGCCAAAACCGATTTATCCTGGAGAAATTTAACATTTTGCAGTAAGTAGAACTATGATGTAGACGCTCAGGACACAATGCTAGAGATAAAAGCTAATTACCTTGTCTTCAACCGTAGCCTTACTCTATCTTAGCTTTAGACCCTTTTGAGTATCTGGTGGGAATCTACGCTTTTGTTGCAAGTGTCCTGCTCATAGCTACCTACTATAGATGACCTAATTAGTGTTTTGTGCAAAGAGAAGTACGCTGGAAAACCAGAATCATCATCTTTTTTTATTGATGTTTATCAACTGATAGTGTTGGTAGCAGTAATTAAGAAGACATCATGAGGTTAATGGCTAACAACAATGGTTGTTCTTCTATTTCTGGACATTCAACTGCCAACGTATAAGTCTTATTCACACGCTCACAGTATAATTCAACACTGGGTTTAGCTAAATTCGCTGATGTTGCTAGCACCTGCCCTGCGCCAAAAGCGTTGCCTCCAGCACTAGTGCTGCCAATCCCTGGGGTACTGTTTTCATGAAGTTTCAAAACCCCAGAAGTGGGTAACTCACCATGAACACATAACTTAGTTTGCTTACCCAGAGCTTGTAGTTCTACTCTAATACTGAGAGTTCCGCTATTAGTTTGCCATTGTTTTTCTATTACCGGATTGGTGAATGAAATTGGCAGAGTCAGATTTTCCAGTAGTTGTTTAGCGGCTATTAACGACAACGCCATCTGCTGACGTGGTTGTAAATCTGAGTAATCACTCTGGATATGGGGAATTGTTTCTAGCGCATCGACAGAGCGATAGGAACTCCTGAGTACCAAACCAGCTAAATCATTAATTAACTGGTAATCTTCTGGAAAAATACTCTCAACAGCCTGAACCAATTTAGGTCCCAAAGGTAGAGAAGATGTCAATAATAACTGACACTTTTCCATTAATTGCTGGAAAATTTTATCTGGTAAAGAAACTGGCAAATTGAGCTTTGATTGCTGTGCCAACCACCCCCAGGCAGGAACTAAAGCAATCGACGACTCTTCGACAAATTCAGGATAATCTATTAATTGGCTTTCCCAAGGGAATAAAGGTGGGTGGTTTTGGATTTCGACTTGTAACCGACGCTTGACAACGGCTTGGAAACGTTCTTGCACAGTAGGAATTTCTCCTAGTTGAAAGGTTTGGGGTTTTCCTCTCAATGTCAGCGCACTACTTGATCATGTAGCGTCTTCCTTGAGAGGGTCTTCTACCCCATCAATTTTCTCACACTCTACCGAGGGATGCTCGCCTGTTTGACATTATTTATTTGTCAACCACCAAGGGAGTCACTGGTATTGGTAAGGGTTGTGAGTCACTATTCATGGGTAGATGCACCAGATCCGGACACAACTGAGTTACGAATTTCCCAAGCTTGTTCCAAAATCTTAAACCAACGTTTTTGCAGTTGTGCCATTGACAAACCTAAAGTTTTAGCAATAGTTTCGTCAGATTGCCCTTTTTGCTTCAGATCCAATAAAGATCGCTGTTGAGCATCTAACTTTCCTGTATAGAGTTGCCATTGATTGGGAGTCAATCCTAAATTAGTGGGTAAAGAAACTTCTAACCATTCATGAACTAATTCCCAACGATGCAAGAGTGCAAACCGAATTAAATGATACTTAAAACGCTGTTGCAAGTAATCTCGCTGACGGGGTGTTAAACCCAAAACTGACTCAATCTCTTGTGCGGATAAATCCTGGAGACGCAGGGAGAAATAATCAGCACAGTCTGATTGTTGCCGTTGTTCGAGATAATTCATTAATTCGGTAACTACAACAGAACGCAAAGTATCTTCTTCCGGTTCTGCTTCTGTTTGCATGGCCATAGCAGCACGCAGTTGTTGTACTGCTGGTTCTTCCCAAAAACTATCTGTTTCATTGCTACTACCCTCCGCTGCTTGTTCTATATCCACACTAGTTTCTGGAGGCTGTTGTTGTGAAAAGGTTTGCGCTCGCAGAATAATTAGCTGTTGCTGACGGCCTGGTAAGGGAATACGCCGTTTACCATAGCGTTCTGTAAATGCCATGTACTCGGCTAATTCTAGTAGGGTTTGGGGGCGATAGGTTGGTTCTTGTTGGTTTTCCCTGCGAAAAGCATTTAAAGCTTCAAGATAAAAATTTTGCAGAAAATCTTCTATGATGGTCAGCCGCCCTTGATAACTCAATTGCTTCTGAGGAGGATTAATGTAACGATAAATTATGGCACTTAAGGTACTATGCAGTTCTACCCTGCCACGATTTGACCCTAACTGATAATACCGAAGGCATTGTTGTAGACGATATCGAGCTAGAGTCATGGCGGAACTTTCTATGTCACCAGATGCCTGAATGCGTTTACTTTCATTGCAAATTCGCAGGACTTCACCAGCAATTCGCAATGCCACATCACGGCAATTCTTGTGAGCAGCCTTGGTTGACTGCTGTAGTTCTTTCAATAGGAATTGAAATATAACCTCCACTCCAATAGACTTGTCTCCCTGAGTAGTTGCAGTTGCGGCTGAATTCATAGTCTGAATTTGAAAAAGACCCTAACATACTTAAATACAACCTTTAGGGCTGTGGGTGTTAGCTTAATAGATTTTGTGTATAAGCTATCAGTTGTCAGTGATCAGTTATCAGTTTTTTTCATTTTCACTGTTCCCTGTTCCCTGATTTAATATTTTGGACATCTATCAACACCTATTTACAAGTCATGACAGATATAGACGCACAAATTCAATTGTTGATTGACAATGCACCTCAAGATGGTATGACACCAACACTTGTAGCTACAATTGCTCCTGCGCTGAGAGCGATCGCCCAAAAGTTACGCCACCCCCATTACTATATTCTCCAAAATTTGCAGGATAGTTGGGTTTTAACTACACTAAGCAACAGAGTAAATCCAGAACTGGAAAAGCGCGTAGTTTACGCATTTCCAAGATTACAGGATGTTTCCCTGTCCTCATCTGCTGGGGTTGACCCTCAAGTAGTAGCTAAAGCTATTCCTGTTATTCATATTTTGTTTCAACTGACGGCATTAGAACCAGTAGATAGTATAGTTTTTTTTGAGACTCCTGGCACAACCAGCAACGCTATTGAAGTGCAGCGAACTGACCTACAAAACCTAATTCAACAACACCTGAAATCACCAAAACCCAATCGGCAAGTGCCTCACAATATTGCTTGAATCAATTTTAGATTTTAGATTTTGGATTTGGGATTGAACTGAAAATCTAAAATCTAAAATCCAAAATTCCCTAATAAAGCCGACTTAGTACATAATCCGTCATGTTAATTAGTGCTTGCCGTGATTCTGATGATTCTAGGAAAGCAATATGTTCAGCGGCAGCCTTAGCATGGTGAGCAGCTAAGTCTCTAGCCTTTTGTATGCCTTGGCTATCAGCAACCATCCCCAAGGCTTGCTCTAAATCACCTTCTTGGGCAAACTCTCTTTCAATTAGCACTTCTAGGTAAGGTTGTTCTTCCAGGGCAAATAACACTGGTGCAGTCAGATTACCACTTTTAAGATCTGATCCGGCTGGTTTACCCAAGGTGTCTGTAGAACCCGTGAAATCTAGAATATCATCTACTATTTGGAATGCCAGACCAAGATGCTTACCATAGTTATACAAATTTTCAGCACTCTCTAGTGAAACATCACTTAGTAAGCCAGCAGCTTTAGAACTGTTAGCAATTAACGAGGCTGTTTTGTAATAGCTCTTTTTGAGGTACGTTTCCGTAGAGAGATTTGTATCAAAACGATTCAAACCTTGTTGGATTTCCCCAGCAGCCAAATCCATAATCACTTCTGAAAGCAGTTTGACTACGTCCAAATTGTCCAGATTGGCTAAATACCAGGATGATTGAGCAAAGAGAAAATCTCCTGCTAGTACGGCAATGCGATTTCCAAACAAGCTATGAACCGTCGGCACACCACGGCGTACATTTGATTCATCGACTACATCATCATGTACTAAACTGGCTGTGTGAATCATTTCTGTGATTTCCGCCAAGCGTCGATGACGGGGCGTAATTTCTTTTTCTAGCATGGTCGCCCGCGATATCAGCAGCACTATTGCTGGTCTGATGCGCTTGCCCCCAGCTCCGAATAAATGCTCGGCTGCTGCATAGAGTATGGGGTGGCGATTTCCAACTAGCTGTGTGAGGTTATCTGCTAGTATTTGCAGGTCTGCTTCCACAGGGGTAAACAGAGAGGTGGCTGGGGTCATGGATGGGCGGACTCTGACTTAGGTTACGAAAGTTTACATATCCTTTACTCATTTTAAGATAAACCATAGTCAGCGCAAAGTTGTCATCCCGTGCCATACTTTTCAGATCAGCTGTGAAGCCCTGCGGGCATAGCTGCGCTTCATACATAGCGTCTTTGCAGGAAATAAGAGGCACAAAATTCAAAATCAATAACGGGACTTAAACATTTTTCAGGAATAAATAAGCCTCAAAAGCTTACAGGACAAGGGAAATACATTAAATGCCCAAAAATGTCAGACACCCAGATATACCAACAAACCAACCAAAATGATGTCAAATTCCTTTGGAATATACGTTTGAGTTTATTTGGATGTATTTTTTGTTACTATGATAGGTTATAACCACCTTAGAGATCCCTATGTCGTCAAAAGCAGAAAAGCCTGTGTGTCAACATTGAGAAAATTTGAAATTTAGTCCAAAAGTTAGCTAAAAATTCAGGACGGGTGTGTTACGCTAGAGTATAGGAATTTTAAATCTTTCAGATATTCACCCACCCAAAAAAGTAAATCATCTTTAGGTGATTTTACTCATGGGAATTGTGAGTCCAAAATAACAAGTTGCCGACAGAATGAAGGGAATGATTCCTAACTGTTTGCTGTGCGGCCAGAAGACCTTTCGTGTTGGATGATGTGTTTTCTGTTAGGAAAACTACTACACCTATTCAGCTAAGGTTGAGCATAGGTATAGTCCTGACTCGATTGGTGTGAGGGTAAATAACGCAGACTAGGTAGACTGCTGAGACGCGCAGTTCTAAATTGCTAAATAGCAACCGAACTGCTGTCGGATGTGTGGTCTGCGAAAAAGTAAATTAAATAATAAATTGCTTGACCGGAGAGAATTAATACTCTACTGGTTGGATTTGCGTAGCCAACTACAGCAATCAAGATTGTGCTTGATTCGCTGAAGTCCTGCTATTTTCGTATGCAAATTTATCTTCTTTTGAAAGCAGAGTTGGTGGAACAATGATTTATGGGAATATGCCTATGATGATATTTATTTTAGCTGCTGGATATTTATTGACAGTCTACTTGTTATTGGCATTAGCAAAACGAACAGGTAGGAATAGTGTGATGAAAAGTAGAAATTCTTTTACCCAGGGGCAGCACGGGCAAGAAAGAGGCTTAAGGACAAAAGTGACTGAAGTCGTGAATAGCCAATGAAATTTTAGATTTTAGATTTTAGATTTTGGATTAAGGTAGTTCAGTATTCCTAGTCCACAACCAAGCTGATTGTCGGTAACACAAATCTAAAATCACAAATCTAAAATCCAAAATTTTCTGCCCAATGACTTAAGAAACTGTGGCATCACTCAAATATACTTGTTCTACCAAAGGTGTGTAGCCTAACCACTGTAATCCAGACTGAGCAAACTGTTGTGGACAACCACTGACAGCGAAGCGAGTAGGCATTGGTAGGTGAGTATTTCTGATGCTTAATAAGTCTAACTCTTGAGCGCAAGCTGCTACAACATGAACAGCAGGATCAACTAACTTGACATGGGGAGGTAGGAGCGATCGCAGTACAGGTGCTAACAGGGGATAATGGGTACAGCCGTAGACTAAAGTATCAATTTCCTGTTTTATTAAACGTTCTAGGTAGGATCTAGCTACTTCTGTAGTGTAGGGGTCGTGGATGCGATTTTGTTCAATTAATGGCACAAATTCTGGACAACTAACTTGCCAGACTTGGACATCGGGTTGTATTTCCATAATAGCCTGACGATAGGCATTGCTTTTAGCAGTAGCTGGAGTCGCAATGACACCAATACGCTTACCTTGTTGTACTGCGGCTTTTGCTCCTGGTAACACTACTCCAAGAATAGGGAAATTAAATTCTTGGCGTACATTTTCTAAAGCTAGGGCAGAACTGGTATTACAAGCCATAACTACCATTTTCACCCGTTGCTGCTGCATCCAGTTCAGTATTTCCCTCACATATTGTAAAATTTCTGCTTGTGAACGGATGCCATAAGGAAGGTGAGCAGTATCGCCAAAGTATATAATAGATTCATTAGGAAGTTGCTTATAAATTTGTCGCAGTACCGTCAGTCCTCCTACACCGCTGTCAAACACCCCAATGGCACGTTGAGCATCTTGATCAGAGAAACAGTCGTCAAAATTACCTTCAAAAAGGGAAGATGAATACACAGGCAAATTATTGATTGAGAGTTTGCTATTTAAAATACAGAATTTAGCAGACAATTTGATGATTGACTACTAAATTATGGGGAACAGGGGAAGCAGGGGGTAGAGGAAAAATTACTTCTTTCTTCTTCTTTCTTCTTCTTCTGAACTCCTGAACTCCTGATAGCGGAGCGTGGCGTAAGCCATACTCCTGAACTCCTTCTTTATCTTTGTTGTAAATATTTGAGAATACCACGAGCGATCGCATCAGCCATACGACTTTGGTATGCTGGTGATCCTAAACGGGGATTATCCTCATAGCCAGTCATATAACCTGTTTCCACTAAAATTGCGGGCATAGTATTTTTTCTAAGCACATAAAATCTAGCTTTACGAGTTCCTCTATCTTTGATAGTGCTGATATCTTGGAGAATAGTCTTGCGGACGGTTTCTGCCAGTTCATAACCACTGTCATAATAATATACTTCTAAGCCACTGACATCAGGACGATTATCAACAGAGTTAGCGTGAATACTGACAAATAACGTTGCATTGACCCGCTTGGCTATATCCACACGCCCTTGCAATTCCACAAAAAAGTCTGCATCTCGTGTCATTACTGCTTGTACGCCATTTTGTTCCAAAATAGCCGCCACCCTTTTTCCAATAGGCAGAATCACATCCTTTTCTAACAACCCACCTATACCAGGAGCGCCTGAATCTTTACCACCATGTCCGGGGTCAATTACTACTATAAATTTACCTTTAGGAACTGATAAACGAGGCTGTTGACGTGGTTGAGGATTTTCGATCACGGAATCTGGTAGCTGTCCTCTGCTGTCTGGTAAGGGAGGAAGAGTAATGGGAGGTTGTAACCGACGAGAGCTTTGTAATTGCAGAGCTAATATTTGCTCTCCTAATTGGTTTAGTTCGCCAATTTGTATGCCTGATGCTGGTTGAACCAGGACAATGACATTGTTAGGTGCTTGTGCTTGTAAACGCACTCTGAGAACAGGACTATTAGCATCAAAAGCTGGTCCTTGTACTTTACTAGCTAACTTGGCATTAGGGATAGTAATGCGAAATAAACCAGAACTTCTATCCCAGCCACCCGTAGCTGATACAGCTTGGTTAGCTTTAATTAGTAATTGCGTGCCATTAGCAGCCAATTCCACAGATTGAATTGTAGCAGGAGCGTTGCTAACAATTTGTGTGGCAGCTTGATTTTCTGGTAATCTAGTGAAGCGATTAGGTAGAACAACAAAACCATCACTACCGCTACTTGTGGCTCGCCAGTCAGGGCTGTTGCTATCTACCCGCAAAGTCATGCGGACACTAGGGTTTCTACCTGAGAGTTGGGTAAATTGGATACGGCTAACACCATAACGATTAATCAACAAATCCCGTTGTCTAAGATTTGGTGATAATGCTGCACCGATAATGTCTAAATTTATATTGCGATTATCTGGCCCGCGATTAACTTGAATTTGAGGACTACCACCACTGGTCTTAATAAAAAAACCATCACCTGTAACCCGCAAATTCTCAATTTGAATCACTCGCGCTATGGTGTTGCTTGCCATTTCTGGGTTAGACAGGGTGACAGGAGATGTTGTCACCATGTTGTAATTTCTGGGAGCGACTGGGGGGGTATATGGTGATGGTGGGGGTGTAAATGAGGATCTTAGTGCTACTTGATCATCTATATTCCCAGTAGATGGTTCTGCTTCAGCAACTATTTGTGGTAATTGTACTAGCCACCGACTGCCAGTATTAGCTGTAAATTTTACTAAATTAGGGTCTAGGGTATAACCGGGATTTAGTTCGACAACTAGGCGTGTTGTTTGTTCGTCAAACTGGCCAATCCGGATAGCGCGAATTGATCCACCTATTTGTTGGGTTAACTGGGGGCGGCCAAAGGTAGTACCCGGCAAATCAATTACTAACCGAGTTGGGTTAAAAATTAGTTGTGCTTGGGGTTGAACAGGACTAGAAGTATTAATTTCTAGTCGATTTTGATTGGTATCAAACCGCCAAGATTCTAATCTCGCAGCCATTGCAGGCGATGATAGCATGAAGATAGTTCCCACAGTGCTGGGTATTAACCAGTGTAGTTTCACAGTCATTTCTCCTGATTCGTATTCATGGAAGTCGTCAATATCTCAACATTTTGGTAATTCCTCACACCTTTACCGCCCAAACTATAGCTTGGTTTTAGTCTGGGGACACAACTAAACTAATGGCGTAACACTATAACACAAACTGGTCAGTTGTCAGTTAACAGTAACAACTGATCACTTTCTACCTACTACCTTTTGCCTGGTGACTTATCTTTGTCGTAAGTATTGGAGAATTCCTTGAGCGATCGCTTCTGCCATTTGATTTTGATAAGCTGAAGTTCTGAGCTTGGCTGCATCCTCTCTACCGGTTACATAACCTGTTTCTACTAAAATTGAAGGCATAGAACTTTTTCTAAGGACATAAAATCTAGCTTTCCGTACTCTCCGGTCATTGACATTGATACTTTGGAGAATTCTATTATGGACAATTCGAGCTAATGTCAATCCGTTGTCGTAATAATAGGTTTCTAAGCCGCTAACTTCAGGACGACCTGCACCTGCGGAATTAGCATGGATGCTCACAAATACATCAGCATTGGCTCTTTCTGCCATTTGTACTCGTCCTGGAAGGCTGACAAAGTAATCTGAATCTCTGGTTAATATTGCTTGTACGCCATTTTGCTGCAAAATTTCTGCTATCCTTCTACCGATTGGCAAGATGATATCTTTCTCCTCTAATCCGCCAATACCAATTGCGCCTGGGTCTTTACCACCGTGTCCTGGGTCAATGACAACTAATAATTTTCCTTTCGGAACAACAGGACGGCGACGGGGTTGGGGAGTTCTGGTATTTGGATCTGGCAGTTCTACATTATTGGGTGATGGTAGGGGTGGTAAACTGATTGGGGGTCTGATTTGAGCATAGCGTTGTAATTGCAGAGCCACAATTTGATTACCGACTGGGTTGAGTTCTCCAATTCTGACACCTGCTGCCGGCTGGACAAAAATAACTACTGTGTTGGGGGCTTGTGGTTGCAGACGTACCCGCAGTAGAGGGCTATTGGCATTAAAAGTCGGACCTTGGACTCTAGGAGCTAATTTAGCATTGGGAATAGTGATGCGAAATAGTCCAGAGCTTCTATCCCAAGCACCTTGAGCAGATAAATTTCGGTCGGCTTTAATTAGTAGTTGTGTATCATTACCAGCTAATTCTACAGACTCAATGGTGGCTGGGGAGTTATTAATAATTGTGTTTTCTGTGGTGAGCGTCGGTCTTGATGGATTAATACTTTGAGGTAAGCGGACAACACCTTTAGTTGGTAGTAAAACCAGACCTCCAACATCACTGACAGTTACTTGCCAATCGGGGCTATTTCTATCTACCCGTAAAGTCAGACGAACACTGGTTGGTCTGGTTGACGATTGGTTGAATTCAATGCGACTGACACCATGCTCGTTGATAGTGAGATTTTTTTGGGAAAGCAGTGGTGATAAAGTAGCTCCAGCAATATCTACGAATATGGTACTGCGATCCAGGCTACGATTTACCTTAACTTGAGGATTGCCGCCACTGGTGCGAATGAAAAACCCATCTCCTGTGGTTTGTAATTTCTGAATTTGGGTTGTCCGGGCTAAGATGGTTGGTGCTGTGGAAAATTCAGGTTTAGCTTGGGTTTCTATGGTTGCTAAACTGTAAGTGTTATCACTATTATCCCTGGTTGCAGATGGTAATGCTTCTGTTTCTGGTTTTGGTAGTTGTACTGTCCAGCGGTTAGGACTTATGGCGACAAATTTAATTTGTTGGGGGTCGAGGGTATAACCAGGAGTCAGTTCTACTACTAAGCGGGCTGTTGTTGGCTCAAATTGGCCAACGCGAATTGAGCGAATTGCACCACCTATTGGTTGTGTTAACTGCGAGCGCCCAAATTTAGTGTTGGGTAAATCAATTACTAAACGAGTGGGGTTAAAAATTAATTGTGCTTGGGGCTGCACGGCACCTGTTGTATTAATTTCTAATCGGTTTTGATTTTTATCAAACCGCCAAGATTCTAATTGTGCTGCTAAAGTTGGCGAAGATATGAGGAATACAGTTCCAAAAGTACCGGGTAGTAACCAATGTAGTTTCACAATTATTTCTCCTGAGTTGCATTTATAGAAGTGATCAATATCTGAAAATTTTGGCCAATCAACATACTGTCAATACTTGTCACAAGCTTAAATTTAGAATTGGGGATTTTAGATTTATATTCTCTACCACAAGACTATTCTCGGCAGATAAAATTTGATATTAAAATTTGACACTGTAACGAAAATATAAAGACATAATAAATGATTTTTAGATAATAGCTCAAATTGCGAGTTATCTGGTGTGGGTAGGGAAAAAAGTAATTGTTCAAGAGTTAATTGGTCAGCATTCAGTCCTTAGATAGTTCCTAGTGACAGGCTACTCCAATACCAGAATAATATAATCTTTACTTTGTCTCATACTCAATAATACTGATGCAACCGACTTTGTGGTAATTACTGCCTCATGGCTGGTTAGCAGAAGTAGGGCAGGGAGAGATAAGCTGTTAAGGGAATTTCAAATAAAAACATATTCAGCCATTTTGATAGCGTAGCGTGACGTAAGTCATGGGCAGGGGAGTAGGGAAGTAGAGGCAGATGTTCCGGGAAGAAGGATTTATGCTTTGTACCCAAAATTAAAAATATGCTAGTTAAATTTCCCACAGCTGATCATGATCTAGTTTACGGAGAAGAAAAAGCCAGTCAAATTAACTATCACAGCAAGACGAGGCTTGAGAAAAATTAGTTTCCGTTCATTTTCTATCCTTCCACACCTTTGTAAAGTATTCAGCTATCAGTAATCAGTAATCCACTTTCAACTATAGATAGGCAGTTTGGTAATAAAACCGGAACTTTATTTCCATTCCACAAGTGTTGATGAGAGAAATAAAAAGCCTGGGTATTTGTGTTTTTGTTGCATTTTGCTGATAGCTGATAGCTCACTGCTGAATACTTACCTAGGAGACTTACCAGATAGATGTTTCCTCATTTTGAAGTTTGAATTGTTTATACCCTTTGTCTAAACCATTGATTTTTTTTATCATTGCTTTAGTCCTAACCAGATTTGGCTACGGAAAAAATTTCCCCAAATATACTTGTCCATAAATAATTATGGACAAGTCGAAACCAGAAAAAGACTACTTTTATGCAGTTTGCTCTTGAAAAGTTGAGGTAACTTTCCATCTCTAGCTATAGCAGGTAACAGGGAACAGGTGATAGTGTGAACAGTCTAATCTCTGGGTTTGATCATTTGTTGCTGTTCTATGATTCTTTATGCTTCCCCCAACTCTTGCAAAAGTTATATAAAGTTCAGCTAATCACTTACGATATACAGCATATTGCAGATCAATAAGGTACAAATTTTTATGACAAAGCTTTGCACCAAAAGGATTTTACTGCTGACTGCTGAAAGCTGCTGTATGCAAGAGGTTTAATGAGATGTATCAGAGGAAGCGTCTACAGTAGCTGGGGTTTCTGAATCAGGAAAGACAAATCGTAACAGAGGTGGAGCTAAAAAGGTGGTGATAATTACCATCATAATAATTGCTGCTCCTAGTGGTTTTGAAAGCACGCCACTAGCTGCACCAACACCGGCAAATACTAAGCCTACCTCACCTCTGGGTATCATCCCTACACCAATTGCCAAGCGGTTAATTCCAGGTTGACCAAACACGGCTAAACCTGTGATCACTTTACCAATAATGGCAACTGTTATCAGGAAGATTGCCATAATTAAGCCTTCCCGGTTACTGGGAATTGCTGGGTTTAAGACTCCCAAATCAGTTTTTGCGCCGACGGCGACAAAGAAAACTGGTACCAGCATATCGGCAATGGGAATTACTTGTTTTTGCAGTTCTTTGCGTTTATCGGTTTCGTCGAGGACTAAGCCTGCGGCAAAAGCTCCAAGAATGGCTTCTAGATGGATTACAGAGGCAAGGTAGGCCATAATAAAGGCGAAGATAAATGCTGGTATAACCAGTTCACCTCGTGTTTTGAGTTGATCTGCGATCGCTACAAAGGTTTTATTGAAAACATTTCCTAAAATAATCGCACCTAGGAGAAAAGCAGTGGCGCTGATAATCAAGTAAATAACATTGCCTACATCTACTGCACCGTCTTTAGCCAAACTGGCCACTACAGCGAGGACGATAATTCCCAATACGTCATCTATTACTGCTGCACCGAGAATAATCTGCCCTTCTTTAGAATTCAAGCGCCCTAGTTCTGAGAGAACTTTGGATGTAATACCGATACTGGTAGCAGTCAAGGCCGCACCTGCAAAAATAGCTGGTACAGCACTAATACCAAATAAAGTCATTAAGCCAAAAGTCCCGGCGGCAAAGGGTACTGCTACCCCCACAAATGCCACAACTACGGCTTGAATACCAACTGCCATTAGGTCTTTTAAATTGGACTCCAAACCAATTTCAAATAGCAGGATAATCACACCCAGTTCTGCTAACACAGAAACTACTTCTGATTGTGCGGCAAACACCTGTGGAGTGGCTTCTGGAGTTAAACCAGCAGTGATTTGCAAGAAAGTCATAATTAATGAACTGGAACTGTCTGTACCACCTTCTGGGAATACCAACAGATGTAATACAGATGTGCCGATGATCACACCACCGACCAATTCACCCAAAACTGGGGGCAAACCTACTTTGTTTGATAATTCTCCTCCCACTTTGCTGGCGAAGTAAATCACCACTAAACTCAGTAGCACTGCTGCTACTACCATTGAACTGTCTACGGGTTCTGTGACAGTTGCCAACAGAGGAATAGTAAAATGGATTGCACTAAAAAACTGCATTGGTTCTGTAAATATCTTTGATAGTTAAGAGCCAGAGGTCTATTGACTCCATCCCAAACTGTACTGGAATCTTGTTCTAAATCAAAGCAAGAATAGTCTTCTAGTGCTGTTTTTTCAGCAGCCAATACGCCATGATTACATCGCCACACATTTGAGAGTTATTTTTTTAGTTGCCAAAATTGTAACCAAGCAACTTTTTGATTTCGGCAATGTCAAAGTATTAGTAAGGAGTTGAGAATACAGTTTAATGCCATTTTGTGGAAATGCTGTAAATTCTGGAACGCCTGAGTTGGCTATGGATAAATTTTTGAGGAGTGCAAATCTAATGCTCGGAACTACTTTGTCCAGTTCTCGTTTTCCTGTTAGGAAATTTGGAAAAAACCTGTTGTTGATTTTACTGTTATTTGTAATGTTTACTTTACCCGCGTCAGCCGAAGAAAAAGACAAAATATGGCGGACTTTGACTGTAAGTGGTCGAGGGATGGAAACAATTCCCACAACTTTGTCACAAGTTAATTTAGGTGTAGAAATTCAGGGTAAAACAGCCCAAGATGTCCAAAAGGAAGCGGCTCGTAGGTCATCATCTGTGGTATCTCTGCTCAAAAGCAGGAATGTAGAAAAATTAACAACTACAGGTATTCGTCTTAACCCAGTCTATAGTTACACTAATAATGTACAGCGAATTACTGGTTATGCTGCGAGTAATTCTGTGAGTTTTCGTATTCCTAGTGAACAAGCTGGTTCATTATTGGATGAGGCTGTAAAAGTTGGAGCGACGCAAATTAGTGGTGTGAGTTTTGTGGCTAGTGATGAGGCGATCGCCAATGCCCAAAAACAAGCACTTAAAAAAGCTACTCAGGATGCTCAACAGCAAGCTGAAGCTGTACTCAGCAGTTTGGGATTACAACAGAAAGAAATAGTCAGTATTCAAGTTAATAGTGCAAGTGCGCCTCCTCCTATGCTCCAAAGGTATGAAGCGGCTAAACTCGCTACTGCTGACGCTTCTACCCCCATAGTTCCTGGTGAACAAGAAGTACAAGCGTCAGTAACACTGCAAATTAGTTATTAAGAACAGGGAATAGGGAACAGGGAATAGGGAACAGGGAATAGGGAACAGGGAACACGAAAAAAACTAATATAGCCGCCGTGGACAGGGTGTTGAGGACATCAATTGTTAGCGCAGCTTGGCGTAAGCCATTCATGAAACTCCTACTAAAACAGGGTTTTACTCCTGACTCCTGACTCCTGAATCCTGCTGTAATTAGAAGTTATCTGGAGACATATCAGCCATGCCACCATCTCCGTCACGTTTAGAACCTAGTAATTCTAGTTGTTCTACTTGAATAACAGGTGTGGAACGGAGTGTACCTGTTTGGCGATCGCTCCAGGAATCAAATTTCAATGAACCTTTGACCCCAATTAAACTGCCTTTGCGTACATAGTTACCTGCAACTTCAGCCGTTTTCCCCCAAAGTTCTAGGTTAAACCAGTCTGGCTTATCGTTGTTACGCGATCGCCTGTTGACTGCTAGTGTTAATTTACACTTAACTGTACCCGACTCGAAATACTTTATGTCTGGGTCGCCGCCTACACGACCAACAAGGGTGACAACATTGATACTCATGGATTTTTCCTTAAAGTACAAGCGTACTGATTTGATTTTGAATAATATAATAACCCAAGTTGCTAGTTACAAAAAGTAAGGGTGTAGGGGTGTAGAGGTGTAAGGGTGTAGGGGCTAGTAACTGAATCAAAATATCTACCTAAATCAACTCATATCTGATTAAATAGTCAGCTATCATGAGGATATGAGTAAGTTTAAACTATCATCTCTA
>NZ_LUFH02000130.1 GCF_001586785.1 Sphaerospermopsis aphanizomenoides BCCUSP55
CCCCTACACCCCTGTATTTTAAACTCCAACTTCTAACAACAAAGCTTCCATAGCTGCCCAAGAAATACCTTGTTGTATGTAACGGGGTGATTCAGGATTATAAGGACTAGCGATGCGATCAATGCTGATAATTGTTGCTTCATCTGGTAGTACGGGTACATCCGGGTCAAATGCCGTTGAGCGCATTAAAGAACTAGAAAAGCCTTTAAAAACTGCTATTTTATCTTCCTCATCAGCAATAGTTATAGATACTATTAGAACTTCTTGTGGTCGTTTGAAAGTATATTGTTCCAGGCGTTTACTAATCGAACTATTCATCAAGAGAACACAGTAAAGTTTTATTAACTATATGCAGTAATATCATTAACTAGAAAATTCAACTGCATATTTTATCTTTTTTTTATTGTGTTGCTGAACGTCCTTTCTTACCTAGCTTGATGACTACAAAATAGCTTAAATAAGCCACATAAATAACTAAACCAAGTATACCTATGAATCCTAATAGGGCAGGTTTGCTATTATGATGAAAATAGTCTTTAAACATTAAGGGGGCTTCCAACCAGACGCTACAGTATGGAGTAGTCAGGGCATTTGCTGAAAAAGCACAACCCAAAAAAGGTGCAAAGCCTATGATCCCCAAAGCGCAGTAAATAGTCATTGCCCAACGCCAAGATGTGAAAACCAACTTTAATAGACTGTTAGGTTGATACTCAATTTCATCATTAAGATCAACCCAAAACCACAGAGAAATGGGAATAAGAACACGAGCCATTAAGCCAGAGATAAAACTGACTGCCAAACCACCAATCATTAAATAAATTGTTATTGCCAACAGACTTGCTACTCGCCAGTAAATCATCAACAAGCGTTGTATTCCTTCTGATTTCTGCACAAATGCCCAAATCAGGAGAATTAGGGGAATAACTAAGGCAAATAATAAAGCTAATCTGTAGTCCATCCAGACATAAGGGCGAAACCAAACTTGTGGCATAACTTTTGTCAGTTGATAGATGATAATATTATTTATCTATGATTTGATTTTTTAATCACAGCAAAAAGTTTTGCTTTTATTGACACTTTCCGGGCTAAAGCCACGGAGATTCTACATTCTACGTCAAAACTATTCGGCAAAAAAGCAAGCAACACTGGCATCTGTAGCTGATATTCTCCACTCAAGTCCAAAGCTATCAGGGTAAATTGAGACTTCTACCCTGATGAGTTGTTAATCTAACATACCCACATTTAGGTAGATTTGTGTGGACTGGCTGGACTTTGGTTGATTCTCTTCCTGTCTATAAACCTGTTGTTTTGCCCAGTCCAGAGATGTTGCAGGGCGAAAAGGGAGATTTCTATGGAAGTGTGTTGAAAGTGCAGAATATTCAGTTTATGGATGTTGGTTGCTTGCTCCTCTAGACTAAAGCAAAAGCCATTAGCTTAATTTCTAGTCTTCGTAAAGTCGGCACTCATCAGCTTCTGGGTTAGCATCACAATATTTTTCTAAAGATGTTTTGGGCTTGTTTTGACGCTGGTGAGAAGCTTCTGCTTGCAACTCTTCGACTGCATCCCAAGCAGCAGCGCACTCTGCGGAGTTGCTACCGTTAATATCACAGACAACACGAGCTTGTTCAATCTCGTCTTGGATCTGTTCTTGGATGTCGGTTGTTTTTTCTTGAATGTTGGTCATTGTCTTGATCTCGCTATGTCTTGTTTATACCAGTGTAGAAAAAAACAAAAATTACTGTTTTTGCTCTATTAGTCGCTTACTATTCTAACCACTGAGCTGATCAGTTCGTATTCAACCAGTTGTTTAATCCGATCATCAATCAGCAAACCGGTTTGATTGCTGATAGCGTAGCTTGGCGTAGCTATAATTACTCGTTAGGGCAGGAATAGGGAATAGGAAAGAACCAAACTTCCTGTGTACGGAATTTTCTCAAAAATCCAATAGGAGTCCTATAGTAATTTGTCTGCATATTAGCAGAAGTTTTAGAATACAGCAGATTACCCATCGTGTACCGTGTTTCTGTTAATGTTTTAAGATTTTGTAGTGATAGGTCTAGAGAAAAAAAATCATACAATATATTTGAATTCCTAAGGATGAAGGAGGCAAGAGGTTATTCTTCCCCTACACCCTTACACCCCAAATCCCACAAACTACTGGCCTCAACACAAAGAATATTCCAAAACACATGGCAGACCAAATGCAATGGGCAAATGCCCTATCAACCCATCATTCTTTAGAAGCAGCTGTGACAGATGTGGTACAAAAGGCTGTTTCGTCTTTAACAGCACCTGCGGATCTGGGGCTGGTATTTATTTCGTCTGCTTTTACAAGTGAGTATTCCCGACTTTTGCCGTTGTTGGCTGAAAAACTTTCAGTTCCTGTGTTGATTGGCTGTAGTGCTGCGGGTGTGATTGGTACAATATCACAAAGCAAAACTCAAGAAATAGAAGCAGAACCGGCTATCAGCTTGACTTTGGCTCATTTACCTGGTGTGGATATTCGAGCTTTTCATATTTTGGGCGATCAGTTACCTGATTTGGATAGTTCTCCAGATGCTTGGGTTGATTTAGTGGGTGTGCCACCATCTCCAGTACCCCAGTTCATTTTATTGTCTAGTGCTTTTTCGTCAGGAACTAATGACTTGTTGCAAGGGTTGGATTTTGCTTACCCTGGTTCGGTAATTGTGGGGGGACAGGCTAGTGGTGGCTTTGTCAGCGATCGCATTGCCCTATTCTGTAATAATCGCCTTTATCGTCAGGGTACGGTAGGTTTAGCTTTGACTGGTGATATTGTACTGGACACAATTGTCGCTCAAGGATGCCGACCAATTGGTAAACCATTACAGGTAACTAAAGCGGAACGCAATATTATTCTGGAGTTGGATGAACAAGTACCTTTAACTGTGTTGCGGGATTTGATTGGTAGTCTCAGTGAAGAAGAAAAAATCCTAGCACAGCATTCTCTGTTTGTCGGTTTGGCAATGAATGAGTTTAAGTTGTCTTTAAAGCAAGGAGATTTTTTAATTCGCAACTTACTGGGAGTAGATCCATCCGCTGGGGCGATCGCAATTGGAGATCGTGTCCGTCCCGGTCAAAGGTTACAATTTCACCTGCGGGATGCTCAAGCCTCAGCTGAAGACCTAGAATTTCTCCTCCAAGAGCATCAAGGACAAGGCAGTGGTGAATCTTCTCCTTTAGCTGCCCTCATGTTTAGTTGTGTGGGACGTGGGGCAGGACTCTACGGCAAACCCAACTTTGATTCTCAACTATTTCAGCGTTACTACCAAAATATCCCAGTGGGAGGTTGTTTCTGTGGTGGTGAAATTGGCCCTGTAAGTGGCAGAACTTTCCTTCACGGTTACACTTCAGTATTTGCAATTTGCCGAAGAAGGTGACAGGTGACAGGTGACAGGTGACAGTGAAGAAAGCAGAGGAAGTAGGGGAAGCAGGGGAAGAAGAGGCAGGGGGCAGGGGGCAGGGTGCAGGGGAGAAAAGAGTTATTTAATTTTGACTTTTGACTTTTGACTTTTGACTTTTGACTTGATCTTGCCTAATGCCCAATCACCAATCCCTAAGCAACAGCTTGCTATTGTTATCAATTGAGGCTGGATGACCAGTATGAGTAATCGCGCCATATTTTTGAATGTAACGACGAACTTCTGGGGGAAAGTCTGGGTAGTCTAAAACTCCATCTCCATCGGCTATAGTTGCCCAAAAGTCGCGCAAATCAGGAGCTAGTTCTTGTGCTTGGGCTAATGGTAAATTTAAGGGTGGTAAGGTAAGTAACTTAATCAGGAAGGGATAAGAGCGATCGCCCATCCATTGCCGTGAGGAATGTTGCAAATTGGGAAAATCTGGTACTGATTCGACACGATGAGATACTATCTGCAACCATTCCCTACGGAGATGATCTCGGTGAAACTCCAGAACCCGATAAGGATGGGGATAGCTGACTAATGAACCGGTGGTAATATCATAAACTCCCTCTGCATAAGCTACGTCCTGAACGTGCAAATGCCCTGTGAATACTAATCTTACTCCATGTTTACGTAGTAACTTGAGAAGTTGTGGTGCATTTTCTAACATATAGCGATTTGCCATTGGATGATTTGATTGATTAGGCAAATGCTCAACTACGTTATGATGTATCATTACTAAAACCAGTTCATCGGTAATAGTTGCCAATTCTGCTTCTAACCATTTGAATTGCTGGTCATCCAATCTTCCTATCTGCTTACCTTCGTGATCATAGGAGTTAGAATTTAAACCAATCAGTCTTACTCCTGGTAGGATTTGATGATTGTAGTAACATTGATCTGGATTTTCATAACCAAACTTCCGGTAATAATGGGGAAAATCAGCAAAAGCGATTGATTGCTCATTTGCCATTAATACAGGAACATCATGATTACCAGGAACAACATACACTGGAAAAGGTAGCTGAGATAATCTTTTGGTTAACCAAGCATGGTTTTCTGGTTCACCGTGTTGGGTTAAGTCTCCAGGAATTAAGAGAAAATCTAAATCAAGTTGTGTTAAATGTTCTAGTACACTTTCAAATGCGGGGATACTAACTTCTACTAGATGAAATCGGCTGGGATGATCCCATATTGTGTGCGGAAGACCAATGTGTAAGTCGCTAACAATGGCAAAGCGAAAATTGATATCCATTAGATTTAAGAAAATGTTAAAAGCAGAAGTGCAAATGCTCTTTTCTCAAAAGTATAACTCTTGCTTTGTCTGACTGCGTAGCAGCAGGTATACTTAATATTTGTATACATTTATGTTTAATTTTGTTAACTTTAAGGAGAGTTGATTTTGCCTTTGATACGAGTGCGTCAGCACGTTAACCCACTAGCAAGAAAGTTTCAAAGTCCAATTGATCCCCCCTCATGGAAACAAGTTTATGCACAACCCAACCAACCGCTACATTTAGATATTGGATGTGCTAGGGGTAGGTTTTTACTACAAATGGCACCAATAGAACCAAACTGGAATTTTTTGGGTTTGGAAATTAGAGAACCTTTGGTAGAAGAAGCGAATAGGTTAGGTTCTGAGTTAGGTTTAACTAATTTGCATTATTTGTTTTGTAATGTAAATAATTCCTTAGCACCGATTTTATCTACTTTGCCATCAGGAATTTTGCAGAGGGTAACAATTCAATTTCCTGATCCTTGGTTTAAAACTCGTCACGCAAAAAGGCGTGTAGTGCAACCAGAGTTAGTAACAGAATTAGCTAATTATTTAGCTGTGGGTGGAGTCGTATTTTTACAATCAGATCAAAAATTTATTGCTGTAGAAATGTGCGATCGCTTTCGTGAAAATCCCGCATTTGAGAAAATGGGTACAGAAGAATGGTTAGCAGAAAATCCGCTTCTTGTTCCCACAGAACGAGAAATAGCAACACAAAAAAAAGGTGAACCAGTTTATCGAGCTTTGTTTGTCAGGAGATAGAGAAGCTATCAGCAGTTAGCAATAATACCAATTCAAAATTCAAAATAGATGTCTCAGCATATTCAGCGTTAAGGAAGTTCCTTTAAAAGCCGACTGCTAACCGCTAACCGCTGATTGCTGTGGTATTAATGTTCAGAAACCTTATCCACACCTGTATGTACAGTTTTTACCCATTTTAAACGTTTGGGACGAACCGACATCCGGGCAGTAGTGCTACTCATAACTACCAACCAATGCAACATATAAATACTGCCGCGAATAGTTTGTAGAAGTAACACAAAATAGTTAGATGTTTTCTGGTCTTGGCGTGTCCGCTTTAACCCAGCAAACATTCCCACAAAAGACATCGTTACCGACAAACCAGTGACAGGTGCTAATATGGGTGGACGATGGCGAATGACTGACATTAATAAATCGGGTACTGCTGCTGTCGGTAAAATATACATAATCAGCAGAAAAATCAGTAAATCCACAGTTTTCCGCGTCCCCATGCGGTTTTTGAGGATTAGATCCCAGTAATCTAAATAACGCTGATAACCACCTTCAGCCCAACGGTTGCGTTGATGCCAAAGAGCGATCGCATTTGTCACACCTTCTTCCTGCACAGGAGGATAGAACATACATTCAATATCCCATTGATCCAGATTCAGACGAATAGTCAAATCTAAATCGTCGGTGATAGTTTCCTCATTCCAACCACCGCAGCTATCCAAAGCTTGACGACGGACAAATTGACCATTGCCCCGCAATTCACCCAGGCCACCAATGGCAGTACGTTGTTGTTGAAACCAGGTATCAACAGCCATTTCTGCCATTTGTCCCTTAGTCCAAAAATTTTCTCTAGCATTGGCGATCGCTTTTCGCACTTGCACCGCCCCCACCTGTTCTTTTTGAAACAAAGGCACTACCTGTAGGAGTAAATCTGAGTTAACTTGGGCATCGGCATCAAATACCGCAACGATATCCCCTTTTGTCATTGGTAGCACCTGATTCAAAGCACCTGATTTACCGCCAGTAGCTTGGGGTGAACGCCGAAGTACCTTGAGTTGCTTGTATTCCTGCTGTAATTCTGCTAACAAATGCGGTGTATTATCTGTGCTGTTATCGTCAATGATCCATACTTCATATTCTCCATTGGCATATTCCAGACTACAAAGACTCTTAACCAATCTGCCAATAACTGCTTCCTCATTTTTTGCTGCTACTAACACAGATACACAAGGTAAATCTCCCTGTATTTCTTTGTGATGGTGGCGGGGTCTAGCAAAAATAATCCTGAAAGCATGAATGCTTAAGATAGCTGTCAGTCCAAGAATAAAGATAGAACCCCAGGAAACTAAATGTAAAGCGATCGTCCCACTCCAGACAACAGTCAAAACTAGTGCAGCTTTTGGTCTGCGCCCCTGAAATCGAGATGATTGTAAAGATACAGAATTTGGTTTTAGCACTGACTCGTCTTCTGCCGAAAGGTCGGACAACAGGGAGTTAAGCGGATCAGAATTTCCGTTGTCAGCGTTGTTTTCCGGCCAGGAATTCTCTGGCATAGTGATTTTGATTGAAAATCCAGTATTTGTCTAAGGTTAACTGTTCTTAATATAATTCCAAAAAGCATACATATTTAAACCAAATTGCTATTTAAGAGCAGGTGTTTGACATCCTCTGGCCACTAACTCTTTCCACGACTCAACTGACTGCGTAAGTCCTCAGTTTTTTTAATTTTTAATTTTTAATTATTCATTTTTACTTTTTGTATTTATTTTAACACAAGTACACATAATTTTTTCAGTGTGTGTATTGTACAAATATTTATGGGAATACTATGGAAGACAACTCCATCTCCCTAGTTATTAGCTAACTTGAGGAATCTTTAACGATGTCTATCGACCAACTCCAGCCTGTAAGTCAGCAACAAGCGACAGTCTATCTACCATACATCCAGCAAAGCAAACGGAATTTCTTGCCCTATGCCATCAGTCTTTATCAAAAAGGCTTTGTGGAAGGACACCGCAAAATAGAAGGCAGTGACAATATTCCCTTTATCGCTACCTGGAATGTTGCTACCTTACCTTCAGAACTGACCCGTTGCCGAATACAGTTTGATGGCAATGCGGATTTAAGTTATGAAGTGAGGATGGCTAGTTTTGAGTTTATTAATTTCTTAATTGAACTAATGGAAAACTATAGACGACAAAAAATTAGTGACTTTTCCACAGCTTTTTACCGCAAACTGCTAAGCGTGGACGAGTGAAAATGGATGGAAGGCATTGGGCATTGGGCATTGGGCATAGGAAAAAATTAATTACCATAAGCCACCTTTTGCCTCTTGCCTCTTGCCTCTTGGTTTTAATCAACGGCCGCTGTGGGTTCAGCTAAAATTAGGAAACACCTGGTTGAGTTCAACAGACTTTTGAAATTAGGAGTGCATGGCGTGCCAACATCTGTTAAATATTTGCTGATTGGATCAGTAGAGAGTTATAGTGGTAAATCCGCAACAGTTTTAGGTTTGTCTCATCAGCTTCAGCAAAAAGGACTTGATATAGCCTACGGCAAACCATTAGGTACTTGTTTGCATACCTTTGATGGCACCGTAGTTGAAGAAGATGTCCAGTTTATTACTGGGAGCCTAAAACTCTCGGAAAACCGTGTTGCACCGACTCTGTTAGCTTTGAATGAGGTCAGTGTCCAAAAACGCTTGCGTGGCGAAGATCAAACTAATTATCAACAGTTACTGATACAGCATTATTTACAAATACCAAGAGGTGATTTGGTAATGTTGGAAGGCCCTGGTAATTTACCAGAAGGTAATTTGTTTGGCTTGTCTTTGCTGCAAGTTGCTGAAGTTTTGGATGCTGCTGTCATATTGGTACATCGTTATCAATCTCTGCTTTCCGTTGAGGCGCTATTGTCTGCCCAAAAACAGATAGACCATGCATGCGGTGGACAACGGCAACGCTTGATTGGGGTTGTGATTAACGAAGTTCCAGCCGAACAATTAGAAGCTGGTAACAATATTTTACGTCCATTTTTAGAACAGCAGGGAATTCCGGTATTGGCCATGCTGCCAAAAAGTGACTTACTCCGTAGTGTCAGTGTGGAAGAACTGGTAAAACAGTTAAATGCTGAGGTTCTCTGTCGCAGCGATCGCTTAGATTTATTAGTGGAAAGTTTAGCGATTGGCGCTATGAATGTCAATGCGGCTGTCAAGTATTTCCGCAAACGCCGCAATAAAGCCGTAGTTACAGGAGGCGACCGTGTGGAAATTCAGCAAGCAGCTTTAGAAACCTCTACCCAATGTCTGATCCTCACAGGACAATTACCACCTCCAGCTTTTATTCTCAATCGCGCCGAAGAATTAGAAATCCCAATTTTGTCTGTTGACCTCGACACCTTGACCACAGTAGAAATTGTTCATCGCACTTTTGGACAAGTTCGTGTCCACGAACCGCTGAAAGTCGAGTATATCCGTCAGTTAATGTCCGAACATTTTGACATTAACCGTTTGTTATCTCAACTAGGATTAAACCCAGCTACGGCTGTATCTTAAACTTAGTCTGAATTATTTAACTGATTTATTGAATATGTAACTCTAGTTGGCTTCTCAATTACACGCTGTTTGGTAAAATATCAAGGTTGTTTATATCTGATCACCTCCATCTTTGAGCCAGTCAATAGACCTCATCAACCTTGATACATTAGCGCAAGAACTGGCGACAATCCAGCAAACAGGTTCTAAACGAATTGCCTTGTTGGGTTCACGTCATGTGCCAATTACTCATCAAAATCTCATTGAAATGATGACCTATGCCCTAGTCTTATCGGGCAACCGCATCATCACTTCCGGTGCCACAGGCACTAATTCAGCTGCCATTAAGGGAGCCACCAGGGCTGATCCGAATTTGCTAACGGTAATTTTACCCCAAAGCTTGGAACGTCAGCCTTATGAATCGCGCCAGCAACTAGAACAAGTTATGCATCTAGTTGAAAATCCCAATAATGACAATCTGTCTCTGGGTGAAGCAAGTTATTTGTGCAACAAGGAGATTGTCTCCCGTTGTCAGCAACTTATTTGCTTTGCTTTCCACGACAGTCGCACTTTGTTACAAACTTGTGGAGAAGCAGAAGAACAAAGAAAAGTGGTGACACTGTTCTACTTTGACTAAAGTGAAACACAGTCTTCACAAAGCCAATGAGAGAGATGGGAAATTACCAATGGGTACTGGGTAATGATTTGTCTAAATTACTCAGTATCCCTTAATCTTTACAGCAGCTTTCAGCAGTCAGCAGTCAGCGGTCAGCCGTCAGCAGTAAAACCCTTTTGCTGCAAGGCTTTTTGATAAAAATTTGTACCTGATTGATCTGCAATATGCTGTATTGACCAACAACTACCAATATCTGTTAGGTTAATGTCTTTATTGCAACTGTCTATACCTGCTATTTTTTTGTATTCTATTGCTGCTGCGGCAGTTCTGATTTATGTGCCATATTTGTTGGTAGCTTATGGTCGCTTCCAGGTTGGGTATAATCCTGCGGCTCCTCGTGCCTTATTTGATCAATTACCACCTTATGCCCAAAGAGCTACCTGGGCGCATCAAAACTCCTTTGAGGTGTTTATGATTTTTGCGGCCGCAGCATTAATGGCATATCAAACAGGAGTGAATTCTCCTATTGGTGCAATCGCCGCCATCGCCTTTATTGTCGCTCGGTTGCTATACTCTATTTTTTATATTGTGAATATACCCGTTTTGCGATCGCTCATGTTTGGCATAGGCTCTTTTAGTTCTTTCACCCTCTTCTATCTGAGTATTATGCAAATTAGAGGATAGGTGAGATGGGTGTAGGGTGTAGGGTGTGGGGTGTAGGGTGTAGGGTGTAGGGTGTAGGGGAGCAGAGGAGCAGGGGAGCGGGGGAGAATACTCTTGCCTTTTGCCTTTTGCCTCTTGCCTCTTGCCTCTTGCCTCTTGCCTCTTGCCTCTTGCCTCTTGCCTCTTGCCTCTTGCCTATTCCCTTCTTTACCAATTATCAATCACCAACTACCAATTACCAATTCCAACATTTCACATCCAAAAATCTGTTATGGCTTCTACTTTTTCTTTTGATATTGTCAGCGACTTTGATCGTCAAGAATTAGTCAATACTGTTGATCAAGTGGTGCGAGACATCAAAAGCCGTTACGATCTCAAAGATACACAGACCACTGTCGAGTTAGGCGAAACAAGTATTACTATCAATACCGACAGTGATATGACT
Organism: Sphaerospermopsis aphanizomenoides BCCUSP55; assembly: GCF_001586785.1. Classification (GTDB taxonomy): domain Bacteria; phylum Cyanobacteriota; class Cyanobacteriia; order Cyanobacteriales; family Nostocaceae; genus Sphaerospermopsis_A; species Sphaerospermopsis_A aphanizomenoides_A. Next base: position 10,705 of record NZ_LUFH02000130.1, read on the forward strand.
TTAGAGGCTGTACAAGGCATCTTGCGAGAAAAAGCTGCTAAACGTAACCTCTCTCAAAAAATCTTTGATTTTGGCAAAGTCGAATCTGCCAGCGGCAACCGAATTCGTCAAGAAGTTACCCTCAAAAAAGGCATCAGTCAAGAAATTGCCAAACAAATTTCTAAGTTGATTCGTGACGAATTCAAAAAGGTGCAAGCTTCAATTCAAGGTGATGCTGTGCGGGTTACTGCTAAAGCTAAAGATGATTTACAAACTGTGATTCAGCGAATCAAACAAGAAGATTTTCCTGTGGCTTTGCAATTTACAAACTACCGTTAACAGGGTGTAGGGTGTAGGGTGTAGGGTGTAGGGTGTAGGGTGTAGGGTGTAGGGTGTAGGGTGATGGGGAGCAGGGGAGCAGGGGAGAATAATATATTACCTCTTGCCTTCTGCCTTCTGCCTTCTGCCTTCTGCCTTCTGTCACCTGTCACCTGTCACCTGTCACCTGTCACCTGTCACCTGCGATGCACTGAGCGAAGTCGAAGTGTCACCTGTTACCAATACTTTTTTGAAACGCTGGACGTTGAGAAATCTTCTGAATATAGTTCAAAACGGCTGGGTAGGGAGTTAAATCCAACTTCAGCATGATGGGAATATAACCGAGTATAGATCCCACCGCTACATCAGCAACAGTGAATTCATTACCTAGTAAGAAGGGTTGCCGCTCAAAAATTTCATTTAGGACAGTCAATAACCTCGGCATTTCTTTTTCACGGTTGGCTTCCACAAAAATTCCTGTAGCCAATGTGGAATTGCCAAACAATACCCACTGGGAAAATATAGCGCGTTCCTCTGGTGAAAGGGTCTTGTTTCCATACTTTTCCACAAGATACAGCAAAATTGCGCCTGATTCCCAAAGTTGGAAATCACCATCTACAATTGCTGGTACTTTGCCTATAGGGTTAATTGCTAAGTAATCAGGTTGTCGGTGTTCACCTGCTTTCATATCTAGCAACACAAACTCATAGGGAACTTGTAGTTCCTCTAAATACCATTGAACAATTGATGCACGGCTAAAAGCGCCACCGTAAAGTTTTAACATATTACTGGATTAAAGAATTTTGTGAGTGTGAGAATGTTGTTTAACGTTGTCTTCCTTAGTGACAACTCTGGCAGCGTTTAATACCCGTTTCCGTTCTGTAGAATAATTGAGATCGGTTTTGGTTGTGCCAAGAGGAATGAGAGTTTGGGCTGATTCACGACGCTTGTAGGTGCGAGCTGCTGAATATGCCCTGAGCATAAATTCATCTCCGATCTGTGCCGACGCTGGAAATCCATGAGGTACGAGAATTTTATCACCATTCATGATAGACCCCAAGGTTGTTGCACAGGCGAGCTTATATGAAGTAGGAATGCCTTTTAATATTGCTTCCAATGCTGCTGAGGGAATAGGCTCGATAACGTCGATTTGATGAACTTCTCCATCTTCTTTGTAGAAGCAAGTTGCCAAACCGATGACAATGTAGTCATCGGCTGTGAGGTCGGAAGCATTAGGATCAGAAATGGTTGTTGTCATCGAAAAATTTTCTCAAAATTTAAATTTAGGGGTGGGAGTTTAGGTGTCAGGAGTATGGCTTGCGCCACGCAAGCTATTGGCACACTACGTGAACGCACTTCAGGAGTCAAGAAGCAGAAATTCTTGAATTTTGAATTGATTTCTTCGCCCACACCCCTTGTTGTTCGCATTCTAGCAACTTGTTACTCCTATCTACTTGAGTATTCTTGAAGATTAATGTTAATTCTTTCTGGAATTAGACTTGGGAGTGAAGTATATATTATTAGACTTATGACTTAATTGCTTAAGTAGTTGATACTCTGTCCTTTAAGTTTAAACTTCTAAACAAGTGACACAGTGACTAAATTACTAGCAGGCAAAAAACTAAAGTTTGATTTGGCAAAGCAAGTTGCTGAGGCAGGAATATATGGATAATTACTCCTTTTTAGCTTTTGGTAGTCAGCAAAATAAACTATACAAAGGGTATAACAAAAATACTATGTCTCCCACCACAGGAGTTCAAGACAGTAACAAATCTTCGCTAGATGACAACTACTTACGATCTTATGCTTTAAAGTTAGCTCATCAAGGAGATTACACGGAGGCGATCGCTTTATTAAGCCAGCTTATTGATAGTCATCCTCACAATGCGGTTGATTATAACAACCGGGGATTGGTTTATTTTCAAAGTGGTGAATTCCAAAAAGCTCTGGGTGACTACAATATAGCAATGCAACTAAATCCTAGATTAGCTAGTGTTTATAATAACCGGGCTAACTACTACGCAGCTTGTGGAGAGTTAGCAGCGGCACTAGTTGACTATGATCAAGCGTTGGATTTAAATCCGCGTTACGTTCGTGCTTGGATTAACCGAGGTATTACATTGCGTGATTTGGGGAAATACAAAGACGCAATTGATAATTTTGAAATTTCACTGCTGTTTGGTCAGCTAGAAGGTAATATTTGGGCTGAACGTGGTAGAACTTATCATCTGTGGGGTGATTGGAACTGTGCGATCGCTGATTATTACCGCGCCCTCACACATCTGATTTCTCAGGATAACAATGATGAGGTTTCTAGTTATCGTCTCCGGTTACAAATAGAAAATTGGTTAGCTGAGTTGCTGTTTCCTGAAAAAACAGATTGGTAGATTTTTAAGACAAATTAAAAATTAAAAATTAAAAATTAAAAATTAAAGATTGGGAAGATAGGATTTTATCTGGGTTTTGGGGTTTAATCTGTCGCTCTATTTTGTGGCCGGGTATAAAAATAAACTCTATTATCAAAAAAATTATTTTTAAAATTTGATATCACATTTGAATTGGTAGATAGCGCCTCTGTATCTTTGATGTGCTAATAGATGATAACTATAGAAACCTGCAATAATTAGCCATTAACTATTAGCTGTTGATACTAATAGAAATTAATTCCCTATTTATATACAGTCTGAATTACCAAACACATACAGCATCTTGCAAGTAAATGAAGTACACAATTTAGTAGCCAACCCATAACCAATAGGATTTTCCTGCTGATTGATTGCTGACTGCTGAACCGCGAGGTCTGCGTAGCGTCCGCTGACCGCTGCTGTAAATGTGCCTCATGGTGTTGAATATGATTGCTCCACTTCTTTGCGATCTGGATTAATCAGCACAACCTGCCGTTGACTGGGATCAAATCGGTATGATTGTTCTTGTCTGATGGTTTTGGCTTGAGTGGGATCAAAGTTGCGGCTAAATTCTGTCCTTAACTTACTAACACGAGCTTCCATCAGCTTAACTTCGGTACGGATTTCTCGCAACTTATCTTGTTGTAACCAATGATAAGGTAATAACTGTACTAAAGCTGATACAGCTGCTGTAATAATCACCAAGTTCACAGTTATCTTGGCGGTAGTTTCTAATGCCATGATCTGGTAGGAACGTTGATGGAGATGTTTCTTTGGTCGAGGTGCAGATCGACGCTGTTTTACTGGTTGTAGCGGTGGTTTAGATGGTTGAAAAGCATTCATGATACTAAAAATAGTCTCGCTAACTGAAGGGAAGCACCATTAAAAACAAACTGGCGCTAATTTCGGCTTGATTTAGCTGCCATATTACTTCATTTTTTGTAAATTTCTACAAGTATTACAGGATTAAAAAAAATACCTGGCATACGCAGGTACATTTTCTCAAAATACTTTTGGCTCAAAGCCGGGAGATTTCGGATGTTGTACCGCGTATGACCAGGATAATTTAGTCTTTTAGGCGTGTTACGTCTGGGCGTTACTTGTAAAGTTCAGTAGCTAAACGCCAAGCCAAAATGCCTGGAATTAAAGCCACAACTAGAGCGATGTAGACTTGAGTATCTGATATAGACATGGTGGAAACCCTCCTAAAAATCGAACTAGATGATTAACACTTCGTTTACTACTTTTCCCTGTTTTGCCAAGATTGGGGAATATCTTGTTACAAGATGCAACAAAAACATGATTGAGAAGAAGGAGTTCAGGAGTATGGCTTCGCCACGCTATGCCTACGGCACGCTGCGCGAACGCTATCAGGAGTTCAGGAGGAAGAATTAATTTTTCTTCCCCTGCTTCCCCTGCTTCCCCTGCTCCC
>NZ_LUFH02000131.1 GCF_001586785.1 Sphaerospermopsis aphanizomenoides BCCUSP55
ACACCCTACACCCCACACCCCACACCCTATACCCTATTAACGTAGTGTAGTAGACCTTCACAAGCATCCAAAAGGAGATCAATCACCTGATTAAAACCTTCTGTTCCGCCATAATAGGGGTCAGGAACTTCTTTGAGAGTGTGTTTAGTACAAAAATCACACATTAACCGCACTTTATGGTGATATTGTCCAGAACGGTCAACAGCAAGAATATCTTGATAGTTATCTTTATCCATCGCCAGAATTAAATCAAACTCTTGGAAGTCTGATGTTTGAAACTGACGAGCTTGACCACAAAGTTTAATTCCTAGCCTTGACATAGCAGCCGCACTCATGCGTCGGTCAGGTGGACTACCAATGTGATAACTAGAAGTACCAGCAGAATCACAGTAAATGCTATCGCTCAACCCAGCCTGGGAAATCAGATGATTCATAATATTTTCTGCTGAGGGCGATCGGCAAATATTACCAAGACAGACAAACAGTAACTTATACGCCATAAATTTCTGATCACAGGGAATAGAAAATAGGCAAAAACTATTCCCTGTTCCCTATTCCCTATTCCCTTTTAATGACTATAATCCTGGAATTTCCAGCCCACTGGTCAAATCTTCCATGCGTTCCCGCATTGTTGCAGTGGACTTGTTATAAGCATCTTTCATCGCCGCTGTGATCAGATCAGAAAGCACATCAGCACCTTCTCCCAAAGCATCTGGGGAAATTTCTACTCTTTTCGGTTCTTGGTTGCCGCTAACAATAACCTTGATGAGTCCACCACCAGACTCACCCTGAATCTCCATTTGCTCTAATTCTTCCTGGAGACGTTTTGCACCTTCTTGAACTTGCTGTGCTTTTTGAAAAGCCGCAGCTAGTTCTTTCATTTTTCCCAGGCCAAAACCAAATCCCTGTCCTTTTCCTGCTGTCATAATCAATTGTCCACTTGTAATTTGAATAACAAAACAAATTCAATTATAGATGTGGTGGGTAATAGGGAATAGGGTGTAGGGTGTAGGGTGTAGGGTTTCTTCTCTTTACTGTCACCTGTCACCTGTCACCTGTCACCTGTCACCTGTCACCTGTCACCTGTCACCTGTCACCTGTCACCTGTCACCTGTCAACACACTGGTTGAAACTCGCCGATCATTTTTACTTCTGGTTCTAACCAAATTGACCAGCGTTCTTGTACCTCACGTTGAATATGATTGATGAGACAGAAAATATCGCTGGCTTTAGCCCCACCACGATTAACGATAAAATTGGCGTGAAGTTGTGCTACTTGCGCTCCACCAATTTGGTAGCCTTTGAGTCCAGATTGTTCGATCAGCCATCCAGCAGAATGAGGTTTGGGATTGCGGAATACACTACCACAACTGGGATAGTTGTAAGGTTGGGTAGTGAGTCGATGCTGTTTGTGTTGTTTGGTTGTGGCTATGACTTGTAAGGGATCTGCGCCTGGTTGAAGCTGGAAGGTGGCTTGAGTAACTATGCGTTTGCCCCCTTGCAATAAGGAAGTCCGATATTTATAACCTAATTCTGCCGGGGTGAGAGTTTCTAATGTACCATCGGGAGAGAGTAATTCAGCACTAACTAACATATCTGCGATACAACTGTTATGCGCTCCGGCATTCATCACAACTGCACCGCCAACTGTTCCGGGGATACCAACAGCCCACTCTAAACCTTGCCATCCTAAATCCGCTGCTTCCCATGCCAAGCTAGGAATAGATTCTCCAGCTGCGACGGTTAATTGACCTGTTTGCTGGTCAAAGTGTTTAGAACGGAAATGACGAGTAGCAATAACTAAGCCTGGTATACCTTGATCACTAACTAACAGATTAGAACCTGCTCCTAATATTGTGACTGGTAAAGCTAGTTCTTTTGCATACTCAATACTTGCTTGTAGTGCTTCTAAGTTGCGGGGGGCAACGTACCATTCAGCAGAACCCCCTACTCGATAAGAAGTAAATGCTGATAAAGAAGCTGCGGACTTGATCACACAGTCAGTACCTTTTAAGTGAATAATTTTACTTTCACCTGAATTGGCCTTTTCCTGTTTATTGGTAGTCAAAGCAGAAATCATGCAGACGTTTCCAGATACCTGGGAGGTTATCATCTTTACTTTTTTTTGCGAATTTTTGTTACAACAATTTTCCGTATTACTACAGAATTGATATTAAATGATGAAACTATTGCTAGATGAATAATTGCTTCACAAACAAAACCTAGCAACGTCGGTCTACTCAGGATGTTGCTGTAGCTGGTTCACGAAGTGTGGCTATAACTTCAGGAATCGCCTGATTCAAATTACCTGCACCCAGAAATAATGCTAAGTCTCCAGGACGGAATGTTGACATTAATAATTCACATACAGAGGGTAAAGTTGGTCGATAAATAACTTGCGGGTGTTGCTTGGCAATCTCTGCCGCTAGTTGCTCACCACTAATTTGTCCTAAATCTGGCTCACCAGCACTGTAAATGTCAGTCAGTACGACTACGTCCGCATGGGTAAATGACTGGGCAAATTCGTCTAAAAATGCAATTGTACGACTATAACGATGGGGTTGGAAGATAGCAACTACCCGTTGTCCAGGTCTAGCTTGGAGGCGTGCTGCCGCTAGAGTAGCACGAATTTCGCTAGGGTGATGGGCATAATCATCAATAAAGGTGATACCAGCGGCTTCCCCCCGGAACTCAAAGCGCCGTCTTGCACCTTCAAAGGTGGCTATACCTTTGGCGATTTCCCCAAATTCTAAATTTAAGGCCCGTCCTACAGCGACTGCTGCTAGTGCATTGCTGAGATTATGCCGACCTAAAAGCTGTAAATTTAATACACCTAGAGCTTTACCTTTTTCCCAAACTAGTGCTGTTGTGCCATCAGCACGATAATCAATGTTGGTAACAGTATAGTCAGCATCTGTATCTGGATGTAGGCTGTAGCTGATTGTGGGCTTGAGGCGTTCACGCACTGTATCGCAATCAATACTACCTACTAAAATTTGACAACCTTGGGCAAATGTTTGGAAAGTGTCTACTACTTCCTCTAATGTATCGTAATGGTCGGGATGATCTAGTTCAATATTGGTGATAATCCCTATTGCTGGCGCGTGTTTAACAAGAGAACCATCTGATTCATCTGCTTCAGCTACCAGATACTTACTTTCCCCTAATCTAGCGTTCCCTTCCCAAGCATTAACTTCTCCACCAACCAAAATTGTTGGATCAAGACCAGCTTCTAGTAGCATATAACCAATCATGCTACTAGTTGTGGTTTTGCCGTGAGTTCCTGCCACAGCAATGCTGTAGTAATCAGCAATTAGCGCAGCTAGTACATCTGATCGGTGTAAAATTGGACAACCCAATTCTAGAGCAGCTTTGTATTCTAAATTATTCGTGTTAATAGCTGTGGAACAAATTACTTGGGGTAATATTGTCTTGGACTCAGACAATTGTGTCTGAGAATTTAGTAATACTCCATTAGTCGATACTTGGGGACGAAAGAATTCCAGATTACTGGCTTCTTGTCTACTAAAAATATGAGCGCCAAGAGATTCTAACTTGCGGGTAATTTGGTTAGGACGCAAGTCAGAACCTGATACTGGTAATTGACGTTTTGCCAAAACATAAGCCAGCGCAGACATTCCTATGCCGCCGATCCCAATGAAATGAAATGGTCTACCGCTAAAATCTATAGAATTATTCATCTTTTTTTCCTCTAACACCACACCACACAATCATTACAAATGACACGGGTATCATAACAGGATTTTGATTTTTACAGATACTGCTCCTGTAATATTTTCATGCCTGAATAAAGAGTTAATTTTTTACTTTGCTTTTGTTTGTTCAGAAAGATTTTACCCTCATGAGAGATTTTTTCTATTGCTGATATCTTTGTATGATTATTCTGAAAATTGAGGACACATCGGGAATTTTTTTTTTGTGATTTTGAATACATACTTTTAGACACCTTACTGCAAGTAGTTGTTGTTTGGAAATGATCACAAAGCCTCAACAGGAATTGACTACAATAGTACATTGGTAGTCAAAATATGATTCAGCCAGTTGCAGGGAGAAATATCTGGACTCAGGTTTACAGTCTAGGTAAAAACGTCTTTTTGTTCCTCTAACCAAATTCCTACGTTCTGAACTGAATGCAAAGACTAGCAATTTTTGGTGGCACATTTGACCCAATTCATTGGGGACACCTGCTCCTAGCCAAAACTGCCTTGGCTCAGTTACATCTGAAACAGGTAATCTGGGTGCCTTCAAGAAATCCTCCTCATAAACAAGCGGCTGTGTTTGAGCATCGGGTATCAATGCTACAACTAGCCACGAAAGATAACCCAATGTTTACCGTCTCACTCATTGAGAGAGAAGGTTCTGGGACTTCGTTTGCTATCAACACCCTGATCGACTTATCTATTTGTTACCCAAATACTCATTGGTACTGGATTATTGGTTTGGATGCTTTCCAAACTTTACCCCGTTGGTACCGTGGACATGAACTAGCAAAAATGTGCGATTGGTTGATCGCACCACGACTGGTAGGTGGTGAGACTATAGCTCAAACTGAGTTAATCTGCAAGCAAGTGGAGCAACAATTTCAAGAAAAATCGTTTACCATCCACTGGCAGTTACTTGATACACCTGTGGTGAGAGTTTCGTCAACTGTAATACGTGAACTGTGTAGCCAAGGTTATTCAATACGTGATTTAGTACCCGAATCGGTCAGACTCTACATCGCCAAGCACAACCTTTACACAAATAATTCTGAATAAATTCTGTGTTTTTTTTTAGATCTAACACTTTATGGTTATAAAGACTCCCCCCCTTTGCGATATGATTGGGGTCAACGATATCAACTTATAGGCATAAATACAGAGGGCAAGACACTGTGATTAGAGTTGCAATCAACGGTTTCGGGCGCATTGGACGGAACTTCGCACGCTGCTGGGTGGGTAGAGAGAATAGCCAAATTGAACTTGTAGCTATCAATGACACCTCCGACCCTAGAACCAATGCTCACCTCCTGAAATATGATTCCATGCTAGGGAGGTTACAAAATGCGGACATTACTGCCGATGATAATTCGATCATCATCAATGGTAAGACCATTAAATGCGTATCTGATCGCAACCCAGATAACTTGCCCTGGAAAGAGTGGAACATTGACCTGATTATTGAATCAACTGGTGTTTTTACCAGTAAAGAAGGGGCAATGAGGCACGTCAATGCTGGTGCTAAGAAGGTTCTGATTACCGCCCCTGGTAAAAATGAAGATGGTACTTTTGTGATGGGTGTGAATCATTATGACTATGATCACAACTTACATAACATCATTAGTAATGCCAGCTGTACTACTAACTGTTTGGCTCCTATTGCCAAGGTGTTAAATGAAAAATTTGGCATCATCAAAGGCACAATGACCACCACCCACAGCTACACAGGAGACCAGCGTTTGCTAGACGCTTCTCACCGTGATGTCCGTCGGGCAAGAGCAGCAGCTATTAACATTGTTCCCACCTCCACTGGTGCAGCAAAAGCAGTAGCTCTGGTACTCCCAGATTTGAAGGGTAAGTTGAACGGTGTGGCTTTGCGTGTACCAACCCCCAACGTTTCGATGGTGGATTTTGTAGTTCAAGTTGAGAAGCGCACTATTACTGAAGAAGTTAACCAAGCTCTTAAGGATGCGTCTGAAGGTCCACTCAAAGGCATTTTAGGTTACAGCGAACTTCAACTTGTATCTTCTGATTATCAAGGTACAAATGAGTCCTCCATTGTTGATGCCAACCTAACTATGGTTATGGGCAATGACATGGTAAAAGTTATGGCATGGTATGACAACGAGTGGGGTTACAGCCAACGAGTTCTAGATTTGGCTGAATTAGTAGCTGAAAAATGGGTTTAAGGTGACGGGTGATGATAAGAAGGCAAAAGGCAAAAGGCAAAAGGCAAGAGTTTACTCCTTCCAATTACCAATTACCAATTACCAATTACCAATCACCTAACTAAAATGTTGAAATCCCTGATTAAGTGTTAAAACTTGGTCGGGGATTTTTTTGTTTTCATGCTCTAACATGACTGTTGATCCTGGTGTAATTTTGCCGACGATGGCTGCACCTGCACCTAATTTTTGTACTAATGTGAATGCGGCTTGTGGTGGTAAGCACAAAACTAATTCAAAATCTTCACCACCATACAGAGCGTAATGTAGCGATCGCTCTGGTGTCAGCCAATGATTAAATGCTGATGGTAGAGGAATTTTACTTGCTTCTAAAATAGCACCTACTTTACTAGCACGGCAGATTTGCAATACAGCGTCTGCTAAACCATCGCTGCTATCCATCCCAGATATGAGGCAGGGGGCAGGGGGCAGGGGGCAGGGAGAAGGGAGAACTTCCTGGAGGATGGGTATGACATCTAAACGGGGGTTGGGGCGCTGGTGGGCGGCTATTAAAGCTGCTTTGTCTGCGGTTTTGAGGTGTTGACCGATTTGGGGGTTGAAGAGTAATTCTAAGCCCGCACGGGAGGCTCCATGAATACCTGTAACGACGATGGCATCTCCTACCTGTGCAGTGGAACGACGGATAATAAAGTTAGGATCTGCTTGACCAAAGGCTGTAATTGCTAAAGTGGTGATGGGCGATCGCACTATATCACCACCAACTATAGGCGCGTTGTATTTTTGCAAACATTCACTCATCCCCTGATACAGTCTTTCCACCCAACTAACTTTGATATCTCCAGGTAAACCCAGTCCGATGGTAATACCCAAGGGAAAAGCTCCCATAGCCGCTAAATCTGATAAATTTGCGGCTGCTGCACGCCAACCAGCATCTTCTGGGGAAGTGGTGACATCGCTGAAATGTACACCATCAACTAGCATATCTGTGGTGACAACCAAAGATTCTTCTGCTTTTGTAGCTAAAACCGCTGCATCATCGCCAATAATTTCTGGTGGACAGAAACGTTGTAATCTTTCTAATAAACCTTGTTCACCAATATCTCGAACTCGGAGGGAAGATAAATCACTATTCACAATTGATTTTTCACTTACAGGTTAGGATAAACGTATCATCTAGGGGTAATCAAGATGGTCAGCACACAAGTAAAAGGTATCACTTTTGAAGAATACTTAAATTATGACGATGAATCTGGTTTTAAATCTGAACTGGTTGATGGACAGTTAGAATTTATGAACCCACCCACGATTGAGCATTTTTTGATTTGCAAATTTTTGGAAAAAAATATAGATGCAGAAATTCAAAGTTTAAGTTTACTCCACTAAGATTTGTACCACTGAAATTTGTTACACTATCGAATGTTGCACTTATCAAATTTGCTCCCGGTAATTCAGCAGCCGTTAGATTAGAACTCTTTAATACTGTTTGCATCAAATTTGTATGAGTAAGTTTTGCAGCAGTTAAGTTAGCAGAAGATAGATTTGCGTTACTTAGATTTGAAACACTGATATTTGCCTGAATAAGTTTTGTACTTATTAAATTCGCCTTAGTTAAATTTGCGCTACTCAAGTTAGCCTGACTTAAATCTGCACCTTGGAGATTACTAAATTCGAGGTTTGAATTTTCTAAATTAGCACCAGTTAAATTTACTTGATGTAAATCATAACCAGATAAGTCAGCATTTGCTAAAGAAGCACCAGGAGCAATTAAATAAGCACCTGCTTGAGAAATAATGAAATCTTTAGGTAATACGGTTTGTAGATTGTAAATAGCTTTTTGGAGATTTGCACATTCAAGATTTGCACATTCAAGATTTGCTTCCAAAAGATTAGCATTACTCAAATTTGTGTTATTCAAATCTGCTCTAATTAGATTTGCTTTTCTCAAATTTGCCTTACTCAAATTAGCTCCTGTTAAGTTAGCACGGCTCATGTTAATCTGATAAAGATACGCTCCATTGAGGTTGGCTTTTATGAGTTTGACATTTTCTAAACTTACTGAGTTGATTTTTATATTCTCAAGATTGGCATTATAAAAATTAGCTTCACTCAAGGTAGTATGAGATAAACTACCATTACTAATATCTACACCCTGAAGATTAGCACCATCCAATTTACCATAGGTTATACTAGCACCCTGAAAATTAGCATTTTTAAAATTAGCTTGAGTAAAATTGACTTTACTTATACTTTTCCCACTCAAATCCACACCTGCTAAATTAATCCCTGTAAAATCCCGTTCTCCAGCTTCATACCTGCGCCAAAATTCCTCTGCACTCACAGGAATATCCTGATAATCTTCTTCTGCATAAATTCTATTAACTAACCACATCACCCGCTCAATCTGAAATTCTAAATCATTGAAATTTCTGTTATCTTGCGTTTCCTCAACAACTACATCAATTTCCTCTTCTTTCTCAATTTCACCAACATCAATATTTTCAACTACACCCGCTTTTTCTATCAAATCGACTTGATTTTGTTGCCTATCTACCCTGTCAAAAAACTCTTTAACTATTTCCGCATCATCTAAAATTTTCACATCATTTGAATTTTCACCATCCTGTAAATTTTCACTTCCATTAGATGAATCATTTAGACGCTGTTGTAAATCGGCAACTTGAGCAGTTAAAGTAATAATCTGTTGTTGTAGATTTTGAATTTGCTCTAATTCCGGTCTATGATTAAATTCCTGCTTTAGTTCATCAAAATACTGTTTTAACCAAGCAATATTTTTTCGTCTTAGTTCCTGTTCTCTTTCAACCTGAGAAATTCGCTCTGCTAAAGATGCTAAATTGAGTTCTGAGTTGGAAGTAGTCATAAATTTTGGATTAGCTGTTTTGTGCATACCTTTACAGCTTTCCCAAAAACAAAGCTAAACTAACAACAGAATATAAATTTTCTGAATTTTCCTAACCGCACTCTCTCAGACAGCAAGGATGTAAAAATATGGTTTCTACCGTTGGAATAACTGACACCATTAAAAGCTTGAGTGATTTACAAACTCGTTGCAATTTACATCAAGCAGAAGATGAAAACTTTTTTAACGAATGGCTGACAGATTTACCCCTACTTAACCCACAAGAACAAGCAGGAATTACTCGCATCAAACAACGTTATGACTATCATCGCGTTGATGGTTTATTATTAGAAGGGACAATTAATCTTTTAGTAGTTTCACCAATTTTAGAACTTGCAGGTTTTCTAGATCCACCTTACCGAATTCGCTCACCTTATGGTATCAATTTAGAAATTGAAGAACCAGAAGAAACCATTCGTGGTTTTATTGATACTTTGGTTGTACAAGAAAAACTTTGGATTTTTGTAGTTGAATCTAAAAGAAATAGCATTCCTGTCACCGCAGCAATACCCCAATTATTAGCCTATATGTTAACTACTCCCCGAAGGGATAAACCTGTATTTGGTATGGCTACAAATGGTGATGAATTTATATTTTTAAAGTTAACTTTTACAGATACACCCAAATATGACGTATCACGCACATTTTCTTTATTTCCGAGACGGCATGAATTAACAGAAGTTTTACAAATACTCAAAAGATTAGGAAAAGTGATCATGGCTTAATTTTCCTCAACATTAATTTTTATGTTTGTAGTTGCACTTTAGTGCTAAAGCACAACTACGGACTAAAATTAAGCTGCTTTTGGCTGAACTAAATTTTCAATGCCTTGAACAACGGTTGCTGATTCAATTTTGTCACCGGCTTTGAGTTGATCTAAAATGTCTTTACCTTCTGTTAAATAACCAAAAACAGAATAACGTCCATCTAAAAGATTACGTCCAGCGGGTGTAAGTTCTGGTTCAAAGAGGAAGAAGAAAAACTGAGAAGAACCACCATCAACATCACCTTCAGGACGTGCCATTGCTAAAGCACCAAAAGAAGAAAATGGTAATACTGGCATATCCAGATAACGCCCGGCATCTTCGAGAGTAATACTATAAGTTGGTTCTTTATCTCCTTGTGCCAAAATTTCTAAAGGTATAGCCCGATATTTACCAGTTGCAGGATCAATAAAACCGACTTCCTTACCTGCTGGATCTCCGGTTTGCAATACGTAAGATTCTTCAGAACGGGTAAATTCTAAACCATTATAAAAACCCCGTTGGACTAAATCAACAAAGTTACCAGCGGTGACGGGGGCGCTATAACCATCTACAACCACAGTTAGGTCACCTTTGTTGGTTTTGAAGGCAATAGTAGCGCGTCCTTTGAGTTGAGGTAAATTACTATACTTAGCAGGAACTTCAAAAGGAAATTCTTTTACCATTGACTCTTCTAGCAAGCTAACAATTTTGAGTAATTTAGCTCTGCCTTCAAGAATAGGGTCTTTTTGTTTGTTTTTGACTACTTCTTGCAGTGCTGCTATGCCAGATTTTAACTCAGTAATCCAAGCTTCGGCTTGGGGTTGGCGTTCTTCGGGAACGCTTGCTAAGATTTGGGAGGGTTGATCGAGAATCCGTGATGCTTGGCTGAGGTCTCTAGAAACCGCACCCCAACGCTTATTGGCACGCAGTTGGTTAGAAATGTCTTCTAAACTAGCTTGCAGTTTTCTGACAGGTTGATTATCTATGGGGAGTGCATACCTTAACAAAGCTTTACCATCGGTAATTGCATTCCCAGATGGTAGGGCGGCGTGACTGGAGGGTGTCCACCCAATTGTGCTTATGCCTAAAACTATTGTCACCAGGAATATTGCCTTTAGGCCGTGTTTTAGCCAGGACTTGATGAAGTTAAACATGGGATAGCTCAAATACAGCATGAATGAGAAGGAAATTACCCATGAACAATCTTCCCACAGTAACAGTCCTGAGTTTTGAGTTTTTTATGAGTAGTCTTTTGCTAGAAGTTCAAAAGTCAGGTGACAGGTGACAGGTGACAGGTGACAGGTGACAGGTGACAGGTGACAGGTGACAGGTGACAGTTAAGAGAAGAAACCCTACACCCTACACCCTACACCCTACACCCTATTCCCTATTCCCTTCTTCCACTAACAACTGACAACTGATTACCTTTGAAGGGTACAATAAATGCCGATTGTCTTGCAAAACTTGAAAATTTCATGATCTCTAGTAACGATTTTCGACCCGGTGTCTCTATTGTCCTAGACGGGTCTGTATGGCGAGTGGTTGAATTTCTCCATGTTAAGCCAGGTAAAGGTTCGGCTTTTGTCAGAACTAAACTGAAAAATGTCCAAAATGGGAACGTGGTAGAAAAGACTTTCCGTGCTGGGGAAACTGTACCCCAAGCTACTTTGGAAAAAAGCACGATGCAGCATACCTATAAAGAAGGCGAAGAATTTGTCTTTATGGATATGGAAACTTATGAAGAAGGTAGATTAAGTGCTGCACAAATTGGCGATCGCGTGAAGTACCTCAAAGAAGGTATGGAAGTCAACGTGATTCGTTGGGGCGAACAAGTGCTAGAAGTGGAACTACCTAATTCTGTAGTTTTGGAAGTTGTGCAAACAGATCCTGGTGTGAAAGGTGATACTGCTACAGGTGGCACTAAACCCGCAACTGTGGAAACTGGTGCTATTGTCATGGTTCCCTTGTTTATTACCCAAGGAGAACGTATAAAGATAGATACCAGGGAAGATAAATATTTGGGCAGGGAATAATTTTTATTTCTCCTGATACCAAGTTGGGATAGTGATGAGGTAATGGGTAATGGATACAGCCGCAGTCAGCGGTCAGCGGTCAGCAGTAAAACCCTTTTGGTGCAAGGCTTTGTCATAAAAATTTGTACCTTATTGATCTGCAATATGCTGTAATAATTCCAATTACAAATCCAAAATCCTTTCATCCAAAATTGGTAATACCGATTTCAATCCCTTGTTTATATAGGGATTAAAATCCCTGCCACACTTAAGATTCTCATTTACGGTTAGGTCGAGGAAAAAAACTGTGCCATTAGACTTTAATGAAATCCGCCAACTACTGGCTACTATTGCACAAACGGATATTGCAGAAGTAACTCTCAAAAGCGATGATTTTGAGTTAACAGTACGTAAAGGTGTCGGTAATCAAGTATTGTCAGTAGGTCAAGCAACCCTGGGCGGTGTGGTTGGTTCGGGATTGACATCGGGGACAATAGCAAACCAAACAGCACCAACACAGCTACCAGAAGCCGCTACAAGCCGTGATAATTCCGTAGCTGGAGGACAATCACCTTTGTCAGTGAATACTCCTTCCGCCAAATATGTAGAGGTGCAATCTCCAATGGTGGGAACTTTTTACCGCGCACCTGCACCTGGTGAAGCACCATTTGTGGAAGTAGGCGATCGCGTTCGCAGTGGTCAATCTGTTTGCATCATCGAAGCCATGAAGCTAATGAATGAAATTGAAGCTGAAGTTTCTGGACAGGTAATGGAAATTTTGGTGCAGAATGGCGAACCTGTGGAATATGGTCAACCATTGATGCGAATTAACCCCGATTAAGTATTACAGCAGTCAGCAGTCAGCAGTAAAACCCTGTTTCTGCAAGGCTTTGTGATTAAATTTTGTACCTTATTCACTTGCAACCTGCTGTAATATCTATATTATGATCAAATAAGTGTTAAAACTTGGAATACTTGCGGGTTAATTCTGTTCAAACAAATGTTGCCTGTATGACTAGCGGTAGTTCAACCAGGAAACAAATACTTCAGCTTGTTAAGTGAGCCGATTTGAATAATGTCATCGAGTAAGCGTAGGCGTATCCCCCCATAGACATGGCCTCGCTACAAGACTATTACAGCAAGCCCGCAGCTTGAAAGTATTAAGTAAGAGTTAATCAGTTGTCAGTTGTCAGTTGCCAAAAAAATTCACAACCTACTGACCACTGACCACTCACTTAAAGAGGATAGTTTTTGTTGAAACTTTCACGAGTTAGTGGTTGTTGCAGTTCCACACCTTCACCACCTAAAACATCTAACTGCTTGCCATTAACCTCAATGTACACCTTGGCGTTGGGATTGAGGGTTGTTGCGGTGTAAACAACCTGACCTACACGACCCATCATCGAAGTGCTACCACCACCACTGGTAAAATCTTCAGATAAATTGACGTGAACATCATTATTTTCTACTTTTAGTCCCAGTAGTTGAGTTCCTTTGGGAATAGTTGTGGAGTCTGTGCCTTCGGTTGGCCCTGCTAATAAAGTTTGAAAAGCAGCTTCTAAGGCTTGGTTGGGTTGTGCAGCAGCAATTTTAATAGGTTGAGGAACCAACTCGACGCTTTTGTCTGTTGGTCTAAGCCAATAGATGTTAGCTGTTTGTTCATTCCCTGGCTGGGTTGTTAATGGCTGTTGAGGTTGTCTAATGCTTTGAGAAGGGTTTCCTGGTGTGGGGGAATTGGGAGTCTGGGAAGTCAACCAAGCTACCCCACCACTTACCGCTACAACCGCTGCTGACACAGCCGCTACGACACCTGAAGAAATATTGCGCTGAGTTCTTTGTTGGTCATTCATATATAAAACCTACTTGATAGGGTACAGAGATCCTGTTTATAAGAGAACTAGCCTGGTTAAAGACGATAGGAATGCGTGGGTAGTTTGTTTTTAATCGGTAGATGCCTGAATTTATGAAAGCAGTTATGCTGATTTTAATTTGGCCTGTCTCATACCATTTGGGAGGTGAGATGATAAATACTTTTGGTTATGCTATTACAGCAATAAACCTTTTGCACCTCACAGTAACTTTATCTCATCTTTAATTTTAGGTTCACAGTTCTAGTCCGTCACGTGAAACTTTATGTAAATATAATCATTTCTTGAAATACGGGCTTTCAGAGGACGCACGTACAGATGAGGTATCTAAACCTCCGTGTATCCTGGCTGGTGGAATGGTCTATTTTAACTACCAACTTTGACTTAAGGATTCCGTAATTATGTGAGAGAAAATTTTTAATGTTTTGTTAGTAGTTCAAGTTTAAAAAACGTAATACTAAGATTATCAACTTATCAAATAAGTGGAATATATATACATCAAAGCATTAATGATGAATAAGTATTAACTCAAGTTGCTAGTTATCTAGTTGAGGCTGGTAATGGGTAATTGATGGTCAAATCCCTGTTTTTATCCTGTTAATCCTTTAATCCTGAATATCCTGATTCTGACAATTTTCAGTAGAACCGGGGAACGAGGGAATCCGTGAGTCGAATCTGTATTATGTATAGGTTCATTTTAGTTGCGTAATTATTAATACTGTTTTACTATACTTAC
>NZ_LUFH02000132.1 GCF_001586785.1 Sphaerospermopsis aphanizomenoides BCCUSP55
CTAGTAGAATCTTCTTTCCTACATTTTATCGTTATATTTATGAAGTTGATAGAAAACAACGTGAGCAAGATATAAAAAAACTTGTAGATTTATTAGAAAACCCTCGCAAAAAAGGAAATTTTGAATTATCTGACTTTAAAGAACTAGAAGTTTGGAAAAGAAAATATACAGAACCGATGAATAAGGTATTTGAACAACTTTTTTCTCTGAATCTTGAAGAAAATATTATCACATCTTATATTAATCTTGTGGAACAGTTACAAGAAATCATTGGTGGTGAAATATTACCTCTTAGTCTTAAAGGAATTAGTCCTATAGAATTTTATTTTAAAGTCAATTCAATGAATGAACCTTTACCAATGTATTTAGCTTCTTCATCTGTAAATCAATTAACACTGATTTATTTATATCTAAAATATTGGGCGGCAGCAAAAAATAATTTCTTAATGATAGATGAACCAGAGGTTAATTTACATCCAGAAAATCAGATTAAATTATTAAATATCTTGATCCAGTTCATCCAAAATGAAACCAGAAATAAAGTATTAATCACAACCCATAGTTCAATTTTAGCAAATGCTATTAATAACTATATATATCTGGATGTACTGAAAAATCAACATGGTTTGAATGTACAAAAAATTATTGAAGATAATAAATTGTACTATGTTGATTCATCTGTATCTATAGCAAAGGAAAAAGTTGGTGTTTATTTCTTCACAGGTGATAAAATCATAGACTATGAAAGTCGTAACTCTGGTATTTATTTTAGGAACTTTAGAGAAGTTGAAAATAACTTAGATAAGTCACTTCGCATTCTGACTGATTATATTTATATTCAGGAAGAAGAGGTTGAAGATGAGTAAAAGTAATAAGAGTAAATATTTTTTAAATAACCCTCATAAAAGAGATTTACTTAATCTGAGATATGAAGTTCATAAAGCTTTATCAGACAAGGAACTTATTGAAGAAAAAGCTATAGCTGAAGATGAAATCATTGAAATTGAAGAGAACGGTCAAGGTGCAAAATTTAAGAAGTTATGTATTCAAGGATTAAATTATGCTGATAATAAGTCGAAAGTAGAAAGAATCTGGAAAATTAACTTAGAAAAAGAAATAGGTGGTATTTCAACTAGAGATAGCACGCCTGAATGTGCTATTTTAGTTTTACAAAAGTATGATAGTATGTATAAATTAAATATTCTGTTAATTGAGCTAAAGTCTAGTATAGACAATGAGGGATTAGCGAATATTGAAAAAAAGTTTAGTTGTGCAATGTCTAGAGTATATATGTTACTGGTTCTGAATAATCACTTAAATCCCACACAAGGTTATAATGAGAAAGAAATATATATAGATTTTAAAGGAATTTTATTTTATAGAACATTTTCTGCTAAGAAGAAATTAGAAGAGAATAATGATAGTCAATTGTTAGAAATTATCAAAAATGATAACAAATCAGGTATCTTAACTTGCGAAACGATTTTAAATAAGGAAGATAAAATCAAAATTAAGTGTTTTTGTTACCCAGATGTTGACAGTAAAACAGAAATTAGAAGAAATTTAAAAGATTTGTTATAATAAGTGATTAATAATTAGTCTTAAATCCTTACTACCCCTAGTATGGTATGAGTGTAGCTATTCCTGTTTTTAAACCCGTTAGTCAAATACAACTAACACCCGGTAGTAAAGTTACTATTCCTGATGTTACCTGGGATGAATTTGAATGTATTTTACAAGAACTGGGAGAAAAAATAAATTCACGAATTGCTTATCATCAAGGGATTTTAGAAATTATAGTTCCATCACTTGAACATGAAATTTCCAAAGATTTAATTTCAGATATCGTGAAAATATTATTGAAAGCAAAAGGAATTAAATATCAACCTTTTGGATCAACAACTTATAAAAGACAAGGTGTAGCAGGAGTTGAACCAGATGCTTGTTTTTACATTCAAAATTATCAGCAAATGATAGGTAAAAGACGTTTACAACCAGATGATCCACCACCAGATTTAGCTATAGAAACTGATGTGACATCAAAAATAACTCTTGATGCTTATGAAGCAATTGGTATTCCTGAATTATGGATTTTTGATAGTGGGAAGTTGTCTATTTATTTATTGCAAGATGGAAAATATATCAAGTCTGAAAAAAGGGGAGCATCCCAATTTTGAACAAATGAACGCAGCAACACTAAAAAAACCTCTCACAATCTCTTACCTTTGTGTACTTTGCGCCCTTTGCGGTTCAATCATATCAAGCCTTGGAGCATTTTCTTTACCTAGATAAAAATAAATTTACACATTTGGGATGCTCCCGAAAAAAGTCCATATTTTGAGAATATAGATATTATTCAGATTATACCTGATACTGTTGAGCGTAGTTGGCAGGTGGGAAGTTTTCAAGCCTTGGAAGAATTTGCTAATCTACTACCAACAATTATCTAATAAATCTATTTAACTCCACAACTAACTGATGTACAGTTGTTGAAGTATTATCACTTTCAGGATTTTGAGGATCATATTGATTCAGAAGATTTTGAGCGTGTTTGATTGCTGTATTTTGGAAAATTTCTAACTCTTCATAAATTATATCACTATTCTTTTTATATTTATGTTTCAACCATTTTTCTAATTTAGTAATATAATCTTTTCTAGGAAGTCCAGTATTTAGAAATTCAAAATGCAAGACATACCATAATTCAAACGCTTCATTAGAATAAGCAACTTTAAATCCTTCTCTTTTAGCGTTTGCAATAGCATTGTTAAAATCCTGTTTAGGCCAATCATCTCGATCAAATACACACCAAACTTGGTTATAATCATCTTGAAGACTTAATTCTTTTGCTTTTTCTACTAACTTACTAGGATTATACCCAAAACCTCTCACATCAATTACATCTTTAGGAACACGAAAACATCTAAAGTAATTTGGTTCAGTTTTGTCACCTTCACAAACAATTAAAAATCTTTCTCTGATATCTCTGGTGGCAACTTTTCTCTCAGAATATCCACGAGATGATGCTTGTTTTCCACTGTTTTTAGGCATTAGATTCACCCATTATTTGACTTAAATTTCCAATAAAGGGAATAGCGCCATATTTGCCTTTGATATAATCACTTTCAAAGGAAGCATCATTTCTAATTTTATATTCAACTAGGGAATATAAATCTGTTGCACCATATTTGTTTTTCTCCGTAAACCAAATCTGATCTCTACGAAAAAGTTTATTACTTAAAAGGTTGGTGTCGTGAGTCATAAAAATTAGTTGTGCATGATTATAATTTGTATCATTAGAGTTAAATAACTCAACAATTGCTTTACTGATTAAAGGGTGAAGTCTTGCGTCAAACTCATCAAATATAACAACTTTGCCATTTTTAAGAGTATCTACTAAAAGTCCAGAGATAGCAACTATTTTCTTAGTTCCTTCAGATTCTTGCGCTTCTAAATCAAATAGTTCCATAGAGATAGAATTACCTTCTGCATTAAATTTTTGATGTGAGGTATGAATTGAAAATACTTTCTTTTTATCTGCGTGCATCTTAAAATTTAGCTTTTTAATTTCGTCTGTTATATTACGCAAAGCATAAGTAGTAAGTTCCGTTTCTTTTAATCTAATTTCTCTAATACCCAAATCTAATTTTTTTATTAACTGTATAATTTCTTGTCTATGAACATGATTAGATGCCAAGCAATTTACTGTATAATCTAAAAAAATATTATCTTCTAAACCGGAAACTATATTTAACTTATTTGTTAGCCAATTTAGGATTTGATCAGCTATTGCTACATTAAATTGAGCAGCTACAGAAATAAAAAGCGCGTTTCGTCTGGTTTTAGGGTGAATACCTTCACCTTTGAATGTTTTAGATAGATACTCCATTTTATCAGTCTTTCCATCATAAACCCGTTCAAACAGTCGAGTTTCTCTTGTCTTGGGAACGTAAAATAACCATTCTGAAACTACACTTTCTTGAGTAGCTTCAAAACCATATCTATATTTTTTATCATCCAATATAAAAACGATTTCAAAAAAAGATGGTTCTGTTTCAGTTTCGGTACTTAACTTAAATGGTTCTACTCCTATTTTTTCTGTACTTTGAGTTTCTTTAGAAGAATTAATCATAAACCATTTCATAAACTTTATTGCTTTTGCTAGATTACTTTTACCACTAGCATTAGCACCATAAATTGCGGCACTTTTGAGTAATTTGAGTTCATCATCTACTGCAAAAACATTGTTTTCATCAAGTTCTTTTTCTTTAGCAACAATATTAGCTGCCACCATACTAAAAGTGACTTTATCTTTAAATGATCTGTAATTACCAATACTAAACTCTATGAGCATATTTAGCCTCTAACTTAAACACAATATTTGTGAAAATTTCACATATATATAATTTAAGCATAGCGGTTATTGGTTTATAGGAGCTAGGTTAATGAAATTTATTCCATTTATCCGCATAATCATTAAAACAATCTGTGCATAAACGGCATTTCTACAAATCTCAAGTAATATTAACGACTGGAAATCAGCCTATTCTCCCACCTTAAACTGCAAGAAGAGTTATTTCCATGTCTGCATCTTTTTTAGAAAACCAAGCTTATATTCCAGCTTTGTGGGAATACCCAACATTGTGTATAGCCTTTTTTGGTGTGCAGTTTCACACTGAAGCAGGTCAAAAACTGTATCTTGATTCTGGTATCCAAGAAGAAATTTTACCGAAAAAATGGGTTTAAAGCCCCGTCCTTCTAGGACAGCTTTTCTTTAATTGTCTGATTAATTCTCTCAATACATCATTCTGAGTACGGCTTGTCTGCGAGCAATACTCCACAAGCATCTGGTACTCCTCATCTGAGCATCTAATTGTTAATTTTTTCATGCCGTCATATTGCCGTTAGACTGTGTTATAATACTAGCATGAAAACACTAAAGTTTAAGCTGTACGAACACAAAAGGAATAGACACCTCAAACGGATGATTAACGCCGCAGGGGTGATCTACAACCATTGTATTGCTCTACATAAACGGTACTACCGAATGTGGGGTAAACACTTAAACTGTGCCAAACTACAATCTCATATTGCTAAATTAAGAAAACGCTATTCTTTCTGGCAATTAGTAGGTTCTCAAGCAGTACAGGATATCTGTCAACGCATTGAGAAGGCATACCAATTATTTTTCAAACACAACAACAAAGGAGTTAGACCACCAGGATTCAAAAAAGTTAAAAAATACAAATCATTCACTTTAAAACAAGCTGGTTATAAATTCTTAGGTGGAAATAGAGTTAAAATTGGGAATCGAGTTTATCAATTTTGTCAGTCTAGAGAGCTAGAGGGCAAAATCAAGACATTAACCATAAAACGCACCGCATTAGGTGAGTTGTTTATGGTTGTTGTGGTTGATAATGAGTCACAAATAGAAATTAAATCAACGACTGGTAAAATAGCGGGGTTTGATTTTGGACTCAAAACATTTTTAACTGGCTCTGATGGAACTTTGATTGATTCTCCACAATTCCTTAAACAGTCTCTCAATGCTATCAAGAAAGCTAGTAGAAGTCACTCTCATAAAGTCAGAGACTCAAATAATCGAGAACGAGCTAGAAAAAATTTAGTTCGTAAACATGAAGATGTTTGTAATCGCAGAAGTTATTGGTTTTGGAAATTAGCTCACCAACTAACAGACAAATTTGATGTTTTGTGCTTTGAGACACTTAACCTTAAAGGTATGCAACGTCTTTGGGGCAGAAAAATATCAGACTTAGCGTTTGGAGAATTTCTACAGATTTTAGAATGGGTTGCCAAAAAGAAAAATAAACAAGTTGTTTATATAGATCAATGGTATCCATCCAGTAAAACTTGTTCTGATTGTGGGCATATTTTAGAAAATTTAGATTTATCTCACCGACAGTGGCGTTGTCCATCTTGTAATTCTGTAAATGGACGAGATGAAAATGCTGCTCGAAATATTCAAATGGTTGGGGCATCAACCATTGGGCTAGGTGATGTTAGACTGGCAAGAACCAGCAATTGCTGTTTGACCCCAGAATCTCCGCCCTTTTAGGGCGGGGAGTATGTCAACCGCGTTAGGTGAAGCAGAAGGAAAATCAAAACAACGTCAGCAAAAATTTACGGAAGCAGCGGTTGAGGTTGAGTAAGAAAGCAAAATAGGCGCTAAAATCGATCCAGCCTTTGCATTTTCGTGGTTTTGTCCCAGATAAATCAGAGTGCGGTTCACTGCATAAATCCCAAATGTCAACGACCTTATCCCCAACCCTGGGGAAACAAATTTTGTAATAGCTGTGGCACTCCGTTACAGCTACTAGACCGCTATTACCCGATGCAACCCTTGGGTTCCGGTGGGTTTGCCCAAATTTACACGGTTTGGGATGAAAAAACCCAGACTGAAAAGGTGCTGAAAGTGTTGGTGGAAGATTCTCCCAAAGCTTTGGAATTATTCATCCAAGAAGCGGAGGTTTTAAGCAGTTTCCATCATCCCGGAGTTCCTAAAGTTGAATCTGACGGGTATTTTCAAATCAATTTGACTAGTCCTAAACCACACCAGTTGGCTTGTCTGGTGATGGAAAAAATTGATGGCCATAATTTGGAGAAAATTCGCAAAAATTATCCTCAAGGATGTCCAGAAGACTTGGTGTTAAATTGGTTTGCACAGGCTGTGAAGATTTTACAGGAATTACACAAACGCCAAATTATTCATCGAGATATCAAACCTTCTAATTTAATGCTGCGTACCCCTTCACCTACCGCACCTCTACAAGCGGAACAATTGGTGTTAATTGATTTTGGTGGTGCTAAACAATTTAGTGGGGCAATATTGCGATCGCATTCTCCTTCTACTCGTCTATTTTCTTCTGGTTATAGTCCACCAGAACAAATGGTTGGTGGTAATGTCGGGCCTGCGGCAGATTTTTATGCTTTGGGACGAACCATGATTGAATTACTCACAGGTAAATATCCCCAGGAGTTGGAAGATCCCATCACGGGAGAATTACGCTGGCGAAAATGGTGTAATGTTAACCCCCAACTAGCTGATTTATTAGATGAAATGATACAGACGGATGTGCGATCGCGTCCAGCCCATGCAGCTATTATTCAAAAACGGTTATTAAAAATTGTCCCCGCAGGATCAAAACCCAGTTTCTTTACTCAAACAAAAACCACAGTTATTCAATCTGTCACCCAATTTACCCAAGCTGTGGGTAATACAACTCTGTTGACAGTGCAAGCTATTTTCAGATTCCTACTAGCTTGTCTGGCAACAATTTGGGCTATCATTTTAAGTGGGATTGGTGCTAGTTTAGGGACTGTTGCTGGTTTTTGGTTGGCTTATCACACCAAATTAGGTGCAGTTGTTCAAGAATTTTTATCACTTCAACTACCAGAATTGCTCCCCAATTTTAAAACCTCTCACCCCAAAGAAATCATAGTTTATGGTGTTGCTGGTTTAGCTACAGCTTGGGGAATTACCCTATCTAAAAGTTTTGGTCAAAAGCGAAGATTTTTAGTTTCAGCCCTAATGGGTTTAATTGGTTATAGCTTTGGTTGGATAATTTGGCAATTTATTAAACCACAGGATAGCGCCGAAGGATTAATTGCCTGGATGTTGGTGTCAATTTCTCTACTAACTTTAGGTTTAGGTCTTCGCAGCCATTACCTAGCTTATGCTTTTATCACTGCCTTTGGTAGTGCCAACATTTTAGCAGGGTTAATTCACCTAGGTTTAAAAATTCAATTTATTCATTTTTCCAATCAACCCAACGGATGGGAGTTGTTGCAGCATATAGCTTTTTTCGGTTTTATTGGT
This sequence comes from Sphaerospermopsis aphanizomenoides BCCUSP55, assembly GCF_001586785.1. Classification (GTDB taxonomy): domain Bacteria; phylum Cyanobacteriota; class Cyanobacteriia; order Cyanobacteriales; family Nostocaceae; genus Sphaerospermopsis_A; species Sphaerospermopsis_A aphanizomenoides_A. The sequence goes on from NZ_LUFH02000132.1 coordinate 7,838, forward strand.
ATTTTAATTAGTTTTTGTTTAGGTTTGAGTTATTACTTGATTGTTCCCTGTTTGCGTTGGTTGGGATGGAGATAAGTAGGTAGGCGTTGAAAATTGTCGTTATGGCAAGGCAAGAGGCAAAAGGCAAAAGGCAAGAGGGAAGAGATTTTCAGAGATTTTACATTTTGTTACATACCTTGGTTTTTTCGAGCCGACTTGCTTAATTCGTAATTCAGTTCTCCTGATAGTGCAACTTGGCGTAAGCCATACTCCAGAACTTCTTGTTCAAATAGTTAGATCCTGTCACCTGTCACCTGTCACCTGTCACCTCTCTACACCCCACACCCCTAAAACAAGATCCCCCCAGCCTTTTTTTGTTTAAGCCGGGGGGATCACATATTTGGTAGTCTATAAGTCTTTCGGTATAGTCAACTAGAATAAATTTTATATCATTTATTTGGCTTTGGCTAGTCTTGCTATTATAATTTTCAGGAATTTTATGTCTTCTTCATAATTCCCGTCCAGAGGGAGGAAAGTCAATGCCTGATTTTCCTGTCAGGGGAGAGCATTTTTACAATTAACACTTATCTATCATGGGAACAAGACTTATCCTGATTAATTAGAATCAATTCAATGCTGACCCGGATTAAAGACTTAACAACGACCTTAGCACCGCGCTTGGTGGACATTCGTCGCCATATCCACTCACATCCAGAACTGAGCGGACAAGAGTATCAAACAGCGGCTTTTGTGGCTGGTGTGTTATCTTCTAGCGGGTTGCACGTGGAAGAGGGCGTGGGTAAAACTGGTGTAATCGCTGAACTACCAGGAATTAAGCCCGATGAAAGGGTATTGGCAATTCGTACTGATATGGATGCTTTGCCGATTCAAGAACGTAGTGGGTTGGAATATGCTTCTCGGATAGAAGGAGTGATGCACGCTTGCGGCCATGATGTTCATACTACGGTAGGTTTAGGTACAGCAATGGTGCTGTCACAAGTAGCAGATGAATTGGGTGGTAAAATCAGGTTTTTATTTCAGCCAGCAGAAGAAATTGCCCAAGGTGCAACTTGGATGGTAAAAGATGGGGCTATGAATAATGTCTCTGCTATTTTAGGCGTTCATGTTTTTCCTTCTATTCCGGCTGGTTGTATTGGTATTCGTTATGGTGCCTTGACAGCAGCAGCAGACGATTTAGAAATTATAATTATTGGTGAATCAGGACATGGTGCGCGTCCCCATGAAGCTATTGATGCCATTTGGATTGCTTCTCAAGTTATTACCTCATTGCAACAAGCTATTAGCCGCACTCAAAACCCTCTGCGTCCAGTGGTATTAAGTATTGGTAAAATTCATGGTGGCAGAGCGCCAAACGTGATCGCTGATCAAGTACAGTTATTGGGTACAGTGCGATCGCTCCATCCTGAAACCCGCGATAAATTGCCAGATTGGATTGAAAATATTGTTGCTAATGTTTGCAATTCTTACGGCGCAAAATATCAAGTTAATTATCATCAGGGTGTACCTAGTGTACAGAATGATTATGCCCTGACACAATTATTGCAATCGTCAGCAGAAGAAGCTTGGAGTAGCGATCGCATCCAAGTTTTACCCGAACCTTCCCTTGGGGCTGAAGATTTTTCTGTTTATTTAGAACACGCTCCCGGTTCAATGTTTCGTTTGGGTGTAGGCTACAAAGATAGAAACATTAATCACCCCCTACATCATCCACAATTTGAAGTTGATGAATCTGCTATTATTACCGGGGTTGTGACGTTGGCTTATGCAGCTTATAAGTATTGGCAACTAAAATAAATGGCTTATTCAGCAAGGTCTTTCAGCCACAAGAGAATGGTAATTGAGTAGTAATTGAGTAGTAATTGAGTAATTAAAAATCTGGGCAGTCAGCCTCAACGACATTTGGGTGACAGTAGTGCTTTAGCACTGTTGCGACTTCATCCCCAATCCATAACGCTACTTTGTCTGGGGTAATTCCTGATGTGATCGCCCAAGTCGCAAATGTATGGCGTGTGCTGTAGGGTTTTAGGTAAAAAGGTAGTTTCTTGGTATCCCCTCAATATATCGGGGAAAGAGTTATTCAGGCATCCATGACAAACCAAAAGAATTGAGAGCAGATTTTTCTCGAATAATAGTTGCCAAAGAAGGAATATTCCCAAAGAGAGAAATCCGGTCACGGATATATTCAAAAAAACTGATACCCAACTGACGAGTAGTAGCAACAAGAGACATAAAAGTATCCCAAGCCTGAGTCCCCTCAACAGTCTGAGTGGCATAACTAATATTGCGTCGTTGCACCATCGTCCTAGCAGCTAACTCCGCCGGATTATTGTGCAAAGGCAATTCAGGATGCTCTAATACTAAAAGCAACTCGGAAATTTTCATCCGTGTGAATTGTTTTCGCTCATCCAACTGTTCATAACCACTTTCTGTGGAAAAAAGTTTCCAAAACTCAGACCGGAGTTTTTCTGCGGTTTGTTGACTGGGAGAATCTTTGTAAGCGAGTCTGTCTATTTTAATGGCTTGATTTTTACTGCCCTTGGAGTGCTGTTTTGGGGTTTTTCTTTCTTGTTCTGATGAGTGCTTATTTTCAAACCCTTTCTTACTCTTGGCTTTTATGTCTGGTTGACCTTGTTCTCCCTTCAAGCGGTTGTTTTCATCTTTTAACCGTTGATTCTCTGACTCTAAGCCTTTGACTTTTAATTGTAATTGTTCTATTAGATTCAGTAATACCTCTACTGTATGACGCATTGATTCGTCTGCAATCCCTTTTGGTTCGATGGTTTGCAGTAAATCTGATATTGATTTGTCACTCTCAATACTTTTTTGCGTCATGTCTCCTATTCTATGACACTGTGTGTACCTCGTTGCACTTATTTTCCTCTGTTACCCCTATTTATTGAGCCGATACGAGAAATTGAACAAGAACATTTTGCAAATCAACCAGAATTAACCCAGCAAGAACAGTTAAAATATCTGGTTTTAAAAGCAGGTATTCACTGTGAGTTGGAATGGATAGACTGGTGTAATGAAGCTTTAGAAACGTTCAAACAATTACAATAATTACAATAATTAGGACTGGCTGAAAAAGTTTTTTAGCAAACCCTAATTATTGTTTTTACCTTTTTTTAAAGCAGCAATAATTTCTACATTTGCTTCTGGGAAAGTAAAACCATCTAACTCATCCACACTGACCCAACGAATTTCCGCACATTCTATAGCTTGGGGAATACCTGATAAATGAAGACAATGATGAACCATCAAAGTTACTCGCAAATGGGTATAAGTATGATCAATAGTAATCAGATGTTCTCCCACTTCAATTTTAATTCCTAACTCTTCTAAAATTTCTCTGGCAATACAATCTTCTATAGTTTCTCCTGATTCTATTTTTCCCCCAGGAAACTCCCATAAACCAGCCATTGTCCCTTGAGGAAGACGACGATCAATTAAAATTTGTTTTTGGTCGTTCCAAATTACAGCAACACCAATGATTTTATGGGGAACAGCAGAAATTTCATTCATATAGCAGGTGACAGGGAATTTTAGATTTTAGATTTTAGATTTTAGGTAAGCATTCAGCTGTCAGCCGTCAGCAAAAACCTAAAAACCATCAATAATAGGCTGTAAATTGCTCTCATGAACACTAGTGTAATTTTAAAAAACTCTGTATGACAAGTGACTCCAGTTAAAAGGCTTTTACGGTCTAGATTTTATCATCTGTTGATGTACTCACCACCTTGGCTGTTGTTATAAATAATTGAAGATTGCTAGAAGATTAGCACCAATTATCAATAAAAAACTCGACAGATATATTCTTTGTCTGTCGAGTTTCTAGTTTTACCAAATTTGCAATTATCAAATCATAACATTTATCCAATAAAAAACACCAATTATTTAAGTCCTCTCGTGAATCTCATGGATTTGGCAGAGAATTTAATGAGGATGAAGCAACTCGTTTTATACTCGTAACTCATCACTCTACTATAACTGGCGTTAATGTATTTTTTTACTCAGCAACATCAGTGCTATTTGCTTCTGTTCCTTGTAAAGCCATGTCAAAGTTCATTCTCTGTTCAGCATTACGTAAGAAATAACCACTAATCATAGCAGATGCCAGTAACCGACCCAAATTTTCCCTATTGGTAGTAATAGTTACACCGAAGTGTTCCGAAGGTAAGTTTCCTAACAGTCCTGTAATATTCCGTTCCATTACCTGAAAGACTTCGGGAGAAGTAGGTTTAGATAGCTGGGTAACAGTTTCTGGACTTAAGGATTTAACATAATGCCATAAGTTACTGCTTTCAGAATCGCTATTAAAAAATTCAGAGACTCGATTGGGTTGGTTACTCACTTTTGATCTCCTTAACTAACACTGTTAATTGCGGTGTTCGTGACTTAAATAATTAATAACCTATTTTGTATTGAATTTAGATGAAAATTGTGTGTTCATGTCAATCAATCTAACAGGTCATTTCAGTCATGGGAGTCGGTTAAACCGTACCAAACGCGGAGTATTTATACGAATAGGTGACAGCAAAAGGGTATGGGGTGTAGGGTGTGGGAAAAAAACTTAATTGTTTTCTCCTGTCTTTTTCCAATCACCAATTACCCATTACCCATTTCCCATGACCTAACTAGCAAGATATTCGTTAATGTTGGCTTTAGATTTGCGAAGTTTTGTTAAGGCTTCGCGCTCAATTTGTCGGACTCTCTCCCGGCTGATATTGAGAAGTTCTCCGATTTTGGAGAGGGTTAAAGCTTGGCCATCTACCAACCCGAAGCGCAACTTAATTACTTCTTTCTGTTGGGGGGTTAATTCTGTCATTAAACGCTCTATATCAGAAGATAATGAAGATTGAACGACAAAATCTTCTGGGGTTGCACCGGTGTCTTCCAGCATTTCGCCCAGTTCGGTGTCGTAATTATCTCCTAAACGCAAATCCAGAGATAAAGGGAGACGGGCTTTTTCTAAACACTCCCGCACTTGTTTGGGTGTTAGCTCTAACTCGTCAGCTAGTTCTGTTGCTGTGGGCGCACGTCCCAATTTTTGGGAGAGTTGGCGTTGAGCTTTTTTAATTTTATTCAGTTTTTCGGTAATATGAATAGGTAGCCTAATGGTGCGAGCTTTTTCGGCGATCGCACGAGTAATGGCTTGGCGTATCCACCAGTAGGCATAGGTAGAAAATCTATAACCTTTGGTAGGGTCAAATTTTTCTACTCCCCGCTGCATTCCTATACTACCTTCTTGGATTAAGTCGAGTAAATCGACATTCCGTTTAATGTATTTCTTCGCAACGGAGACGACTAAACGCAGGTTAGCTTCTACCATTTTACGTTTAGCAATCTCACCTTCTGCGATCGCTGCATTTAACTCTGCTGGTTCTAGTTGTGCTGAAGCTGCCCACTCTTCTAAAGTTGGCTGATAACCTAACTGGGTAGCAAGATTTTCCCTCACTTCATACAAAGCGGTACATCTTTGTACCTGTTTACCATAATGAATCTCTTCTTCGTGGGTGAGAAGTGGAACACGGCCAATCTCACGCAGGTAAGTCCGCACAAGGTCGGTGGCTGTCTGAGCGGTCTTCATGGCGCTACTCTTTGGTGATGATGGGTTTGCTGGTAGTGTCATTAGCTGATAAATGCCTTGGAAGGGAGCTACCCAGATGACCTGGGAAATCATGCTAAGGTTTACAACTTAAAATGCCTGAAACTTAAATGCCTGATCAGCTTGGTAGCTTATATCGGCTGCTCATATTTATTTAGTCAGTCTAGACTCCTTAACTGCTAGAAGTTACAGTCACTGATTAGTGATTACAAGTATCTACAGTTAGATATAAGGTAGCAAGTTAAACATTTTTTGTTTTATTTGAATATTAATAATTGTAACATTTATGAGAATTACCTGACTACCGAGAAACCCGAAACTTTCTGGTAATTTCCAGTGACTTAATGTCGTGATTTTACTGATAGCAGAATGGACTCAGCAATAACCCGTGCAATGGCAACAACCCATGTAGAATCAGGCTCGGAGAATTTTTGCTAGTCACAATTAGACAGCTAGTAGCTATCCAATCATATATCTGAAACCACTCAAATAGGTTTTCTGAACAGGAAATAACTTCCTCATATTTGTTAAAATATCTCAATGATAACTATAATGATTCTCTTATAATGATTGCTTAATATTTCAGGGAACAGGGAATAGGTGACAGGTGACAGGTGACAGAAAGCAGGAGTATGGCTTACGCCAAGCTGCGCTATCAGGAGGAAGAATTAATTTTTCTTCCCCTGCCTCCCCTGCCTCCCC
>NZ_LUFH02000133.1 GCF_001586785.1 Sphaerospermopsis aphanizomenoides BCCUSP55
CTGTAGTAATTACTCTGTTGATATCCCTAAGTCTCTTAACTATATATGTTGGTGTTTTTACTAAAATAGAAAAAATCATTACCCAACAAATAGAAAGTGTTGGAAAACAAAAATCAACTTAAAAAAACTTTAATCCAGGATGTAAAAATGGTCAAAATAGTGATCACAGGTCAACAACATATTACCACTCCCAACCTACCCCGTAATTCTCAACATACTCTCATCCGTCCTAAAAATTTTCCCACAGGTAGATATCCGATAGGGAAACTTTGGCAACCTTTATCTAGTTTTCTTCCTTGGCAACCAATATGGGGTGGATATCAGGTAATTCATTCTTTTAATAGAATTGTCTACACCAATAAACCTTGGTTTATTACATTTGAAGACCATCGTTATTTATATAGAAATCCCAAAAATAAACTTGAGTCTGTAGTTTATGAGTTGTTAAATAATCGGTTAGCACTGGATAATTGCCAAAAAATCATTGCTATGTCAGATTTTGCGAAATTCAGAATGACAAGACGGATAGAAGGTTGGGATATAGCAGAAAAGGTTAAACAAAAATTAATCGTCGTTCATCCCAATTTTCCTGTCAGAGTTAACCGGGCTAAAACATACAATGATCAACAACCATTACAATTGATTTTTGTTGGTAGTCATCTGGCTAGAAAAGGGGGAATTGTTGCTTTAAGGGTTGCCAAAAAAGCCAAAGAATTAGGTTTACCTGTTAAAGTAAATATTATATCCGTACTTGCTATTGGTAAAGGTATTCCTACAGATTTTCCTGACCGAGATAAGTATGCAGAAGATTTAAAACTTCTTGATTTAGATAATGTAACTTACTACAGAAGTCTACCCAATCAACAAGTAATTGATTTACTCTCACAAAGTCATTTTCAATTAATGACTACTTTGCAGGATACCTATGGCTTTAGCCTCATAGAAGGCTTTTCTGTAGCTACACCAGCAATTACAACAAATATATGTGCATTACCAGAGTTAGTAACTCCGGGCAAAAATGGCTACATTTTAGAATTACCACTGAATGAATCTAAAGAATGGAAAAATTGGCTACACGGTGAAAAATTGCCAACTGAGGAATATTGGCAAATTTTGAATGATACATACAATTATTTAGCTGATACAGCTTTGGAACAAATTAGCAAATTTTTGGATAGGGCAGATAAACGGGAGTATTACGAATCTTTAAGCACCGGGGCCTTAGCCCAAGCTCAAAATGTCAATAACGCAGAAAAGCAAAATGAGTTGTTCGACCAACTCTATGCAACAGCCGCAGGGTTATACTGAAGAAAATCCCGTTTAATTAATACAATATTAACCAGCAAAAGTTATGAATAATCAGCCATTAATTTCCGTAGTTATTCCTACATACAGAAGAGAGAAATTGCTACAAGATAGTATTGTTGATATCTTAAAACAAGATTATCCCCATTTTGAAGTTTTAGTAGTGGATCAAACCCAAACCCACGAACCAGAAACTCAAGCATTCCTGGAGGAAATGGCAGCAGCGGGTAAAATTAAACTATTTCGCTTAGATTGGGCTAGTTTACCAGGGGCGCGAAATTATGCTGTACGCAGGTCATCTGGTGAAATTATTTTATTTATTGATGACGATGTACAATTAACACCAGGGTTTTTAACTGCCCATGCCAAAAATTACATAGAACACCCAGAGGTAGGCGCAGTTGCTGGTAGAGTATTTGACAGAATGAAGTTAGGTGACTCTGGAGGAGAATTAGAAATTGAATATTTACCACCAGAAGCAATGGATCCTGGTATTGCTTGGTATCATATTGATTTAGTCCATACAACCAAACCTCAGCAAGTTTTAACAGCTAGGGGTTGCAATATGTCTTTCCGTCGAGAAGTTTTTACTAAGTACGGAATTCAGTTTGATGAGAGATTTCGGGGTAGTGCGGTACGGGAAGAATCAGATTTTTGTTTACGGTTTCGGCGGACTGGGTATAAAATTTGGTATGACCCGGAAGCTTATTTGGTGCATTTAGGGGAAGAAACTGGCGGTTGTCATGATATTAGTATGCGATCGCTCCAATATCAACTCACTTTTTATCACAATCATTTCCTCCTGGGGCTGAAAAACCTGACTTTTACCCAAGCTTTACGACTTTACGCCAATTTATTTGACTGTCATGTTCTCGGAAACCCTCCTTGTTATAAAAGTGGTTCTCCCATTAAAGTTATGACTCGCGGTGTTTTCTATTTTTTAGGTTTTCTCAAAGCTGTAGGTACGATGATTCAATCAGCATGGAATGATGGACAAATTTACAGTCGTTTAGATCAACAAGTTTAAGGTTAGGAACGCAGATGGACGCAGATAAACGCAGATGAATTAAGTAATTATTTTGTTTGTGTTTATCTATTTTGGGGGGTTAAAATTTGTCACTTTATCTTCAAAATATACCATGAGAATTTTAGTTGCTAGTCATACCTATATAGTAGACTTGAACTGTGAAAAATTGCGGGCTTTAGCTAAATTAGAACCTGGTATTGAGGTTACAGTTGTCGTTCCGAAAAGATGGAAACCCGGAGGAGTACAAAATAGAGTTATTGAAACCCAATACCGTGATGAAGGCTCATTTAAAATCGTGCCAATTTCTAATTTTAGTCAAAATCATCAAGGATTGCTGACTTTTGGGGCTGATTTAATTGGGTTATTCCAAAAATTTCGTCCCCAAATTATCCATGTAGAACAAGGTTCTAGGGGTTTGGCTTATACGCAGATGATTCTTTTAAATCAATTATTAGGACTAAAAGCCAAGAATGTATTTTTTACTTGGTGGAATTTACCTTATGAATTAAAATTACCAGTTGCTTTATTAGAAAAATATAACCTCAACAATAGTCATGGGATTATTTCTGGTAATCAAGATGGGGCGGAAATTTTACGTCAACGCGGATATCACGGTGCAATTAAAGTTTTGCCCCAATTGGGTGTAGATGAAACCCTATTTACTCCGAAACCGCAACCAGAATTATCTGCTAAGTTAGGAATTACTGAAAATGATTTTGTGGTGGGTTTTGTCGGTAGATTTGTACCAGAAAAGGGTTTGATAACACTGTTAAATGCGTTAGTAAAAATCAAAGATAAATCCTGGAAATTATTGTTATTAGGTAGAGGTGATTTACGGGAGGAGTTACTAAAGACAGCGACTGAAAACAACATTCAAGAAAAAGTAATCATAGTAGAAAGTGTTCCTCATGACGAAGTGGCAAGTTATATCAATTTAATGAATACCTTAGTGCTACCTTCAGAAACTACTTATAAGTTTAAAACTCTCACCGCTGTAGGTTGGAAAGAACAATTTGGTCATGTCTTAATTGAAGCAATGGCTTGTAAAGTACCTGTGGTTGGTTCTGACTCTGGTGAAATTCCTCATGTGATTGGTGATGCGGGTTTAATTTTTCCAGAAGGTAATGCGGAAGCTTTAGCTAATTGCTTGTTGCAGTTAATGGAAAAACCAGGTTTAGCTGATAATTTAGGGGAAATGGGTTATGAAAAAGCAATGGTTAAATATACAAATAAAGCTGTGGCTAAACAACAGTATGAATTTTATCAAGAGTTAAAGGTGACAGGTGACAGGTGACAGGTGACAGGTGACAGTAAGAAGAGAATATCTCGTTCCCAGTTTCGTTTAAAATTTATTCCTAAGTAGCTGGTTGCAATTAAATATAAAATGTGGGATGGGCATCTTGCCCGTCAACAGGCTAGAAGCCTGTTCCACTATCTCATAATTAATTAAGCCTACTTACTTATACAGAGTATGGGAATGAGGAATCAACAATTAATAAATAACAATTAATAATGAAAATATTACAAATTATTCCTTCGATTTCTCTTATTTATGGCGGTCCTAGTCAAATGGTAATAGGATTATCTTCAGCTTTAGCAAAAGCCGGAGAAGAAGTTACCATTATAACTACTGATAGTAATGGGGATTTTGGTCAAGTACCTCTAGATGTACCGTTAAATCAACCAATTAAACAAGATGGTTGTGAATATGAAATCATCTATTTCCGCTGTGCGCCTTTTCGCAGATATAAATTTTCTCTTAATTTACTAAAGTGGTTAAAAAATAACGCCAAAAATTTTGATATTGCCCATATTCATGCTTTATTTTCCCCTGTAAGTAGTGCAGCAGCTACTGTATGTCGTCAGCAAAATTTACCTTATATTTTACGCCCTTTAGGTACACTAGATCCTGCTGATTTGCAAAAGAAAAAACAATTAAAAAAGCTTTATGTGCAATTGATAGAACGACGGAATATCGCAGGTGCAGCAGCACTTCATTTTACTAGTGAACAAGAAGCAAAAATATCAGCCAGATTTGGAGTAACTACAAAAGATTTAGTCATTCCTTTGGGTGTTAACCCACCGCAAATTAATACTGAGGAGGTTTGGAGTAAGCTAAATATTCCTAATGATAAACCTGTGATTTTGTTTATGTCCAGAATTGACCCAAAAAAGGGTTTAGAATTATTAATTCCTGCATTGGAGACAGTATTAACAGCAGGTTTTGATTTTCATTTTGTCTTAGCAGGAACGAATCCCCAAGATCCAGCTTATGAAGCTAAAATTCAATCAGCAATTGAAAATTCATCATTGAATTTATGCACAACAATTACTGGCTTTGTCACGGGAAAAGTCAAAATTACTTTGTTGAAATATGCTGATTTATTTGTATTACCTTCCTACTATGAAAATTTCGGTATTGCTGTAGCAGAAGCGATGGTTGCAGGTACACCTGTGGTAATTTCTGATCAAGTGCATATTTATCAACAGGTGATAGATAGTGAGTCTGGTTGGGTGGGGACAACAGATGTAGAATCACTGGTAGATTTATTAACAACAGCCTTGTCCAACGCCCAAGAACGCCAACGAAGGGGACTAAATGCCCAAAAGTATGCTTTACAGAATTTTAGTTGGGATGCGATCGCACAGCAAGTAATTAATGCTTATCAGGAAATAATTACAGATTAACAGAAATGCAGTTTGGCTAATTTAGTGATAATAACTGTTTTTTGTTCCCTATTCCCTATTCCCTGCCACCTGTAAAATTACATAATTTAAAATTTTGTTGCAAACAGCCCTATCTCGATGGGATAATAGTTGTTTTGTGTCATGATGACACAGTAAAATAGTTATCTTTTCTAATTACAGGGAATCTAGCATGGCTCTCCGTCTTGGTGATACAGTACCCGACTTTACTCAAGCCTCTACACATGGCGACATAAACTTTTACGAATGGGCAGGAGACAGCTGGGTAGTGCTGTTTTCTCACCCTGCTGACTTTACACCTGTTTGCACAACAGAATTAGGCACAGTTGCGAAGTTAAAACCGGAATTTGACAAACGCAACGTGAAAGCGATCGCACTCAGCGTTGATGATGTAGACTCTCATAATGGCTGGGTGGGAGATATTGAAGAAACTCAAAGTACCACTCTCAACTACCCAATTTTGGCAGATCCAGATCGTAAAGTTTCGGAACTTTATGATATGATTCACCCCAACGCTGCGGCTACCGTCACCGTGCGTTCAGTATTCGTCATCGACAACAACAAAAAACTGCGTCTCTCTTTCACTTACCCCCCCAGCACTGGACGTAATTTTGATGAAATCTTGCGGGTAATTGACTCTTTGCAACTCACAGATAACTACAGCGTAGCTACACCAGCAGACTGGAAAGATGGCGACGACTGCGTAATTGTTCCATCCTTGAAAGATCCCGAAGTTCTCAAAGAGAAATTCCCCAAAGGTTATCAAGAAATCAAACCTTATTTGCGGATGACACCCCAACCTAACAAATAAATAATTTCCACTAACACCAATATTTCTTTTGTGGGGTGGGTTAGCAACAGTCTAACCTACCATTTTTTTAGGTAAAATAAAATAAGTTAGGTGAGTAAAGTAGGAGTAAAATACAATGCTTTCATCTCCTTTAATTTTTCAGCTACCATCGTCAATGAAAATGACAGATGAACAATTTTTTGACTTCTGTCAAGTCAACCGTAACTTACGCATTGAGAGAAATAAATTTGGAGAAATATCAATTATGTCACCAGCAGGTTCAGAAACCGGAAACCGCGAATTTAATCTTGCTGTACAACTAGGAGTTTGGTCAGAAAAAGATGGTACGGGAATTGGTTTCTCTTCCAGTACAGGGTTTAAACTTTCCACAGGTGCTGAACGTTCACCTGATGCTTCCTGGATAAAATTAGAAAGATGGAATACCCTGACACCAGAACAACAAAAAAAGTTTGCTCCTATTTGTCCTGATTTTGTCATTGAATTAAGATCACCTTCAGATAATCTGCAACCGTTAAAAGAGAAAATGACTGAATATATGCAAGAACCAGGAATACACTTAGGCTTATTAATTGACCGCAAAAATCGCCGAGTTTATATTTACCGTCCAGGACAACCAGAGGAATGTTTAGAAAATCCTGAAACTGTTAATTGTGAACCTGTTTTACCAGGGTTTGTTTTGAAAATGAATAACATTTGGTAAATGTTTTTGGGAAATATTTAGCCATTATTAGCATTTAAAATATTATAAGCCTCATTAACTAATCTCATCTTTTCCTGTACCTGTTTTTGCATCTGTGGTTGATTCACAAATAAATCATGATGCCATTTTTTAACTAAAATTTTATACGCTTGTTTGATTTCTGCAAAAGAAGCATTGGGTTGTAAACCTAAAATTTGATAAGCACGAATAATTTTATCTTTCTCAGCTTGGGTTTTTGGTGGATTTTGTGCTTTTTGATTTTTTGGTTCTTGTTTACCTGAAGAATTCATATTAGCTTTCATTTGTGCTATTTCCTCATCCAGTTCCCAAGTTTGAAATTTGGCTTCTAATTCTGCGGGGTTGGGTGGAGGTGTGGAAACTTCCTGACGCGGTGGTTCTACTTTTCTTGTAGTTTCCTGACGTGGTGGAGGTGGAGGTGCAGAAACTTGTTGACGTGGTGGTTCTACCTTCTTTTCTGTATAGGTATACTGAGATGATGATTGAGAATTTGCAGATTTAGGAGTTTCTTGATAAGGTTGATATTTAGTTTGGATATTGGCTTTTTTAAACTCTATCAGTAATTGATTAAATCCATTTTGTAATTGTTTAATATTTTCACGGTTTAGACTAATTTCTCGTGGTTCTTGGTTAACTTGAAAATTAATTACTTTAATTGCTTTTTTTTCATATTCAGCTAAAATAGATAAACCTTGAATACTGAATTCAGATAAATATTTTTCAGCCGCAGCTATGCAAATTTTTGCTACTTCTTGATGATAAACATCTTTAGCTGACTTTTCTTCGCCTTTTTGAATATTTGTATTTAATAAATAAGAAATACTCCCCACTACCGCAGCACCAACTGGCCCACCCAATAACCAACCAATACCACCACCTACAGCAATTGAACCAGGGTCAGTCAAATCATTACTATTAATATTAGTTGGTTTTGGAGGTAGATTTAATTGGGGTATATTAGGAAAGGGAATTTTTAAATCTTCTGGTCGTTCTTCTTTAAAGAATTCATAAGCTTGATACAACCATTTCATTATTGATATTTGTAAATCTGTCAAGTCTTTTTTCAAAGTTCCTGTTTGCCAAGACTGTAAATTATTTTCTGCCAGTGCAATGGCAATATCACCTTGATATTTAGATAATAATTGAGGTAAAGATAACCAAGTTTGTAATTCATAAACACTAGTCTTAAAACCTTGATCAATTAGATTTTTAGCTTTTTGCTTAATTTCGATTTTGGCGTTTTCTTTATCATCGAATTTTTTCACTTCACTGCTAATTTTATAAATTTTGTCTACTAATAAAGGTTGAATTTGAGAAGTTATTGCTTGCACTCGCGGTAAACGTACACCACCGCTATTTTGTTGTAAAATTACGACTATATTCTGCAAAGCTGTTTCAAAAGCCGCTAACCCACTACTATTTGCTGCTGCTACATCACCTTTTAATCTAGCGCGTAAAGCAGGTAAAGCATCGACTCGATATAAATTACTAAAACCAGGAGGTAAGTCAGACCGGAAACTTTCGGCAACAAATAACAACCGATGATAAACTTGTTTTTGTTCTTCTGGTTCAAGTAAATTGAGGAAATTAGCAACAAAAATAACGGTTTTAATTCCCCGTTCTAATAACCAATCCCGTAAGTTTTCCCGTTCACCTAAAGTCATTAATTTACGAGCATCTAATAATTGTATAACTAAATCTGTTCCTAATAATCGATCTCGGACTAAATTATCCTGTGCTTCTCGATCATTAGTTCCTGGTAAGTCAACAAATTCTATATTCCTCTCTAAAAAAGGATGAGGACAAAAAACTTCTACAGATGTAACATCTTTTCGCATCTGTCTATTGCCATCTAAAACTGCAAATTGCTGTAAAACTTCTGTTCCACTGCGGTAGATTTCTGTCCCATCTACCAACATGATGCGGGTGCGGAGAGTTGAACCATATTTAACAGTAATTGCAGCACCAGTAGTCGGGATTAAATCAATAGGTAAAGTACGATTTCCCAACATCGCATTTAACAATGTTGATTTACCATGATTGAAAGGCCCAAATACAGCAATTTGAAAATTAGGATTAGCTAAATGGTTACAGACAGCAATTACATCTTTATATAAGGTTGATTCTGAATTTAATTCTATTAATTTACAAGCAGATTTAATGGCATCTATTAGTTGATTGTAATCTTGATATTTTTGGTGCATATTTTTCTAATTTTTAATCTACTCATTATTCTCATTCCCATACTCTGTATGGGAATGAATTCTATAAGGCTCTGCCTTAAATTATAGTAGAGCCAGAGTCTCTGTATGACATTCCCAGTCAGAGACTGGGAACGAGGTAATTAGCTATAGTAAGCTAATAAATTACTGTAGACAGCTTCAATTTTTTGTAGTTGTTCAATCACACCTTCCTGCAAAATTTTAAACCGCTTGAATTCAGTTTCTCGATTAATTTCTCTTGTTTCTTTTTGCTTGAGCAGATTATCTAATTCCGATTTACGAGAATTGATATCATCATTAATGCGTTGACTGACTTCTCTTTCGTAAGCATCAAAACATCCTTTCACTGCATCATAAACAATGGGAGATTGTTCATTTGCAACTTGAGGTAGATATTTAACAAACTCTTTTTTAGCGGTTTTGACTAACTCTTTCCTAGCTTGATCTGCTTGTAAAATTCCCACTCCTAAACCTAGCAGTGCAAAGCCAATTGGACCCAGAAAAATACCTGTAACGGCTGTAATTAGTCCCCCTACACCAATGACAGTAAAGTAGTTTAACAGGATATTTTTCCAATCAAAACCAGCACCAGCTAAAGCCACACCAGCTAAATTACCTCTAGATAAAGATAATAATCCCATTGCCCATTTTGCCCAACTAGGTGAGTTATCATCTTCTGAGGTAGTTGTGGTATTAATTGTTACTTTTTGACCTGTTAATTTTTCAGTTATTTGGTCTGTAACTTGATTGTAAGATGCACCATATTGTGCAGCAGAATTCGATAATTTTCTAAACGCTGCATTCATATCTTTTTCAGCAGTTAAAGTCCAAGCTGAAAATTTATCTGTGATATATTCTTCAAATGCTTTTTGTAATGCTTCGTTAAAAGCTTCCCGTTTACCACTACTCAGAAAATCAAACAAATTTAACTCTGGTTGATAGCGTAAAAAATCGTTTTCAAAGGTGTTACCTAAGTTTAAAACGTAGCTACGGAAAGATTCAGATATTGCTTTTGCTTGAGTATCTCTAGTGTTGATAATTTCTTTTTGGAATTGATCACGAATATTGGTGAGTTTGATAAATTCAGGTTCTACAGAATTAATCCGATTTTTCAATTCATCAACATCTTGATCCAGTAAAGGAATACGTCTATCAATAGCTTCACGGGTATGATTTACAGCTTGTCTAGCTAAAGTTCTAACTTGACGTAGTTCTGCGATCGCTCTTTCCCTAGTCAAAAAGGTATTCAACGCACCCATAAACTCAGGAAAACCAGTTTTACTTAAATCAGCTTGGGGATTTTTTAACCTGCGTCTGAGTGCTTGAATTGATGAAATTTCAAACACTCGCTCATCATAGATATCTTGTCCATCTAGATAACAATATTCAGCTAAATTCGCCTTAAATACTTGTCTGAGTCTATTTTCCGCTGCTTCTAACTCTTCCACATCATCAGGATCAATTAAAGATTCTTTCACCTGATCCCAAGCATTAACTAAAAAGAAAACTGATAAACCCCGACCTTTGATATAATTTTCTAAGTAACGTCTTTCTCCTAAAGTACAAGGTTGGGAAGCTCGCATGACAAACAAAATTGCATGGCAATTATTGATATAACCTAAAGATAATTCATTGCGGGCTTCTGTATCGTTTAAACCTGGACTATCGACAATTTCAATACCCTTTTCTAACAAAGTTAAAGGATATTCCACCACGGCATAATCAACATCAGGAAATGCTTGTTTTTTCTCCTGTTCTAATTTCTTCGCTTCTGCTGGATCAATAGTATACTTATATTTAAAGCTTTGAAAATCTAATTGTTGGGGACTTTTCCCATCATTAAAGTGAATAGTAACTTTTTTTTCGGCACCGTAACGTAAAACAGTTAAAACTGCGGTACAGGGATTGACATCACTGGGTAATAAATTTTCGCCAATTAAAGCATTGAGAAATGTACTTTTTCCCCGTTTCATATCCCCTAAAACCAACAGCCGAAATACTCCTTGGCTAAGGTTTTTACTAGCTACGGTAATATCTTCAATATCTCGTGCTAAACTCAATTTACCTGATGAACTATCACCAGCTAATTCTGCCTGATTAATAATGTCAGCCAGCTTACTTAAGCAGACAGAAATTTCTGATCTTACTTGCACAACACGCTCTAAATCACTGATAAATTTATCAGTTCCCACTTGATAATTCATAATAATAACACCCTATTGAAGGTTTTTGAACTTTGATTCTAGGAAGAGTTTGTAAACCAAAAAAGCCAACGCACCGAAAATCACAAATCCAGCCAAAACTGAAGCAATGCGAACTGCAACTAAGGCTGCAACTGCCAGACCAAAAAGTTTGACACCAAGAATAGCTTTTCTCATCCAAGGTTTTTGGGAATTTTCTGGCTGATGTTTCTGTGTTTCATAAAAAGGCGCTTCAGAAGCATGGAGTCTATCTTCCATTTCCCGAAGTCGCATTTCTACTTTACGTTGCAGTTCTCGATTGTGTTCATCTTGAGATGCCATTGATATTTCACCTCTGTAGTCAATATCTCTGTATTTTAACTGACCTATTAATTGTCCTCAACAGCAAAATCATATTTTTAGCCTCAATTATTTCTATAGATGAACTGAAAAGAGTTATATGACCTCATTTATTCAGATTCAATAATATTTAGTAAATTTTCGGAAATTGTCGAGAAATTTCTCACCTGGGGAAGTGGCAGAAGTTGAGAATAGATTCCCGTATACGGCAAAATTTGAGAGGGAAAAACTCAGGTACATTCAACATGGATATAAAAAATGGATTTGTTGGCACTATTGGCAATACACCACTAATTCGCTTAAACAGCTTTAGCGAAGAAACTGGTTGCGAAATCTTGGCTAAAGCTGAATTTCTCAATCCTGGTGGTTCTGTCAAAGACCGTGCAGCACTTTACATGATTGAAGACGCAGAAAAACAAGGTTTACTCAAACCCGGTGGTACCGTGGTGGAAGGAACTGCTGGCAACACTGGGATTGGACTAGCGCATATCTGCAATGCCAAAGGTTATAAATGCCTAATTATTATTCCCAATACCCAATCCCAAGAAAAAATCGACGCACTCACTACCTTGGGTGCAGAAGTTCGTCCCGTTCCTGCCGTACCTTATAAAGACCCTAACAACTACGTCAGGCTATCTGGTAGAATTGCGGCGGAAATGGAAAATGCCATTTGGGCAAATCAATTTGATAATTTGGCTAACCGTCGCGCTCATTACGAAACCACAGGACGGGAAATTTGGACGCAGACAGACGGTAAAATAGACGGTTGGGTGGCAGCGACGGGTACTGGTGGTACTTACGCTGGTGTAGCAATGTACCTCAAAGAACAAAATCCGGCGGTTAAATGTGTGGTTGCTGACCCAATGGGCAGCGGTCTATACAGCTATATCAAAACTGGCGAAATCAAAATAGAAGGCAGTTCTATTACCGAAGGCATTGGTAACAGTCGCATTACAGCTAACATGGAAGGCGCACCTGTTGATGATGCCATTCAAATTGATGACCAAGAAGCTTTAAGAGTTGTTTATCAACTGTTGCGAAAAGATGGTTTATTAATGGGTGGTTCGACTGGAATTAATATTGGTGCCGCTGTGGCTTTAGCGAAACAGTTGGGGCCGGGACATACCATTGTGACGATTTTGTGTGACAGTGGTTCTCGCTATCAGTCACGTATTTTTAACCGGGAATGGTTAGCGAGTAAAGGATTGGTTGTTAGTTAGGAGTTTTCTATTTATCGCCACTGTATAGTGGCGATACCTCGCTAGGATAAAAAAGACCACATCTGACCCGACAAGGCAGCGTGGGACGGACACTTTGCTCAAGTCGGGAAACGCCCCCACACAAGTGTCTTCATGAATGGCCGGGCGAATAAGGACAGAGTTTCAGACCCAGGAGTTTCGATGAAAGTATTTATGCCAAAAACTAGTGTTTCCCTTGCTTTGAGTTTTGTCACCATAGCTAGTGGCCTTTTCATGGCCGCTTGTGAAAATACCACTACCACAACTAACCCAACACCTAACGGCACTACTGCTACTACAGCAGCTAACACGACTACATCTGGTAGCGCCAAAGGATTAAAAATAGGTAGTTTGTTACCAACAACTGGTGACTTAGCTTCTATTGGTCAGCAAATGGTTGGTTCAGTTCCTCTACTGGTAGAAACCGTTAACGCTTGTGGTGGTGTCAATGGTGAGCAAGTTTCTTTAGTAGAAGTAGACGACCAAACAGACCCGAAAGCTGGTGCTGCTGGTATGACCAAATTAGCTACTCTGGATAAAGTTGCTGGTGTAGTGGGTTCATTTGCTAGTAGCGTTTCCACTGCGGCTATATCTGTGGCGACACCGAATAAAGTCATGCTCATTTCTCCTGGTAGCACCAGCCCTGTATTTACCGATAAAGCCCAAAAAGGTGACTTTAAAGGTTTTTGGGCGCGGACTGCTCCCCCAGATACCTACCAAGCACTGGCTTTAGCTCAACTTGCTAAGAAAAAAGGTTTTAAAAGAGTTTCCACAGTCGTGATTAACAATGACTATGGTGTAGGTTTTGAAAAAGCATTTGTACAAACTTTTGAAAAATTAGGTGGCACAGTAGTTAATAAAGATAAACCTGTTCGTTACGACCCCAAAGCCCAAACTTTTGATACTGAAGCTGGTGCTGCTTTTGCTGGTAAGCCAGAGGCAGTTTTGGCGGTGATGTATGCGGAAACGGGAAGTTTATTCCTCAAAGCTGCCTATCAACAAGGTTTGGCCAAAGGTGTACAAATTATGCTCACAGATGGGGTCAAATCAGATACTTTCCCTGAACAAGTAGGCAAAAGTCCTGATGGTAAATATCTTTTATCAGGTGCTATTGGTACAGTTCCTGGTTCTGATGGTAAAGCATTGGCAGCTTTCAAAAAACTTTGGCAAGAGAAAAAAGGTGGTTCACCGGGAGAATATGCACCTCAAGCTTGGGATGCTGCGGCTTTGTTAGTATTAGCAGCACAAGCCGCCAAAGAAAATACAGGTGTTGGTATTGCTAGTAAAATCCGTGAAGTTGCGGCTGGAGAAGGTGCAGAAGTTACAGATGTCTGTGAAGGACTGAAATTACTCAAAGAGGGCAAAAAGATTAATTACCAAGGTGCAAGCGGTAATGTAGATGTTGACGCTAATGGTGATGTCGTTGGTGTTTACGATGTGTGGACAGTAGGAGATGACGGAAAAATCAAGGTAATTGATAAAGTTAGTCCTAAATAGAGGGTGTAGGGTGTAGGGTGT
>NZ_LUFH02000134.1 GCF_001586785.1 Sphaerospermopsis aphanizomenoides BCCUSP55
TAGGTAGGGTTGGTGAGGTTATTTACGAACTGGATATCGTGATTCACTCACAACGAATCGCACTCTTCCTTTGTACCTACTTTGCGAATGGCCACTCCCTCTTACATATTGTTTGTCTCTACCCTATGCTTATAGCGTGCTACGCAAACGCCTAGCGGCGATTATGCAAAACTTTTATAATCGCTGTAACCCAGCAGAAGCAGCGATACTATGAAAGGAAATTAACACACAAAAAAGCGAAATTTTCTAGTTGATTATCTGCTGAATTGAAAATGCAATAATACTTGAGTTCGATGTCTGAAAATCCGCTAAAAATCAGTTTTTCAAAGAGTTGTTACCAAGTTTCACCAGTAAATCAGCTACAAACTAAAACTTGATTAACGTTTACTTCGATAGGATAGGGCTGTAAAAAAGGACAGACTTTTGATGATAACTTGTAGGAAACTTTGAAATTCTGCGTCCATTCTTCTTGAAAAACTCCACTTCTTCACTTAATAAGATTGTTAGGGGGCAAAAATTTGACACGCATAATTACACTTTTTAATCAGTCTGGTGGTGTAGGTAAATCGAGTTTAGCTATGAATCTTGCCTACCATTTGCAGGAGCGTAAACATCGCGTACTGTTGATAGATATGGACCCTCAAGGGTCGCTTACAACTTTTATGGGGCTAGACCCGACAGCACTAGAGCAAACTGTTTATGACTCCATTTTGCATTCTGTCCCATTACCGATTCAAACTCAAGTTCATGGTATAGATTTAGCTCCTGCCAATATTAATTTGAGTGCTGCTGAATTAGAATTAGTGGTAGCAGATATGCGAGATATCCGACTCAAAGAAGCTTTAGAACCAATAGTTGATCAATATGATTTTATATTGATAGATTGTCCACCTAGTTTGGGATTGCTGAGTTACATCAGTTTGGTAGCAGCCACTCACGTTTTAGTTCCAATTCAAACTCAATACAAGGCATTTTGTGGAACTGAGTTATTGTTAAATACGGTTGCCAGAGTGCGATCGCGTCCCAATCGTAAACTAGCGATCGCTGGGTTTATTCCTACTATGTATGATGGTCGTAATATTCAGGATGCCCGAACTTTAGAAGCTATCCAACAACAATTAGCAGCAGTGGGTGTGGTCTACCCAGCTATTCCTCGTTCTACAGCTTTTGCTGACGCATCCGAAGATCATGTACCTTTGGCAGTCTATAATCGCAGACACCCTGCTGTGCCTATTCTCAAGAAAATTGCACAAGGTCTAGAAAAGTTATGAGTAGTAGGCGCGATCGCCCATATTAACAAATGAAACCTTTGGATATCCTGTTTGGGGAGTCTCAATCTGTAGCTGAAATAGTTGCTATTGAATCAATTTGTCTCCCACAGCAGCAACCAAGGCGTTACTTCGACCCACAAGCAATGCAGGAATTAGTAGAGTCCGTGCGGCAACATGGGATTCTACAACCACTGCTGGTGCGTTCTCGTCCAGATAATAAACATGAACTGGTAGCTGGAGAAAGACGCTATCGAGCAGCAAAAGAAGTTGGTCTAGCGGAAGTGCCAGTTGTAATTCGAGAACTCACCGATGAAGAAGCTATGCAGCTTTCTTTGATTGAGAACCTCTGCCGTGAGGATTTGAACCCAGTTGAGGAAACTGAGGGCATCTTGCAACTTTTAGCCATTCGTTTAGGAAGTGAAGTTGCCGATATTACTCCTTTGTTGTATAGAATGAAAAATGCAGCAGACAAGCAAGATGAGTCTAGGCATAACGTTATGCCTAACCCAGAAGCTCAAATAGTGGAAGAAGTGTTTAAGAGTTTGGGGTTAATGACTTGGGAATCCTTTGTCAAAAATCGTCTGCCATTATTAAACTTGTCGGAGGATGTGTTAACAGCACTGCGTGAAGGAAAAATTGCTTACACAAAAGCGAAAGTGATAGCTCGAATTAAAGACGAAACTGCACGCCAGGAATTACTAGCAGTAGCAATTGCGGAAAACCTGTCCTTAACTCAAATCCAGTCACGAATTAAAGCTATACAACCCCCTTCTGATCCTGATCAACGTAAAGAGCGGATAGAAGGAACAATGAAGCGAGTGAAACAGGCAAAGGTTTGGGAAGACCAGCAGAAATGGAGTCGTTTAGAAACACTCTTAGCACAAATAGAGGAATTGCTTGCTCAGGAATGATGTTGTAACTGAAAAGCCGATAGCAATAAAAACATAACAGGCATCACCATAACGCTTTTTCATCAAAGTGGGTTGAAACTTTGATTTTCTGTTGATCGAAATAATTTAAAATCCTAAATTGCACATTCTATGATGAAAGAGCGATAACTATCACTTTGTCAGTGTGAACTTAAACGACTGTTAGATCGTATTTGTTTATAAATTCGGCGAAGTTTTACAATACTGTTACAAGTTGTCCGGTAGGCGTAAAGCGAGCGTGTCTTTAGACTTGAGATAAGTACCCAGGCAAAATTAATTGCACATAGTTATTTAAGAACAAATATCTATAAATCTCACTTGTTCCCTGTTCCCTGTTCCCTCTCCTAACTATGAAATTTATTTTGCACGACTACTTATAAGCGACTCGTGCAGTTTGGCGAGTTCACCTGGTTATGTCAAATTTGCTGACTACCGTTCAATGTAGAAAACTAATTTAAATTTCATCATTATGAGTACATGGTTTGATACAGCACGACTGGGGATGTTTATTCACTGGAGTCATAGTTCCCAACAGGGACGTGAGTTATCTTGGCCTATGGTTGGAGGTGTATTCAGTCTTCCTTTCTGCAAAGATATTCCGGTTGAAGAATATTACCGTACAGTCAATACTTTCAATCCTCAAGATTACAATCCTCAAAAATGGGCATATTTAGCAAAAAATTTAGGAGTAGAGTATGCCATATTAACTACCAAGCATCATGATGGGTTTGCTCTATTCCATACTCAAGAATCAGATTTTTCTATTGCATCTACACCTTATAAAAAAGATATTGTCCGTGAATATATTGAAGCTATGCGCTCTGTAGGATTGCGGGTTGGGCTTTATTTTTCACTTTCAGACTGGCATCATCCTGATTATCCGGCTTTTACGGAAGCTGATAAACCTTATCGGTTTGAGCAACTGCCTCAACCCACACAGCAACAGTGGGAGCGATATATTCAGTTTATGTTCAATCAAATCCGAGAATTATTGACCAACTACGGTCAAATTGACATCTTATGGTTTGACGGGAGTTGGGAAAGGACTCCAGAGCAATGGCAAGCTGAAAAATTGGGAAAAATGATTCGTGATTTACAACCCGATATTCTTATTAATGACCGCTTACCCAATTGTGGAGACTTTGCAACTCCTGAGCAATTTATTCCCCCCCAACCTCCGGCTCATTTGTGGGAAACCTGTCTGACTATTAACGAGAGTTGGGGATATAACCCAGATGATCACCACTTCAAATCCTCTCGGCAACTGATTCATACATTGTGCGAAGTGGCAGCTAAAGGCGGTAAACTCTTACTTAATATTAGTCCAATGGGCAATGGACAAATTCCGCCTGAGCAGTTAGAGCGTCTAGAAGATATAGCTGAATGGATGTCTCAGCATTCTGAAAGTATACTCGATACAACACCTGGACTAGAACCTTGGCAATTTTATGGTCCTTCAACCTGTAAGGGCGACCGTATTTATCTACACCTATTAATGAAACCTTACGAAACAATATCGGTTAGAGGAGTGCCAATAAAACGAGTGAAATCAGTATCTATTCTTGCTGACGGTACAGCCCTTACCTATATAAGTCGCTGTGCAATTATAGATTCCCTCTTAAATTCCGACCCACTGGGGGAATTAACAATTTTTGTACCTGAATCAGTCATCAATTCGTTCGCTACAGTGATTGCTATTGATATCAACTCCTCTTTAACCTAAAAGGTAGTCCATTAGTCCACCACTCCAAGAGTGTCTCAAGGATGCAGAATTTCTTTAAGTCTGCGCTCTTTCCTGGCCAATGAAAAGGTATTGTCTTGAGGGGGCGACAAGCAAGGTGAAACAAAGATAGTCAAAGGGTTTGGGATGACAAACCCCTGGAAAAATATCGTCTTGATTGAAGGTTAACTATGCTGTTATTAGATAGTTATACCATGATAAACCCTGAATACACCAAGATAAAACTCTAGGCGATGGTAGAGTGAGTCATGAAAAAACCCTACACCCTACACCCCACACCCTGCCTCAACTTTAGCTTCTTTGTCGCCCCCTGAAGGTATTGTCAATAATCAACGAATCGCACTTCCATAATTTATGTGATTGGGTGGTACAGTCCATCTTTGCTGTGACTTGAAGAAGATTTTGGACAGGTTGTCCAACTTTACCTTTCAAAAATGGATGTCCAACTTCTCCTTCTAAAAAAGTCCAAAAAATAGGCTTCTGCTGTTTTAGCTAAAATTCAGTTAGGGTATATACAGGGGTTTTATAGGGGCTATGTATACCCCAATGAGAAATTTGAGAATTATGGCTATTCCCTTTAGCCCTTAAATATCACCTACATAGGGTATATATAGGTGATACTTAGGGTATCTTTTGCTAAAATCCAATAATTTGGGGTATATTTAGGGGTTACTTATGGGATAAATATACCCTAACGCGAAATTTGAAAATAATTAAACTTTTAGCCCCTATCTAGGGTATATATAGGAGATACTTAGGGTATTTTTGTGCCACCCTTTTTTTGTATCCCACTTGACCCCCATGCCCAACATTCACGCCTTGCAAAAAATTTTTCCAGCAGGATTCGATAACGGTTACGGCAGTTTGAAACTTTTCGTAGATGGATTTGAAGTTGTTCGTATCCCCAGTTATATTTCCACAGCCGAGATGGAAGATGTACCAGGAAGAATCGTCTTAGATGGTGTAGCTTACACCGTGGGAGAATCTGCCTTTCGTACAGGTTATCATTTTGACCGCAACACAGACCACAACGAAAACAAAATTAAAAATGCACTGTTGATGTTATTTGGTGGATTAGCACATCTGCCACATCGTAAAGCTTGGCATTTAAAATTAGTCGTCAGCTTACATGACATAGGACTAGCAGAAGATTTAAAACAAGAACTCAACGGAGAATATCAACCAATACTTGCGGGCAAAAAATCAGATGTCACCCTAGAAATAATCAAAGTTGTCCCAGAAGGAATGGGTGCATTGTTTGGGCATCAACTTCCACCCAAACTCACCGTCCTAGATTTTGGTAATGGAACTACACTTTATTCTCGTTACAACCAAGGAAAGCGAGAAGTCCACACTCCCTACCCCGCAGGTGTAGAAGTTCTCATCGAAGACATTGCCGAAAAAATGAAACGTCTCAACGGAGGGAAAATCGGCAACGCCTCCCAGATTCGATTTTGTTTGGAAAGGGGACATACCAGATACAGTCGTGACATTGATATTAAAGATATCTACACCAGTTGTTTGAAAGATTGGTATGAAAAATTCTTAAAGAAACCCGTAAGCCTGACACTAGATGCCAAGCACCAGGGGGATGAAATTTGGGCAATTGGTGGAGGTTGCTTGTTACCTGGATTTAAGAAGCTATTGGAGAAGAACGGGTTTAAAATTCTGGATAATCCCGTAGAAGCGAATGCCTGTGGATTGCTAGGGATTGCAAAAGCCATGATGAACAAGAATCTGTAGCACTCCTGACCGCCCCTGATTTGAGCTTGAGGGGTAATGGCGAATTTTGAATCAACTAATTTGAATGGGAACGAAGCCAATGACACCGGAAAAAGTTCGGATTAAAGATAGTTACCGAGAACGTATATTTGCCGAATCACAGCAACTAGATAAAAGTTACTTAGAGACGCTTTACTTTATCATTGATTGCTATTTTGCTTTCAAAAAGGGTGCATTCCCTATGCAACAAGTAGTTACACAAGTTACACATACCCCGGCTTTCAACCCGATTGCTACAAACCCAACCCAACAAGACCAGCCCCCTTCAACTCCATCATCACCAGAAAATCGCAACGATGCTGATGGCGAAACATTTACCCTTGATTTTGATTTGTGACTGTTATACTTTGGTGTTGCTTCATTCATTCCCAAACTGATAAGCTGTTACGCATTTGCTTTTTTGCCCAAAAGCCTTATTAGAAGGATTCTTGGCTGCAAAATATTAAATTTAGCTGCGTAAACGCCTAGAAATACTAGCGATTTATCCTAATTCCTCAAAAACAATATCCTCATAAACCGACTCAATGGGAAAACTTAAATCAATACTTCGTAACTCGATATTATCCCCCGGCTGATAATTAAAAATTTCCCAATTACCGCGATCATTTTTGCGGTATAAATCAATTGCTATTTTCTCAGCATCAACCAAAACATAATCTTGCAAACTAGGATTGCGACGATACAATCTAAATTTATCCCCTCGGTCATAACTGGCTGTACTGGGAGATAAAACCTCAACAATTAGACAGGGATATTGAATTGCTTGGATTGCAGTGCGGTCGCGCTCGTCGCAAGTAACGCTCACATCAGGATAAACATAATCCTTCGTTTCCAAAATATTTACACGACAATCGGAATTACCAACCTGACAACCACTACCCCGTAAATGACCTTTAACAATGAAAATAAAATTACTAGCAATTCGGCCATGATTTTGAGTTCCCCCACTCATAGCGTAAACTTCACCATTAATATACTCATGGCGAAGCAGTTGTTTTTCTTCCCAGACAAAATATTCTTCGGGTGTTAACTTAGGAAACTTATCTTTTACAGCAATCATTTTTTGTTACCTCATCTGCGCTCAATACAAATTAAAATCGCTTTCATCAACAATACCTTAATTAGCTTTTTTGTATCGGCTTCCTTTTCCACTCATTTTCGCTAGATTTACCCTTAGTCACCGCGCCAAGAGTAAAATATCCACTTGGATGATTTCACTGGGTGTAATTCCATGCCAGGATAAATATTAGAAGTGCGATTCGTTGTTAGATCAGCTATCTAATAGATTACTGGTAATGGATTTAACTACTAAAATCATAGAAGGTTCTGGACTGAGTATACCTATTTTTGATGGGTCGTACAACAACGGCAAAGGAAGATATCTATCAGAACCAGAAATCATCAAAAACTCCCTATTAGCACAAATATTCGAGCCAGAAGAATTAAAATCATTACTCCTGGTAAAAATTGACAGTAAAAATCCAGACGCAAATCATCTCAAAACCAGAACATTTAAAGATGGTATCAAACGCAAATTAGCCTTTAGTTCAGGCGATAACTATTACTTTGCTGATGATGCACTGCGTAAGAAAATCAGACAATTATTTGCTACAGAGCCGGATACCGCTTGTCGTTATGGTTCATTATTAGTTAGTAATTGCTATAAAGGTTCAGAAACATTTACAAACTTACGAGTTAAAATTGTAGACTTTACAGACCCACAATATGCTGATTACAAAACTGGAGACTGTCACGGCAAGATTTCACCGCGACTAGCTAAACAACTCGGAGGAGAACGCAACTGTCCATTACAATTTCGATTTGCATGGATGAAATCTTGGGTTGAAAATATTGATAAATCGGAATCTCAGAACGTACACACAAGTAATGGAATATCTAACCACAGAGGACACGGAGGAATAAGAGTAGAAGAAAAAGATAGTGTAAGTCCGAAATCTTCAAATTTAGCCAAAAGAAGTTTTTTAACAGATGAAGAAAGTGATGATATAAATTCAAAATCTCAAAATTCATCCGCAGGAAATTTTTCACAATATGAAGAGAATGATTGTGTAAATCAGAAATATTCAAATTTACATAAAACAATTTTTTCACAAGATAAAGAAAATGATTGTATAAATTCAAAATATCCCAAAACCAGCTTTTTAGCCAAAGGAACTTTTTTACCAGATGCCAAATTAACAGATGCTCAAGATTACGACATCATCATGGATATTTCCTCAATCAAAGGCATCAAAAAATCCCATCTGAAAAAATTAATCCCTTGCGGTGAATACAACTTTCCCCAAGCAGTAATAGGTAATAGAGGTAATGCCAAAGCCACCAGCTACGATAACAGTTGGCAGTTTACCATTTGGTACTCAGAAGCAGCAATCAAACAAGATTTAACTCAACCAACCCAAGAAAAAGCCCAACAACTAGCCGAATTACAACGCCATCCATTAGCACTAGCAAAATACATTATTCAACAATACGACAAACAACAACAATCCCAACAAGAACAAACAGAAGAAACAATTAATGAAATAGACAATAATACCAACAATCAAATACAAGAATCTCGCTGG
This sequence comes from Sphaerospermopsis aphanizomenoides BCCUSP55, assembly GCF_001586785.1. Classification (GTDB taxonomy): domain Bacteria; phylum Cyanobacteriota; class Cyanobacteriia; order Cyanobacteriales; family Nostocaceae; genus Sphaerospermopsis_A; species Sphaerospermopsis_A aphanizomenoides_A. Next base: position 8,309 of record NZ_LUFH02000134.1, read on the forward strand.
ATTTCCCTACTCCGCAGTGATAAATATGGTCAATTAATTGAAACACCCAAATTTCGCAAATTTGCCACAGATTATATAGCCAATCAATGGCGTGATTTAGCCATTAAAAGTGGATACAGCCATAGTTCAGGAATGGCCATGCCATGCGATCGCCTACCACGAGGTAAAATTTGCGTCCCCCACCTACCAGAAGGAGAAGTCATTCTCACCCGTTACCCCATCGTCAACTCAGACAACATCCGCCTTTACAGTAACATCCATGACCCAGAACTCAAGAAAACTCGCAACGTAGTGTGGATTCACCCCAAAGACGCTGAAGAATACCACCAAGCAGACTTTGACGGCGACCAGTTAATGGTGAGTCCAGCAAGTAAACTACCCAATATTGCCAAAGAAACACTCCGTGCAGGAGAACCAGGCAGATTTGAACCAGTTAAACAGCGTCCTAAACTAGCATATACAGAAATCACAGATGAACAAGGCAACTTAAAATACCGTGACTTATCGCAAATAGCCGCCGTTGCCAACCAAAATAAAGTAGGATTAGTAGCAACAAACATTGGAAGAGTACAATCATCAACGCCCCGTGAAGGTGAAAATATTGAACGATTTACCAGACGACAAAGGAAACTGTTAAATCGTCTTTTTCAAGCACTACAAGTAGAAGTAGATTCACCCAAAAGTGCCGAAAGATTAGAAGACATTCAAGAAATTGATGGTGCGAACTTATTAGCAGATGCTAAAAAATGGTCAGAATCCCATCCTAGTTACTTTTTTGACTTTAAAAAAGACGAACGGCTTTATCGTTCCTTCTCCATGCCAGCAGATGCCCCAGGAGCGATAAATGTCATAGCCAGAGAAGTAGTAAATCCCTTATGGCAACCTACTCGGATTCGCAGCAGAGATAGACATGAATTTCGTTATTTATTTCCCAAAGAAACATTATCAGTAGATGCCTTAGAATGGGCAGAAGAATTAAAAACCAGATTTCAACAATCGAGAGAAGAAATTAAACAAAGAGTAGGAGATGATAGAGAAGCATTTAATGAAGAATTGGGCAAACTTTACGATAGTTATCGAGCAGAAATAGATGAAATATTTACCACACCAGAGGAAAGGTTAGAAGGTGCAGCAGCACTCTGGCACACACAACACACCCGTCCAGAATTAGATAGACATCGTAAGCAATGTTTAGAATTAGCAGCACAGATAGAAACTACATTTTCCTTTGAGCATAATTATGAAATGCCCAGTGCAGCATTACCAAAAGATACTTATGTTTTGAGCGTTCCTTTTGGTGAGAATGCGATAAAATGGAAAGAAACTTTAGAACAAAAAGGAATTGAATTTGATGCTACGATTCATCCCCAATTACCTGTGATTGAATTTGCTTTTAAAGACTTATCACCGAAAATAGCAGAAAAATTAACAGCTAAATTTGGTGATAACTTTAATGATATAAATGAGTTGAATATACCCAGAGATTTAAGAATTATTTCTCCCGCAGATCATTGTTGGGCAGAATCACGTCAAGATACAGGTGTAGGTGCTTTGGCATATAATTTATTTACAGAAGAAGTATGTCAGCAACTTCAGGAATTTCAATTTGATGAAATTAAAGTATTGGGGATTAAATATAATGATTTTGCTGATGAAGATTTTGCCAGTCAGCAATGGAAAAAGCAGAGTGTGAGTTTAGAAGTAGGTGTTTTTGAATTACCTGAATCACACCCAGATTTTTATCGTTATAACGGTACACCGATATTACAAATTGATGGTCAGAATTTAGGCACTTTTGCCCCTGATAGTCCTAAGTTACCTGTTGGAACTAAGTTTGTAGCTACGTTGAAACCAGAAGGTTCTAGTATTATCCTCAAGGTTAATGCTGATTCAATAGAGTTGCCAGATGTGAACTTAATAGAATTGGAAGATAAGTTAGATAATGTTGAAGAAGATGATGATTTGATGGAATTTTCAGACTTTACATTAATAGAATCAGAAGATACATTAGATACTGGTGAAGTGGAAGATTTGATGGAATATTCAGACTTTACATTAATAGAATCAGAAGATACATTAGATACTGTTGAAGTTGATGATTTGATGGATTTTTCAGATGCAACTTTATTAGAATTTGATTCAAGTTCAATCTTGTATGAATCTAAATCAGAAAACAAAAATTCGTCAAAAGCGAACTTAATAGAATTAGAGAACAAGTTAGATAATATTGAAGTTAATGATGATTCGATAGAATTTTTAGATGTGACATTATCAGAATCAAAAGGAACGTTAGATAATGCTGGAGAGTTGCCAGGTATTCATCGGGGATTTTGGCGGACGGAAATGTTTGATGATGTGGTTGAGTCGATCGGTATTACTTATCAACATCCAATAGCGTATGAATCTGAAAGGAGTGGAATTGAATAATTTAAGATTGGTGGACAGTGGACAGCTTATGTTCAGCGTAGTGGTGATTTTATTGTGCGGAATGAGAATAACCGGACGATTTGTAGAGGGAATATGTACACGGGTGAGGAGATGTTTCCGCTTTCAGAAGCAGCAGCTAGTGAGTTAGAGGAGATGGTTTTACAAAGGGAGCAATTATCAACAAATATATCCTCTGGGCAATCTCTATACTCAACTCAGTCATCATTAAATAGTAAACAGGAGATATCAAATAATGGAAACCGCAATCAAAATCATAATATCGAATTGAATAGATAAAACTTGTGAAAGTTGTGCAGAAGCAGTATAATTTTTGTCTAGTTATAATAAGTATGTTGCAATGAAAAAACGATATCTAAACCTGAAAGAAAGTGTAATCCGCTTTTTATATAGGGTTATTTTTTCTATTACTGTTGTCAACATTACCTAATTTTATCGTTGCCAAACTTTAATGGTCTGATCTCTTCCTCCACTTATTAATGTTTTTCCATCTGGACTAATTGCAATTGATGTCACACCTCTGCGATGTCGTTCAGGTAAAGTTTGTGATTCGTTTTCGGTAATTTTCCACTCTACAATTGTTTCGTCATTACTTCCACTCACTAAAGTTTTACCGTCTGGACTAAATACAAGACAAGTAACGCCATCTGAATGTTGTCGCAGAGTTTGAGGTATTTCTCCAGAATTCAAATACCAAAGTTTAATAGTATTGTCATTGCTACCACTAGCTAGTATTTCTCCATCTGGACTAAATGTTAGCGTATAAACAGCATCTCGATGTGCTGCAAGTGTACCTAAACATAGTTTACTATCTATATCCCATAGTTTGATAGTTTTATCGTAGCTACAACTAGCAATAATTCGTGCGTTTTGGGGGTTGAAAGCAACACAGGTTACTTTATCAGAATGACCAGATAATTTAGCGATTTCTTTGCCGCTTTCTACATCCCACAATTTAATATCTTGATTATCATTGGCCGCTAATATTTTGTTATTAGGACTAAAAGCGACTGAATCAAAACCGAAAACATCTAAAAAATTACTCAAAAGAGTTTTACCAAATGTATGAAGTGGATGTAATGAACCCATACGCCAAATGTATATTTGATAAGCTTTACAAGCAGCAATTAATTGAGCATCTGGACTAATTGCTACAGAGGTAAACCATAAATCAAAAATACCTGTTGTACAAAAGGGAACAGATATTTCTTGTAGTATTTCTCGTGAGTTTGTCAGCCAAAGTTTAATAATTTGATTCCCGCCACTAATAAAATATTCTTGATTAGGACTAAAAGCTAGTTTTAATCCATAACGCATCACAGATTGTTGAGAAAAATCAGTTAAATTTTTAGCTAATTTATCTATTATAGGAATTCCCAAGGATTGGCTTTCAACTTGAGTGAAATCATTCTCTGTTAAACTAGCGACACATCGCCAATTTATTTTTTGAATAGCTTTAACTAAGGCTTGGATTGCTTGTTCATCCCAGTTTTGATAGATGCGATCGCCTATATGAATTTCTTTACCTTCCCCAATATTGACGATATTTTTACCTATTTGTAATGCTATTTGAGGGTTATCGGCAAGCAGTTGTTGTAATAATTTTATATCTTCATCGGTGTGCTGTCCCTTTTTAATACGATGTAGTATTTTTTGCAGGCTTTCAGAATGTGCCATAGAATATTTGTAACTGATAGATTAGTTTAGTGATTTGGTCAAAAAACGAGGTTAACTTTTGGGTCAAATATAAAATTGTAAATGTAGCCTGATAAAATTATTAAAGGATGATAGCTGTGATACTCAAAAAGTTAGAACAACAACTTCTTGCCCTCAGTCCTCATGAAAAAGTCCAGGCTATACAGATACTTGCTCAAAGCCTTAGTAGCAGTTGGCAAGGAATTGAGAAAACCCCTGGAGTCTGCGGTGGAGAAGCACGCATTACAAAAACTCGTATCCCCGTTTGGGTACTTGTGCAAGGTCGTCATCTTGGATACAGTGATGCTGACCTTCTGACAAGCTATCCTAGCATTACAGCTACAGATTTAGCTAATGCTTGGGTTTATGCAGAAGCTCATGCTGATGAAATCGAACTGGCAATTAAGCGTAATGAGGCGGACTGTTCGGTGATTTAAGAAGCAACTTCAATGCTAGTAATTGAGTCTATAGATATATTAGTGTCGTCTAAAAATTCTAATAGTTCATTATCTAAGAGGGATTGAGCCGAGATCCCTGCAAAAACGGAAATAGAGACTGAAAACCCTTGTCCTGTATAGATTCTAGCGATTTGAAACCACAGGTTTATAAGAACGTCCACACATAGGACAAAACTTATACTTGAGAGACACCACCAACTCACCACAGTGATCACAACAAGACCGTAATGGTGTACCGCACAGATAACAAAACTTAGCCCTAACATTTGCCCACAAAGGGTCAGCAGCAGCCCCAGGATTCCAACATTGTGGACAAAACTTAACCCCTTGAACCAGAGAAACTTCCTCACCCTTAACGACAGCATCCAAATATTCTTGGGGTACACCAAGAGCGATCGCCAAACCACCAAGAGTTTTGCGATTAATTTTCAATGTCAAACCCCGTTCAATCTTCCCCACAGAACGAGAATGAATACCCGCAGCAG
>NZ_LUFH02000135.1 GCF_001586785.1 Sphaerospermopsis aphanizomenoides BCCUSP55
GGAATATACCATTTAATCAAATCATAGGTTTTTTGAATAATTGGTAATTCATTCATATTATTCATAAATCTGTATTTTTGCACATTAAAAAATCAAAAAAAATTTTTCGCGCATAGCGCGAGAGGGCAAAAGGGCAAAAGTGTAAAGGGCTACTCAGTCCTGGGGGGAACACGCACAACTCGAAAACCGTCGTTGTCGAAGCTGTTGACGAAATAGTTGCGAGACGCACAACGACAGTACCTAGAACCGTTGACCCAAGAACCGCCTCGACACACTTTGTCGTCACTCGCTTGTTCACTTATCCATGCACTTCCATCCGTCGGCGCACCTTCATAATTATTATGCCAGTCATCTTCACACCATTCCCACACATTCCCGTGCATATCATATAACCCAAAGTTATTCGCTACTTTAAAATATCCCACTGGTGTTGTTTGCTCTCTATATTCCCCTTTCACCCCATCTCCATACACATCTGTACCACGATAATTTGCTAGTTCTGCTGTGATGGTTGACCCAAAATGAAATGGTGTGGTTGTTCCTGCACGACACGCGTATTCCCATTCTGCTTCTGTGGGTAGGCGATACTCTAACCCTGTTTTTTTGCGTAGTCTGTTACAAAATTCTTTTGCATCTGACCAGGATACGTTTTCTACTGGTCTTTGCCATCTGTCTATTCCTTGGTAGTCTTCTTTAAAATATGAGGGGTCTGGGTCTAGTTCTTTGTCTATTTGTTCCCATCCTGCTACTATTTGCCATTGCTTTTGCGTGATGGGATATTTACCCATAAAAAATCTTGGTACTGTTACTGGATGTGGTGGTGATTCATCATCATATCTTCCCTCTTCGTCCTCTGGTGAACCCATGAGGAATGTTCCTTCTGGTATTTCCATCATGTCTAGTCCGATACCCTTATCTAATTCTTGGGTATAGTATTTTGCTTGTTTTTTTTGGCGGCGGATGATGATTTGGTTCATGATGGTGAAATCAGATAACGTTTCAGCTATGCTTACTAAGCTATCTGACTTCGGGTTATTTTCGGATGTTTTCACATCACTGGAGTAGGTCTGGACTCTTCTTTGGCACACCCGACAGATTCCCACCTGCCAGTTCTGGCACAGAAGAGTGCTGGGGGGAACACGCACAACTCGAAAACCGTTGTTGTTGTTGTTGTTGTCGAAATTGTTGCGAGTCGCACAACGACAGTTCCTAGTATTGTTGTTCCAAGAACCGCCTCGTTTTTCAATGCCTACCCCATTTTGATGATAGGTTAAAATTGTCCGAATCAGGATGTCCAGGATGAGAAGATTTACAGGATTAAAACAGAAAATTACTCACTAATCAATACTGTTCAGTTGTTGGGTTTCAGTTTGTTCAACCCAACCTACAAAAATTCTTAACCGAACAGTATTGTGTCTACAGCTATAACTATAGGATGCTCCCAAATTCAATTCTAAATTCTAAATTCTTCATTCTAAATTCTCAATTACCTTGGTCTACCCAAAGTCGTGATATATAAAACAGCTTCATCAGTAGGAATACCCAAAACATCATTTACCTGATCATCAAAAAAGCCACCGATACCACTCACCCCTAAATTCAAGCGGATGGCTGCTAAATTCAGTCTTTGTCCTAAATGACCAGCATCGAGATGTAAATAACGGTAAACACGGTCGCCGTATTGAGCGATCGCAGTTTTCAAATCAGCGGTATGAAATATCACTGCGGCAGCATCTCTTCCTAATTCCTGTCCCAAACACAGAAAATGTAGCTCACGGCGAAAATTCTTAAAGCGAATTTGTCTTAATTCTTGGGCTTTAGGAGCATAATAATAACAACCTGAATCAAGTCCTTTGACACCAGACACAGCAATAAATGTTTCAATTAAATTCAAGTCAAAGTAATCAGGAGAATTATCTAAATTTTGGTCAATATAATTTTGTGATTGGTAGGTAAAATCGAGTAAGGCTTTTAGTTCATCAAAATTTAAATTTTCGCCACTATAAGCGCGAGTAGAACGACGTTTATAGATAGTATTTTCTAATTCTGAAAGATTATTACCCCAGTCAATTTGTGTAGTCACCGTAGAAAATTTATCACAAAAGGGAAAATTATATTTATCCTCTAAGGTGTTTTCTGATTTGACTGGTTTTAAATTGTTATTACCAGTTTCGCTTGGTTGAATTTGGGTATGAAAATGAAAATATTTTAGCAATTCACCATCAGGAATTGAGGGATAATTAGTGTCAGTCGTCGAAGCCAAAGCAGTTTTTCCCAAGGGCAAGTTTTGTTTAATATCTAACAAATCTGCCAATGCTATGACAACAGTTGCCCCTTCTTGTTCTGGATCAATATAAAGTAGATTATTGACAGCTTCATCAATAAAACCACCAATTAAATGAGGGCGATAATCAGTAATTGCCCCCGCTAACTCGATATTACCTAAAAGATGTCCAGTATCGAGAAAAATTCGCCGATAAGCCCGGTCTTCATAACGCCATGCAGAACGATAGAAAACCGCAGTGGTGATAATAGCTAATTGGGTATTTTCTAAACTAGGATGCCAAAAACAAGCTGCTTGTAAAGCCGTCCACACATCATTTTCCCAAAACTGCATCAGAGAATGAGTGCGACACTGATAATTGTAAAGTCCAGCAGGTAACAAAGGTGTACCACGAGAAACTATATATACCTCAGCCGGGTATAAACCTCCTGCACTGGGAGCAGAACGTAAATATACCGCACTACCCATAGAAGGCATTTTCACAGTTAGTCCATAGCTGTGGAATAGCAGTTGCGAAAGTCTCTGCCACCATTTAGCATCAAGATTATTAGCAAAAGCCTCTGATGGTTGTTGCAGATAGGGTTTGAGGTCAAAATCAGAACCAATTTTATATTCTTTGAATGGTACAGGCTGTTTAGCCCAATCTATCTTCTGACTTTTTGAGGCCAAAGTCTCAGGGTCGTACTTAGTACGCTCATGGTAATGTTGGGCAATTGATTGGTGTATTTCTGGCATAGTAATTTTAATATCCTCAAGAGAATGCTATTTTTTGATCTTGACATTCATCTGTCTAATTGTTTCGTGTTAATGAGTACAATCTCAAATTAGTTATCAATGAACAGTTATCAGTTTTGTGAGTGTTTCCCGTTGCCTTTTGCCAATTAAGAATTATGAATTAAGAATTATGAATTACCAGATGATACCTGTACGTAAAACTCTATCCAAACCTGATGTGCAAATTTCTTACCTGGAATGGAACCAAGGTCAAGAACCATTATTACTGTTACATGGTATGGCTGATAATGCCTTAGTTTGGTCTAGCTTGGGGAATTATTTAGCGGCAGATTACCATATAGTAGCTCCGGATATGCGTGGTCATGGTGAAAGTAGTAAACCAGATCAAGATTATACTTTTGAAAGTGCGATCGCAGACCTAGAAGAATTAATGGATAATTTAGGATGGTCTGCTGCTCATATTGTCAGTCACTCTTGGACAGGTAAATTAGCTGCTATTTGGGCAAGACAAAACCCAAAATGCTTACGCAGCATTACTTTGGTAGATCCCATTTTCATCTGGAAAATGCCCAGGTTCCTGAAATTAACCTTTCCCTTGTTGTATAGCGTCTTACCCTTTCTGCAAAGCATGGGACCATTTGCCAGTTACGAAGAAGCCGAACAAAAAATCAAACAACTCAGTCAATTTCAAAACTGGAGTTCTGTACAACAGCAAGTCTTTCAAGCGGGAATTGAACAAAAACCCGATGGAAGTTGGGGTAGCAAATTTACCATCGCTGCCCGTGATGGGATTTTTGATGCAGTCTTAGAAGTACCAGGTTTCATCACCCCAGTTGATATTCCTGCACTCTTCATACAACCCGAAAAAGGAGTAAACCGCCAAAATTGGCAAATTCAACCTTATAAAACTAACCTCAAAAACCTTACCCTCAAAACAGTTCCCGGCAACCACTGGCCATTTTTAACTCAACCAGAAGAATTTAATCAAACAGTAGCCGAATTTTTAGCAGAGCAAAAATGAGATAATTTCAATTTGGTAATGGGTAATTGGTAATTGGGAAGAATACACTCTTGCCTTTTGCCTTTTGCCTTCTTACTGTCACCTGTCACCTATCACCTATCACCTGTCACCTATTCCCTATTATGAGTCTTTGCATTAACCCAGTTTGTCCTCAACCCAACCACCCAGACAACGACGAAAACCGCTTTTGTCAAAGTTGTGGTTCACAATTGGAATTATTAGGACGTTATCGGGTGCTGCGTTTATTGAGTGATAAAACTGGGTTTAGCAAAGTCTATGAAGGTTATCAACAAGACATACCAAAAATTATCAAAATCCTCAAAGAAGAATTAGTAACCGATAGCAAAGCTGTTTTACTATTTCAGCAAGAAGTAAATGTTTTAGCACAATTACATCATCCTGGTATTCCCCAAGCTGAAGGGTACTTTAACTATCAAACCAGAACAGGTTTAACCCTGCATTGTATGGTGATGGAAAAAATCGAAGGCCCAAATTTAGAACAATGGCTCAAGCAACAACAAAACCGCCCCATTTCTGAAGGACAAGCTATAGCTTGGTTAAAACAATTAGCGGAAATTTTATTGTTAGTACATAATCAACAATATCTTCATCGAGATATTAAACCATCTAATATTATGATTCGCCCAGATGGGCAATTAGTATTAATTGACTTTGGCACAGCCAGAGAAATTACTAAAACTTATATAGCTAATCATGGCGGTATGACATCCATTTCCTCATCTGGTTATAGTCCTCTAGAACAAATGCGAGGTCAAGCCTTACCCCAATCAGATTTTTTTGCATTAGGACGCACCTTTGTATTTTTATTAACTGGTTGTCAACCGACTCAATTATATGATGCTCATCAGGATATATTAAAATGGCGACATTTAGCAAATCATGTTTCACCATTACTATTAGATTTCATTGATTGGTTAATGGCAAATGAAGTTAATAAACGTCCTAGCAATGCCAGAGAAATTTTAGATCAATTAACAACCCTAGAAAATCAAATTACAGGAAATTCTTCAGCTACAGTTAATGTAATCGGTGCTTTACAGACAGAAATAGTCAACCAAACAACTACAAACACAACTGTTAACAAACCTGTTAAAAAACCTGAAATATTACCATTATTAGCCTGGTTTACAGCCTTAATAGTTTCCTTATTATTATTGTGGACATTAGCATTAGCCACCCGAAATAATAAATTTACAGTTCTTCCTGCCGACTATGGACAAGCACCAGTAAAAAAAGGCAAAGTCGATTATTTTCCCTATGAAGAAGGAAAAGATAGCCAAGGGAGAGTAGCGGAATTTAACATAGCGGTTTTATCAGTAGAATATAAATGGCAATTAGGCAGCACGTATCAAATTAGATATAACGACCAAACTATTAACCTGGATTCATTAAAATCTAACTTAGAACAAGAAGGTATCCAGAGAATTATGGAAAATCCCAGTGAAATTATTTCCGTAGGAACAGCTTCTTGTGAAGGTGATGTAAACGCAGAACAAAGTCGAGCCTTAGAACGTTCTAAGCAAATTCAATTGTTAGTGAAAAAGATATTTAGTAACACATCCAGCGTTAAAGGCTATCGCTTATTAAATCTGGGACAATTTCAGAGAAAAGATTGTCAAGCAAATCAAGACTCAACCGCTTATCAACGCAGCATTATTATCATTGGAGTGAAAAAACAAGCCGAAGGAGTTATTTTAGATGAAGCATTAAGAGATAGATTAGAGAAAAAACCCTTTGCTGATTTTAAATTAGAAGATTATTCACTAGGTGCAGCAGATAAATTTAAAACCATTTCTAGTAATTTGTAATATTTTTCTTTCTCTGCGTTCTCTGCGCCTCTGCGGTAAATAAATCTTATAAACATTATGGTCAAAAAAGCAGATATTAGCACCAAAAAACTTATTAGCATCGCCCCTGAAAATTGGGTAAAATGGGTGACACAAATTCCCGACATTATCACCGGAGAAATCATCAATTCAGAATTGCAATGGATAAGTCGAGAAAGCGATGTATTAGTTAAAGCCTCCAGTCCACAGTACGGCGAATTTCTGGTACTCAACGAGTTACAATTAAGATATAAGCCAGAAATGCCCAAACGAATGCGGGCTTATGCAGCATTAGCGGAGGAAAAATATAACCTTCCCACTTACCCTGTATTAATTAACATTCTCAAAGAAAGCGAGGAAGAAATTCCTCACTGCTACAAATCAGAATTTGCTGGTTTACAAGCACGTCAAGACTACCGGGTGATAAATCTTTGGGAAGTTGATGTAGAAATAGCTTTGAGTCAAACCATTCCTTCACTGCTTCCCTTTGTCCCAATTCTCAAAAATGGTGGTGAAGAAGCGACAGTCAGACAAGCACTACAAATGCTCCGTGCAGATGAACAATTAAGCCAATTAGAAACAGTCATGGCTTTTTTTGCTACCTTCGTATTAGATAGCGTTTTAGTTCAGCAAATCATGAGGTGGGATATGGTGGTATTACGCGAGTCTCCCTGGTATCAGCAGATTTTAAAAGAAGGTGAACAAAGAGGTGAAAAACGGGGTATAGTTTCAGCCATCGAACTAAGTTTAGAAATAAAATTTGGTAATGAAGGTTTACAACTAATGCCAGAAATATCGCAAATTGCTGATTTAGAACAGTTAAAAACTATTCAAAGGGCAATTCTGACTATCAATAATATGGACGAATTGCGGGAATTTATGCAGATGATTTAAACTTACCCTAATGAGATTTACAGCGATTTTCAGGTAATAAACCAACTTTTAGTGAAAGTTTCGCACAAAGGAGCAAATAAATTGATTAATTCTGCCTGATGTCTAAGTTGATGTCTAAATACATGAAAACTGCTATAAAGAAATTATTAGGTGGAGGTTAAAAGTGTTAGAAAAATCTTTCTTCTATCAGGAAATTCTGCACAAAGGTATAGAAGAAGGACGGCTTAGAGAAAGGCTGTCAGGAATTGAGTTGGCTTTAGATATTAAATTCGGTATTAAAGGTTTGGAACTCATGGCACAGATATCACAAATTTCTGATTTAGAGATATTAAGGAATATTCAGAAAGGCGTTCTCACTGTCAATACTCTAGATGAATTGCAGAAATTTATGCACAATATTAACAATGATAAATCTGACAGCAATGAACAGAATTGAAATTCTATCAGTATATGGCTTTGTTATTAAATGTTGTAATTTGGAATTTTAAAATAAGCTGTTGTTCACCTAAATTGCATAATTCCAATTTGTGAACCAAACCGCTAAAACCTCCCCTCTGCCTACCTCAATGTGCAACTTGAAGGGATACCAGCTTATTCATGCTCCCATGCCTGAATACCGCTTTAGCCCTGCACGCCATAACAAACGATTCGCACCTAGAAATACCAAAAACCAACCTAAAATTGATAAAAATCCCCTGGTTAAATCTACAGGTAAACCTACTAAAATACTAGCAGGAAAATTAATTAAATAGGGAAATGGTGTAAACATAACTATGTTTCGCACAGCTTCAGGAAAAACTTCCAAAGGTGCAATCATACCTGATAAAAACAGAAAAAACAAAAACCAGAAATTTTCTAAAGCTGTTGCTCTTTCTGTCCAAAAAGCTAACATTGCCAGGGTGTACTGAATTAGAAACCGTAAAGCGAAAGCTAGTACCGCAGCCAAGGTAAATAATAATATATTGCCTAAACTCGGCATCCAAAAAGCTTCGGGATATAATAAAAAAAAGAATCCTGTGAGCAGAAATACAAAAGGAAGTCGCGCAAATCTTTCAGAAATATGCCCAGTTAAATGATGAAATACTGGATCAATAGGTTGTAATAACCGGGGTGATAATTTACCTTGTACTACCTCTTTTTCAAATTCATAAATTACCCAAACAACGGTAAGTTGTCTAACGATAAAAACAGCAAAAAAATAACGTGCAAAATCTACGGGTGTAAAACTAAAATTTCCACCTGCTGCGGCTTTTATCCAGACACCCATGAGAATAATTGGTAAAGACCCAGACAAAACCCATAATATTAATTCTGAGCGATACTCCAGCATATAGGCATAATATACTGTTAGCAAAGTCAGGATTTTTTTGAAAATATTTTGCATAGATATTTGATGTTTCAATTTTGATTTTACCTATTCCCTGTTTACTTTGAAGATATAGCAGAAGATATAGCAGCAGCTATAGGACTTACGCAAGAACTCTCTGAAACTCTTATTCCTTCGTGTTATTTGCGTCCTTCGTGGTTTGTTCTTTCATGATTTTGCATAAGTCCTGAGCTAGTTAGGACGCGAACAATAACAAAACTAAGATACAAGCAGATTTTCACATCTGTCACCTGTCACCTACTACACAATACCAGATTGAAAAACTCTACCTATTACTTCTTCTACTGGTGGTTCAGTTACTGTTAAATCCACCACATCCAAATCTGCTAAAATCTGTGATACTGTGCGCGTCAGTGCATCGCGTTGGACAATAAATCGCACCGTTCGTCCTTCTAAAAGCTGAATGTCACCATAGGACATTAATTTTTCTGCGGGTAACGATTGAGATAATTCAACATAAATTTCTCGATAAGGTGCAAAGTTTTCTAATAGTCCATCTAAGCTACCATCATACATTAGTTTTCCTTGGTGAATCACTAGCACCCGTTGACATAAAGCTGTAATATCTGCCATGTAATGGCTGGTTAATAATACTGTGGCTTGATAAAGCTGATTGTATTCTCGTAAAAAATCACGTACTCCTACTTGAGCATTAACATCCAGTCCTAAAGTTGGTTCATCCAAAAATAAAACTTGGGGACGATGTAAAAGTGCTGCTAATAGTTCTGCTTTCATTCTTTCACCCAATGAAAGTTTGCGTACTGGTTGATTAAGCTTCCCTTCTAGGGATAGCATTTCTGTTAATTCACCAACTCGTCGATGAAATTCTTTATCAGAAATGTTGTAAACTGCGGCATTAATTTTTAAGGAATCTATTGCTGGTAAATCCCAAATTAATTGCTGTTTTTGTCCCATGATTAGGGTGATGTTTTGCAAAAATGCTTCTTGACGACGAAAGGGAATCTGTCCAGCAACTTTGACTTTGCCACTAGAAGGATAAATTAACCCTGTGAGCATTTTTAAAGTTGTGGTTTTACCAGCACCATTTGGTCCTAAAAACCCCACTACTTCACCAGGTTCAATCCTAAAAGAAACATCCTGCACAGCATTAATATGATGATAGGTGCGGCGAAAAAAGTGGGTAAAAGTTCCGCGAATCCCTGGATCTTTAATCGCTACTGGATAGGATTTACTGAGGTTGTCTGCTATGATTATTGACATAAAAAATTATTTCCTTCTACCTGATGCATTCTGATTTTTAATTTCTGCCTTTTACTAAGAATCGCACAGATGGTGTTCAGAAATATTCTCTCTAGGGTAATCATTTTTGACTAATTCTTGACTATGCTATTGTTCGGAAAAAATCTTCTGCTTTTAATAGCTCTTAAAGGGGTATTTTTTCATAAGAGGCATAACTTCCTTGTCTACTTTCCCTCCTTGTCTTCCTTGTCTTGCCCTGACGACAATGTAAAAAACCTACCCTTGTTAGGTGGGGTATACCCTGGAATCAAAGTAAGAGAGAAAGTATCATTCATAACTTGGATTGTAATAACAAAATTTGGAACTCAAAATAGTACAATTGCGCCCCACTTGCTTGGCTTCATATAGTGCTTGATCAGCTGCTGCAAATAATTCCTTTAACCCTAGAGAGGCTTGAGGGATAAGACAGGCAATTCCTAAACTTATTGTTACTTGGGCTACATTTATTTCTTGACCATATTGAGTGCTGCTAGGAATTTTAATTTCCCATAATTTGACTTTTTCTCTAATTTCTTCCGCAATTATTATTGCTTTTTTAGCATCAGTCTGTGGTAGAATCACCGCAAATTCTTCCCCACCATAACGCGCAACTAAATCATCTGGTCGTGTAATTACTGCATTAATTGCTTGAGCAACTTGACTTAAACAATCATCTCCAGCTTGATGTCCATAGGTATCATTAAAAAGTTTAAATTTATCTATATCTGCTAATATCAAGGCTATGGGTTCTTGAGTACGTTCCATCCTTTCCCATTCTAATTGGAAGCGATCATCAAAATATCTCCGGTTAGCAATTTGAGTCAGTGTATCAAAATTCACTAAAAATTTTAATCTTTCATTTTCTTCTTCTAGTTGTTCTAAACGAATAGAAGGATTATTTTCTACTATTAAGTTTTCTTTTTGAAAAAATAAACGATACATTTCACAAGCTGGTTGAAAATTATCATTTCCTAATTTTTTAATAAGTCCCAAACTATCTAATTTATAAATTAAATTCACCGATATATGGTTAGATTCTTGGGGATTTATAATTTGATAAAAAGCTTCAGATAATTCTTTATTACTTTGTAATATCGTCAACAAATACCTTAAATGATTGCTATAAATGCCATTGTGGCTGATAGCCGTGGCTAGTAGTTCTGGAAAAGAAATTCTTTGTTGCTGGAGATGATATAAACTGAGATGAATTAAATAAGGATGTCCACCAACCAGATCCATTAATTGTTTTACAGCACTACTATCAAACCAATTCATTTCGTATCGCCTAGCAAATTCTGTGACTTGTTCCGCATTAAATTCTGGTATTTTTAGGCATAATCCTACATTAAAAGGAGATTGATTTACATTTAAAGGAACATAAACTTCTGTAGCGTGAATTACTACCATCCGCAATTTTTGCCAAATTTTAGTTTGTTTAGCTTTTTCATGCCAACTTCTTAACAAAGGTAAAAAATCCTTAGCAATTTGCAGATGGTCAAAAATATAATTTACTTCATTTAGAACTAAAACTAATGGACTTTGAATTTGTTTTAATAAATATTCCTCAAAATAAATTGAAGCACTAATTTTACTCCCGATATCCTCATCCCAATAATCGTTTAGATTTGGTGCAACAGACAACTGACGAGCAACATTAATACAAAACCAGCGTAAAAATTGGTTAAGACTAGCAAAAATTTCGCTATCGGCCTGTTGGAAATCTATACTCACTATTAGGTATCCTTGATTCATGGCTCGGTGAATTAACCGTAACATCAAGGAACTTTTGCCCATGTTGCAAGATGCTCTAATGCGTAGCAATCCACCTGGTTTGCTCAACTCTGTATAAGCATCATTTTCAATGGGAGGACGTTCAATATAAAATCGGGAATTGAATGGCAGCGGATCACCAGGTAAAGGGATATCTTCCTCTATCTGGAATATACCTTTTTGATTGAACATGAATATTTATTTCTCGACTCAAATTAATGTGACACTATATCCATTAACTCACAATAAATAATGATTTAAGTATAATTATCTAAGTAATGTGAACTTATGTAAGACCCTTGTGAAAATTATATATAAAAATTAACATTTGCCATCTGCTACTGGCCGCCTTAGCTGAGTTAATTTAGTTACCTTAAACGCCCTGAGCGTAAAATACTAACTATCAACCATAAACCTAATAAACTAGCAGCAGCAAATAAGATGCTACTAACATAAGATAATTGTGATGTTGTTGCTCTACTAGAAATAAGTGCTGCTCCCATGATCAGCGACCCTACTAAGAT
This sequence comes from Sphaerospermopsis aphanizomenoides BCCUSP55, assembly GCF_001586785.1. Taxonomy (GTDB): domain Bacteria; phylum Cyanobacteriota; class Cyanobacteriia; order Cyanobacteriales; family Nostocaceae; genus Sphaerospermopsis_A; species Sphaerospermopsis_A aphanizomenoides_A. The sequence continues at coordinate 11,702 of NZ_LUFH02000135.1, forward strand.
ACTAAAAGAAAGCCTGTTAGCAGCATCGTCCATTGTCCGGCGTACACCATCTAAACCTCTGAGTGATAAATTCCATTGTAGGGTTTCTGAAGTTACACGGTCTAATAATAGTTCAATTTGTCTAGGAGATTGTAAAGAAAGACTTTTGATATCTAAAGCAGTACGCAGGAGGGAGCGAACAGGACTATCTCCTAATAACTGACGACGAAACAAGTCTGTAATTAATGGTTGAATTTCCTCAAATAAATTCACTTCTGGATTAAAAGTACGTGCCACTCCTTCTAAATTCGCTAATGTTTTGGCATATAAACCCATATTACTGGGTAAACGAATTTTATTATTGCGGGCAATTTGTAAAATTTCATAGATGATTTGACTGAAATTGATCTCAGTCAGGCTGACATTATAATATTTTCGCAGCATTCGCTCATAATCATTTTCTAACCGAGATAAAATCACAGGTTGAGCAGAATCTGAAAGTTGCAAAGTTAACTGAGCGCATCTTTGAGCATCTAAATCAACAATTGCTAACAACATTTCGGTGAGAATTTGTTGAGTACGGGGATCAAGTCTACCCACCATGCCACAATCTAAAAGCGCAACACGCCCATCAGTAAGATAAAATAAGTTTCCGGGATGGGGATCAGCGTGAAAGAAACCATCAATATAGAGTTGTTGAAAAAATACTCTAAACAATAAAGTGGTTATTCCTTTCCTTTTAGCGACAGCATCTTGACCATTTTCGCTAGTTAAATCTGCTGTTAACAGAGGCACACCATCCAACCACTCCATCACTAATAATTTTTCTGTAGTCAGATGCCAGTAAATTTCCGCAACTACTATTTGTGTGGGATCATACCAACGACTTTGGGATAAGTTACGCCGTAGTTGGTCTGTGTGGCCAGCTTCTCGTGTAAAGTCTAATTCTGCTTCTAAAGCGTGAGTAAATTCCTCAGCAATAGCCTTGATATCATAGGTTTGACCAAAATCAGTACGCGCTACTAAATCCGCAATTCCTTGAATTAAGGCAATATCTTGGCCAATGGTGACATCAATCCCTGGACGTTGTACCTTGAGAGCTACTTCTCTTCCATCTGCTAAAGTAGCGCGATGGGTTTGGGCAATTGATCCTGCCGCCACTGGAATATGATTAACGGTGCGAAATGTTTCTTCCAGAGGATTTTTTAACTGTTTGCGGATAACAATTTCTACCTCTGACCAAGGAACTGGTGGTACTTCGTCTTGTAGAGTGGACAGTTCTTCAATATAAGCAGCATTTAACAAATCTGGACGGGTGGAAAGTAGCTGACCGAGTTTGACATAAACTGGCCCTAAATCCACCAAAATATTTTTTAAGACCGCAGGTGTTGGTAATTGAGGTTCATCAGTTTTACCACCAGTAAGCAACCGTCGCATATAGTCCCAACCATTGCGGAGGACTACTTCAATAATTTCTCGTTGTCGAGGCACAGTTTGGGTGAGAAACATTTTAATAAGTAGGTAGGCGTTAAAAATTGTCGTTATGACAAGGCAGGAGGCAGGAGGCAGCTATGCTGGAGGAAAGAGGTTTTTAGCAATTTTACATTTTTGTACTTGCTTGGTTGTTTCGTGCCGACTTACTTAATTCGTAATTCGTAAACAAGGGAACAGGGAACAGGGAACAGGGAACAGAAAGAAGGCAAAAGGCACTCATGCAAGAGGCAAAAGTTAATATTCTCCCCCTGCCTCCCCTGCCT
>NZ_LUFH02000136.1 GCF_001586785.1 Sphaerospermopsis aphanizomenoides BCCUSP55
GCGATTGATAATTCCAATCTAAAATCCAAAATCCAAAATCCAAAATCGACAGGTTTTCCTGGTGTTGATTGCGCGGTGGTCCCACACTGATCCCTTCCCGAACTCAGAGGTGAAACGCTGCCACGGCGACGATAGTCTGGGGGTTGCCCCACGCCAAAATAGCTCTATGCCAGGTCTATTATTATACGAACCCTCTCATTATTGATTTAATGAGAGGGTTTGTTTTTTGTGTCTATAATTTTGTCTACCTACCACTGCATCTGAGGCACAAGATAGGAGACAACAAACTAACTAAATATATCAAATCCACTGGGAAAAATCATGGGCAAACTGGGAAAGTGAGATGAGATGAATGCGTGGATCATTTTGTCCCATTTGCCTTTCTAATTGGGTATTGTAACCCCAATCTGCTAAGAAAAGTTGTACATGATCTAAGTCAGATTGCTTTTGAATTAACTGTAATGTTTTAAGTCTATCTTCTACGAACCATAAATTTACGGATTTTGGTTGGGTTTGCTCAAGTAATTCTCGTAAAGTTTCATATTTTGGGCGTTTTACTTCTTTTCCAAAAATCGCTGCTGGTGGTAAATTAACTCCTTCTTTTTGTAGCAGTTGCTGGACGAAACGTCCTTCTTTAGTAGTGACAATATACAAGTTAACGTGACTAGTAAGAGTTATTTTTAGTCTTTCTATCACACCAGGATAGAATTTATGCATACTTAGCCAACCATCTAAATCTGTGCTTATCCATTCATCGCGGATAGTATCAAGTTTTAGGGCAATTTCTTTTGCATCTAAATTAGATGCTGCTAATATTTGTGAAGTTATACTTGTCCATTGTTGCAGAATTTTATCATCAGCGAAGCCTTCTATTAAAGCTGCAATTAAAACAGGCATCTCCCAACCTGTTTCAATTACAGGACGTAAACGATAAAATCTCAAAGCTAAATCATCTGGTGGTGTATTTTTAGCAGATGACCATAGTTGACAGTAGGTACGCCATGCTACCTCAAAATATTCAATTAGTCCATCGCAAATCACTCCATCAAAGTCTAAGGCTAAAATTGTGGGACTATTTACTGTCATTGTTTTGAGGATGAAAACTGCTATTTTTAGCTTACCTGAACTGCAATTAATTTAGGTAAGGTTGTTATCAAAAGAGAAAAGAATGAATTGTTTTGGAAATTGCAAAGCAAGCTAAATGAAGAATACCCTGGGGAATGCGAATAGCAATATCTATAAAGTAATATAGGACTAATATTTGATTATTGAACAAAACTCCGTACACCTAAATCTTCTACAACCCTTTTGCCTTTTGCCTCTTGCCTCTTGCCTGCCTACACAAGTATTTATGGCTTACGCCACGCTACGCTATCAGGAATCAAACTGGATGCCTATATTACGTTTTGAGATCAGCTTTTACTGCATCCTAAATTCTGTTAACTGTTTAATCCTGATTTTGAAAATGATAGATTGGGAGCAGAACAAATATAGTATACATTTCAACAGCGGCAACTGCTCCGATGTGCTGTTTTCTGATAAAATTAGAAATCCGACTCCTTTAACATAGATTGACGTATGAGCAAGGGAACTCTGTTTGACAAAGTTTGGGACATACACACCGTTGGTACACTTCCATCAGGACTAACGCAACTATTTATTGGCCTCCACCTTATCCATGAAGTTACCAGTCCCCAAGCCTTTGCTATGCTCAAAGAAAGGGGTTTAAAAGTATTGTTTCCACAAAGGACTGTGGCCACAGTTGATCATATCGTGCCTACCGATAACCAAGCTCGTCCCTTTTTGGATAGCATGGCGGAAGAAATGATCCAGGCTTTAGAAAAAAGTTGTCAAGAAAATGACATAACTTTTTACAATATTGGTTCAGGAAATCAAGGTATAGTTCACGTTATCGCCCCGGAATTGGGACTGACTCAACCGGGAATGACTATAGCTTGTGGAGATAGCCATACATCTAGTCATGGTGCGTTTGGAGCGATCGCCTTTGGTATCGGTACAAGTCAAGTTAGAGACGTTCTCGCCTCCCAAACCCTAGCATTATCTAAACTCAAAGTCCGCAAAATAGAAGTTAACGGCAAACTTAAACCTGGAGTTTACGCCAAAGACGTAATTCTACATATCATCCGCACCTTGGGAGTAAAAGGTGGTGTAGGCTACGCTTACGAATTTTCAGGAACGACCTTTGCACAGATGAACATGGAAGAACGGATGACCGTTTGTAACATGGCCATTGAAGGTGGTGCAAGATGCGGATATGTTAACCCTGACCAAATTACTTACGACTATCTGCAAAATCGAGATTTCGCTCCCCAAGGTGCAGACTGGGATAAAGCCGTTGCTTGGTGGGAATCTCTGCGGAGTGATGCCAATGCCGAATATGATGATGTAGTAGTATTTAATGCTGAAGATATTCCTCCCACTGTCACCTGGGGAATTACACCCGGTCAAGGAATTGGTGTTGATCAAAAAGTCCCCGCAGCCGCAGAACTAGCAGAAGAAGACCGCTTTGTTGCCGAAGAAGCCTATCGCTACATGGACTTGTACCCAGGTCAACCCATCCAAGGGACAAAAATTGATGTTTGCTTTATTGGTAGTTGCACCAATGGACGCATCAGCGACTTAAGAGAAGCAGCCAAAATAGCCCAAGGTCGCAAAGTTGCAGAGGGTGTGAAAGCCTTTGTTGTTCCTGGTTCAGAAAGAGTGAAAAAAGAAGCCGAAGCCGAAGGACTGGATCAAATCTTTGTGGAGGCAGGTTTTGAGTGGAGAGAACCAGGGTGTTCCATGTGTTTAGCCATGAACCCAGACAAACTACAAGGGAGACAAATTAGCGCCTCCTCCTCCAACCGCAACTTTAAAGGAAGACAAGGTTCTGCTTCCGGTCGTACCTTACTTATGAGTCCCGCGATGGTAGCAACTGCGGCTATTAAAGGAGAAGTTGCTGACGTGCGAGAACTTTTGTAGGTGACAGGTGACAGGTGACAGGTGACAGCGAAGAGAATAGATTATTTTCCTTTTTCCTCTTGCCTCTTGCCTTTTGCCTTTTGCCTTTTGCCTCCACTATTCCCTATTCCCTATTCCCTAAAATGGTAAGTGAAATTAGACAGATCAGCGATCGCGCCGTTCCTTTAATTGGCGATGATATCGACACAGACAGAATTATACCTGCCCGCTACTTAAAAGCCATCACCTTTGACGGCTTAGGAGAAGGCGTATTTATCGACGACAGGAAAGCTTTAAACGGTCAACATCCTTTCGACCAAACCCAATATCAAGGCGCGAAAGTATTAATAGTTAACCGTAACTTTGGCTGTGGTTCATCAAGAGAACACGCACCCCAAGCATTAGCTAAATGGGGAATAAAAGCCGTCATTGGTGAAAGCTTCGCCGAAATCTTTTTTGGTAACTGTGTGGCAATGGGTATACCTTGTGTCACTGCTGAAGCGTCCATAGTTAAACAACTGCAAGAATTAGTCACAGCTGATCCTCAAGCAGCTATTACCATAGATGTGGAAAAATTGCAAGTATCTAGTGGAGATTTAACCTTCCCAGTGGCAATGAGTGAAGGCACAAAAACCGCCTTTGTTTCTGGGACTTGGGATGCTTGCGGACAGTTGGTAGCAAATGCAGAACAGGTAAAAGCAACAGCAACAAAATTACCTTACATTGCCTGGGGTAAATTGGCGGCTTAAGAGACATACTCCCACACAGATGCAAGCATACAGTGTGGGCTTCTCTGCAACTCCCGGTATCCCGTCGGACATTAACTGAGCTTTGTTTAAACTGCACGAGTTGAGGGGGCGACAAAGAAGCTAAAAAGGTTGCTGGATAAGCATCATAGCCCTCAGACCCTGTTGATAAAATGGCAGCTTATTGCGATAGCTTGCGTGGCGTAGCCATACCAAAGCCATCATTAAAAAAACCAATTCTTGGCACTGATTCATGGAAACTATCCAACTAGAACCGTACAAACCAATCCAAAAAGCACTATGTCTTCTTCTGATTCTTTTCTGTTCTGTAGAACGACAAACATAAGATTGTTTTCTTTGAGCTTGAGTTTTTTGACCTTGTAACCATGCAGAAGTCATAGATAAAGCAATCAATAAAATCAGGCGTACAAGTCTATCGGGAGAAGCTTGAGAACCTTCTAAATTGTAACCCCCAGTTTTACAATCTTTAAACATAGCCTCAATTCCAAAACGTTGACCATATATTTTGATGGTTGATGATATATCTGTGAGATTAGTTGATAAATACCAAGGTTCTAATTCTTGCTTACCGCGATACTTCCGTTTCCAATAAACGGCTAAATTACAACGACCAAAACCTTGCTCTTGTGTGAGCTTAACATTTTCATAAAATCTCTGACCTCCAGGATAAATAGGAATTGAACTTAGAGGTTGAAATGAGTGTCTTTTTTCTCGAAATGTGGTATCTTTTTTCTGTCTGAAGATATACTTCAAACCCTGACTATGTAACCATTTCCTTAATTCAGCACCATGAAATTCTCTATCACCAATAATAACTAATTCATATTGTTTCAATCACCTAATTACCGGACGTAATACTTTTTGTTGCTCTTGGAAGTTACTGCAACCTTTTTTATCTAGCAGACACCAATATATTGGTAATGCTCTTTTTCGATAAATTACACTTACCATCAAAACATTGTTGTCTTTCCACTGAGTTCTATCTATAGCAATAACCAATTGGGAAAGCGGTTTAAATAAGCGTGCTAAAATTACTTCAATGATTGGAAACCATAACAGCACCACACTCAATTTATTAGAGTTCAAAAATCTTTGTATATGACGTATATGACGACGACGGCTGTTTTCTTGTATTGGTAACGGTAGATTGGCAGCCAATCTTTCTATTCTCACTTCTTTCTGAGTTTGAAGTACCCACACCAGCATTTTCAGGGTGATTAACTGTCTATTACTCAGGTATTTTTCGAGGATTTCTTGATAAAATGACGGTAGCATTTTTTTGTTTGGTCTTGTTATTTTGACGAGACCATTCTTTTCTACCATCAAACTGTACTCTCTAGATAGCTGCTTAATAACCGTACATTATTGTCAATAAGCACCATATTTTTGAGAAGGTCTATCACCTGAAACCCTTTACCTATCTTGGTTTCATCTTGCTTGTCGACCCCTGAAGATTCTATATGAATCCTACTTTAATCTTGCTCAGTATGCCGACGTTCACTCCTGGATTTTGCGGTGTTCCTGGTTTGAAGCTTGTTCATAAATCTCATGAGAATATTATATTTTATTTTCAGTAATTAGTTGTAGGTTATACTATATCTATCGCCACTCACCCTGAAGAACAAAAGCTGCCCAATAATAGGGAGATTTCCACTCTGTTTCTCGCTGCATCTCTAATTGTGCCTCTCTCAATGCCTCTGCTGGTGGTAATTTCTTCTGTAACATTAAACGATAAAATCTGGTCATAATTTCTGATGTTGCTTTATCGTCTACTTGCCATAAACTTACTAATACACGAGGCGAAGCCGCATACATGAAACCTCTGGTTAATCCAACTAATCCCTCTCCTTTGATTTCTTGACCTAATCCAGTTTCACAGGCACTTATTACTACCAAATCTGCTGGAAGATTAAGGTTAAAGATTTCATTAAGACGCAAGAAACCATTAACAGTCTTGCCATTTTTATTTACTAATGAAAGCACCACCCCAGATAATTCTGGTGATTCGGTATTAAAGATACCATGAGTTGCAAAATGGACTATTTTATATTGACTTAATTGAGGATTAGTTGCAGTAGAAAGATTAGCATCAAAGTCAAAAGCAGAGGTTTTTTGAGTAGTTTCAGGAACGAGATTTAAGATAGCTTCTGCTTCTTTCCGAGTTCCAGGCAGGGAACGTAATGTATTATCTTCTGAGCTTCTGAGCGAACGCTGAAGGGCAAGTAGACTTAAATCAGATAGATTTTGAGAAATAGTCTTGTTGGCTTGTTGTACTCGTTGATCATCAGAACTGAAGACAGGATCAGCTAAAACAGCTAACGTTTTTGGTGCAGATTTTCTAGCTTTAGTTTCATTACGAATAGTTGCTAAACTGGAACTAGAAGGCAAATTAATAATCTCGTGTTCAGCAATAAGAGGTTGTTGATTTTCTGAAAGAGAAAGTGCAGCAAAAGGAACGTATTGTAATGCTCTATCTGCAACAATTAAAATACGTTTTTTAGTTATTTTATCCTTAACAGGAGTCAAAATGGTTTTCCTAATTAAAGATTCTGCTTGAGTAAATTCTTGTTGGTTGTTTATCTGTCTTATCTGGTCATTAAAATTTTTGGCTTGCTTTTCTATCTCTCCACGCGATGGAAGTTGATAACTGGTCATATCCTCTTTAGTGACTACCCAAAGATAACTCCGTTCTTCTCCTAAAGAATACTGTAATAAAATAGTATCTTTATCTAAAATCTGTTGTTGAACTTGTTCTAAGGTCAGAGGTTGAGGATATTGTAATGACCCATATTTAGGGCTTTTACTACGGATTTGGTTTTGTAACTCCTGATACTTATTTAATAGATTTTTGTGTTCTTGAGCAATGGTTGTTTTTTGTTGAGTATTACTATTAGGATTGTTATTGATATCTATACGTTGTTTTTCGATAGCGTCAATTTGACGTTGTAAGCTTTTTTCTTGCGTCAATAATTGAGGATCTACTCCTTCTTTAATATTGGCATTAGCTTCTGTGAGCAGTTCTAATAATGTTCTAGCGCGGGAACGTTCACTATAGTTAAAAGCCTGTTTATCATAGCCTTGCGATGAATCTTTTTCATGAAGCTTCATCAATAAGCTAATGCAAAATTGGTAGTAATCTTGGACACTAGAAAAATAGGTTTGACGCAGTTCAGGACTAATCACCTTAGTGCGTAATTTTTCAATAATCTCAATAGAGGCTTTAATTGACTTTTCGGCTTCAGCTAAGTTGCCTTTGTTTTGTTCAATTTGAGCTATTCTAGCTAGTGTAGATGCTTCACTACTTATGTTTCCTGTCTGACGATAAAGTTGAAGAGCTTGATTATAATAATCTAGTGCTTTCTGATAGTCAGACAATGAAAAATAAATCATACCAGCACGGGAAAATTCTAAAGCTTTATAGTAGGATGATTTTAAAGTTTGAGTAATAGCAATTGCTTGATTGACATATTCTATTGCTTTTGGTTTTTCATTCAACAGGCTATGGTACAAAGCTAGTTTACCAAGTGTTTCTGCTTCTCTGTCTTTGATTCCTTCGGCGCGAAATATCGGTAGTGCTTCCATCAGATAATCTATTGCTTTTTGGTAATTTTTTGACCAGTAATGCACAGTAGCAATAGCATTAATAATTCTAGCTTCCTCGCTCTTATTACCCAATTCTCGCCACAGGAGAAGAGATTTATTGTATTCACTAAGAGCTTGATTATAATCATCACGAGAATAATAAGTTAAGCCAATTTCTGAGTGAATTTCCGCCTGACCAGACTTGTTATTAAGTTCTTCTTGGAGAGCAAGTGCATCTTGATACATCTCAATACTTTGTTTATCATCACCTAATTGTCTGTAAAGTTGTCCTAAAAGCTGAAGTATATCAGCAGCTTCAAGGTTATTTCTGTTATTTTTAAATAGATTAAATGATTGTTTCCAGTCATCAATTGCTTGTTGATAGTTACCTAAATTGCTATTTGCAATCCCCATCATCTGACGGGCTGACGCTGCGCGGACAGGTTCACCTGTTTTTTGCCAGAGTGGTAGCGCCTGCTGGAATTTTTTTATAGCATTTTCAGGATCGCCAAATTCAAGGTAGATAAGTCCAATTTCCTGAAGATTAAGAGCAGCAGAGGCAAATTCTTTTTGTTCTTGAAACAACAGTAAGCCTTGATTAAAATAAGTAACAGCTTGCTCTTTATTTCCCAAGCTATGATAGACCGAGCCAATTTGACTCAAAACCTGGGCTTCTTGAAGTTTATTCTTTGTTTCTCGTATGAGTGGAATTACCTGCTGATAATAAGATATAGCTTGCTGAAAATCGCCCATTTTTTTGTAAGCAAAACCAATTCTGATAAGGGAAACAATCTCATTACCACGATTGTTTAGCAGCCGAGATAAATTTAGAGCTTGGTTAAGATAATTAAGTGCTTCCTGCTCTTCACCTAACTGGGAATAAGTAATACCAAGATTCCCTAAAGTTTTAGCTTCTCCTGCTTGATCTCCAGCAACTTTAAATAGTTGAAGGGCTTCTTGATATTTCTTGATAGCCTCACGCCAAGAATCTGATGTCTCTTGTTCAGATAATTTCATTCCTTCATCAAAAAGCTTTTGTGCTTGAGTACGAGGATCGGTTTCAACCATAAGTTGATGGGTAGGGTTGATAGAATTCCGTGTGGATTTAGAGTAGGCATTAACGGTTTCTGAACATAAGCATAAACACACCAATAAGATAAATCCTAAAGACGTTGGTTGATGCTTATTTGTGTTAGTAAATTGCCGAAAGAATTTGACTGCTACTTGTTTATCCATTGCTTTACCTCCTCATATCTTATTGTGTCACCTAACTTTTGATAATTTGTTTGTGCTTGGGTCAACCACCTGGTTGCCTCAGTTTTATTGTTTAAATCATTCTCTGTTAGTCCTAATTGCACTTGTGCCTCAGCTTGCCCTTCTATATCTTTGTTTAGTTTGGCTTGTTCTAAAGCCTTAATATAAGAAATTTTGGATTCCTTACTCAATCCTACTTGCAGATATAAATCACCTAAAAATTGATAGACTGCGCTTGTTTGACTTCCTCGTTTCACCAAATCTTCTAATAAGTTGATGGCTTCCGATTTCAAGTTATAACTTTGATACAGATAAGCTAATCCTAATCCTTCTGCTTCGTGGGTTAATTTTTGTTGCTTTAAGATAGCAACTTTTGTTCGTACTGACTCGGCAGTTTGTGTATCCAACAGAGTAAAATTAAGTTTAACTCCATCTTCTCGTGATGAATCTCCCTTGTTGGTTTCGACAGTGAGAAGATAAGAGAAATTTGGTTGTAAAACAGGTTGACCAGGATATTCGATTTGTGTGTTGCTAGTTTCTGTTTGCCAGTCCAAAGATAACCCAGCATCTTTTACTTGCACCTTATAGCGAGTAGCCCCTGGAACACCATTCCAGCGCAATATTGGGCGGTTATTAAGTAGGGCTGTGTTTCGTGGGCTGATAATGTAGGGAATTGAATTGCTAGGACTGCGGGTGTTGGTTCGATGACCAGGGCGGATAACAGTTAGTATTCCTGAAGAACAACCATCGGCGACTTTAGCCAGAGAATTACCGCGCAGATGCCAAACAGATAGATTGCTACACATTACTTTTGCTGATGCACCAGTCCTTAGCTGTAATTGGTCGGAGAAATTGAGTAAATCTCCCACATTGGCTTTGTGATAGCTTTTCCATTGACTGCGCTTGATCTGCACATCACCTTTAATTTCAGAAATAAAATTCAATGCTGGTGGATTTGTTTGAGCAGGGGCAAGATCAGGTACAGCTAATCCAAGCCACATTAGACTGAAAACGACCCCAGTTAAACTTTTAAAAGTTATTGTTTTTTGCATGATTGTCTAACCTTCTGTAACTTCTTGTGGGCTAAGTGTAACCAAGTATCTTCATCAGGATTAAGGGTAGACCCTAACTGACAGCATTGTTGCCACTGTTCAATGGCTGAGGGTTGCTTCTGCCGTTCCAACACCTGAGCTAACAAACAATGCGCTGAACCAGGGTTGCTGATATATTTAGCAAATTCAGAATTGCTAGCAATGCCGATAGCAGCTTGCAGCGCCTGCTGTGCCTCTAAATCTCGACCTTGCTGAAACCTCGCCCATCCCAAATTTTTAAAGATGTTGTACTTAACTTCAGGTTGGCTGTGCTGTGTTCCTGTTTGTAAAAGACCTTGTTGTAGCAGAGCAACTGCTTGGGGATATTCCTTCTTCTGAATAAACAATCGAGCCAAGTTATTATAAACTTCTGGCATTTCTCCTTTAACCGCGATTAGATACTCAATGCGGGCTTTATCAAACTGCTGCAAGTCCTCATAAAGATTGCCCAAATTGTAGTGAGCATCTACATTATCGGGATTTAAGGCAATGGCTCTCAAGTAATTTTCTTCAGCTGTTCCTAACTTGCCCTGCTCGTAGTTTTTCTTTCCTTGCTGGTTGTAGTAGGCTTGAGAAATTAGCGGTAAAGCAAACCAAAAGCCCAGTAATAATCCAAAAAGAATGATGAGAGAGCAAAATTTTGCACTTTCTCGACTATGTTGAGGAATTCCCAATTTAGTGATAAATTTTTCAAAGCCTTCTCGTCCCGCATCTGTCAATTCACTTCTAACTTGAAGTAAACTCAAGACAGTGGGAAAAACTACCGCAGCTGCCCCAATAACACCCACTCCGCCACTCAGAAAGCGACTGGCAATATTCGCCAACAGTCCCAAACTACCCGTCCAGGTAATTATTTTCAGACCTTTGATTAACCAATTAACCTGTTTAGCATCCAAATGCCACCACCAATCTTGAGTAGGTGTAGGCAAACTTTCCTGACACTCAACCAAGTCGAGAGCTTTAGTTATCTTGCTAGCTTTTTGTTTCAATTGTGAATCAAGCTGCATTAATTGCGATAGGAATTCTACAGGGATTGACTCCTGAGTTTTTAAAAGTTTTTGGAGAGCATCCCTAGCTGATAAAATTTCCAATGCTTGTTCGGTTGAAAGGAAAGTCTGAGTAGAGTTTAAACATTCCAAAGCTAATCGGTAACGAACGAGAGCAAATTGAAAGACTTCAATTGTTGGCACTACGTTATCCATAATTTCTGTCTCTATAGACGAAAAGTAGCATTGAACTTCTGACTTTATGGCATTGGTTTAAATACAAAAATTTATATTTACAAGGGTTCAGAAACTTGCCAATAAAAAATGTTCAATTAGTTATTGCAGGGTAGGTATATTGCCTGACCTGGAATCTGGATTGGCTATCAACTTATCCCACAAAATTTGATAATTTATTTATTGGTATCCCCTTGTGTTTTAGGGTAAACATGAAATTTGAAGAACTTGTGAGGAAAACCCTGATATTAAGGAAAAATACGATTTTTATTGATAAATATCACTTATAGGAAAAGATATTCTTCTACTTTCTTCAATGTTTCACCGGAAACTACACACAAAAAGCGTCAGGAATTACGTATACGCTACGAAAAATATGGGTTTGAGATTTCCTGCGATCGCAATGACGAAAATACATTAGTCTTGCGTAAGTTCTAAGCGTGTTACTGTTGACTTAGCTATACCGTAAACTTCCTGAAATATTACATCAGCTTTCATGTATTAAAAACCTACCCCTCAACCCTACCCCCCACACCATTCTTATTGACACTATCCTCAAAATTTATGCACACATCCACCCTTTCAGCAACCCTCCGTCACCGTCGTCAACGACTAGCAGAATTGATTGATTTTCCGGCAATTCTCTGGTCTGGCGGTAGTAGTTCCCGCAACTTTCCCGCGAATACTTTCCCTTTCCGTCCTAGTAGTCATTTCCTTTATTTTGCTGGAATTCCTCTCCAAAATGCCGCTATTCGCCTAGAAAGTGGTAATCTACAGTTATTTATAGATGACCCCCACCCTAGTAGCGCCCTTTGGCACGGAGAAACGCCTAGCCGTGAGGAAATCGCTGTACAGATAGGCGCAGATGATGCTAGGCCGATGGCAGAATTAAAAGATTATTTGGAAAATGCTGCCACTATTCCTGTCCAAGATGCGGCGACTTGGACACAGCAATCACAATTATTAGATCGGTGGATTTTACCTCAACAACCACCCCAAGGAATTGATTTAGAATTAGCCAAAGCTATTGTTTCCTTACGTCTCACCCATGATGCAGCCGCCTTGGTAGAATTACGTAAAGCTGCGGAAGTAAGTGTAGCAGCACACAAAGCGGGAATGGCTGCTACAGGTACAGCGAAACTAGAAGCAGAAGTCCGTGCGGCAATGGAAGCAGTAATTATGGGTCAGAATCTGACAACTGCTTACACTAGTATTGTTACCGTACATGGTGAGGTTTTACACAATAACCATTATTTCCATTCACTGCAACCAGGAGATTTACTTTTAGCTGATGTGGGCGCGGAAACGGAGACTGGTTGGGCGGCTGATATTACCCGCACTTGGCCTGTATCTGGGAAGTTTTCATCTACCCAAAGAGATATTTATGATATTGTTTTAGCTGCCCATGATGCTTGTATTGAGAAGATAGCCCCTGGTGTGGAATATGGGGATATTCATCTTGTGGCTGCAACTGTAATTGCAGAAGGTTTGGTAGATTTGGGAATTTTACGAGGTAAGCCGGAAGATTTGGTAAAAATGGATCTTCATGCACTGTTTTTCCCCCACGGTATCGGGCATCTTTTAGGTTTAGATGTGCATGATATGGAAGATTTGGGAGATTTAGCAGGGTATGAAGAAGGAAGAAAAAGAAGCGATCGCTTCGGGTTAAGTTACCTGCGGTTAAATCGTCCTTTACGTTCAGGAATGTTAGTAACTATTGAACCAGGATTTTATCAAGTTCCCGGAATTTTAAATGATCCAAAAGTGCGTGATCAATACCAATATTTAGTGAATTGGGAACGTTTAGAACAATTTGCTGATGTGCGGGGAATTCGCATTGAAGATGATGTTTTAGTTACAGAATCAGGTAGCGAAGTTTTAACAGCCGCATTACCTAATCAAGCTGATGATATAGAAGAATTAGCCATGCCAGGGAAAATATAGTATTGTAAAACTTCATAGTTTTTAACAAAAGTAGATAGTCATGAACAACAAACCAATGCGATCGCTACTTGCCGGAGTTATTATCAGTTTAGGACTATTGCCTTTGTCAACTCAAGCACAGCAACCTGTTTCTGATAGCCAAGTTGCAGCAATGGTAGAGGCTTTGCGACTAGCTGCACCCCAGGAAAAAAAGCCAACTCCTGGATATTATAGCGACTGGCAAGTTAAACCAGAAACTTTGAAAGGTTGGTCTAAATTTTGTCTGAAGAAAGAATTAACACCGACTCAGTTTGAAAACGATCCGAAAACAGCACGTCAAATTATTTCTTGCATCATGAAGCGGGAGTTAACTAGGGTTTGCTGAAAAAGTCGAAAAAAACGTTGAGGAGAATTGAGTGGGTAGTCAGGCAGAAAT
>NZ_LUFH02000137.1 GCF_001586785.1 Sphaerospermopsis aphanizomenoides BCCUSP55
GCGCTTATAATGTCAGTCTTCAAGAATATGAACCTTTACTTCAGCAAGCTTTACAACTTCCTTGTTATCTGGAAGATTAGGAATGTGGGGTGTAGGGTGTAGGGTGCAGGGTGTAGGGTGCAGGGGAGGCAGGGGGAGTAGGGGAAGAAAAATTAATTCTTCCTCCTGAACTCCTGAACTTCTTGAACTCCTGAACTCCTGAACTCCTGAACTCCTGAACTCCTGAACTCCTTGAACTCCTTCTTCTGTGATCCCAATCCAAGATAGGATGGACGTTGATTTACGTATTGTTTTAATTAATGGATATGAAACGTTATTGGTCGCGTCTGCTGGCACTGTTTTTAGTTGTCACCATTGGCTTAATGGGTTGTTCTGGTACTCCTGATGGCTTAAGCGGAGATTATCGTCAAGACACTTTGGCTGTAGTCAATACTTTAAGACAAGCCATAGAAGTATCCTCAGATGATCCGAATAAAGCTGCACTTCAAGCAGAAGCACGTCAAAAAATTAATGACTTCTCTGCTCGTTATCAAAGAGCTAATAATTCTGTTTCTGGTTTGAGTTCCTTTACAACCATGAGAACAGCCCTTAACGCTTTAGCCGGTCACTATAGTTCTTACCCTAACCGTCCCATACCTGAAAAATTGAAAAATCGTCTAGAGTTAGAGTTTGATCGTGTTGAATTAGCCCTCAAGCGTGGTGGTTAATTACATAGCAGGGAACAGGGAATAGGTAACAGGGAACAGGGTTAAAAGCCTTTTGGTATGTGGCTTTGTTCTTATATTTTGTACCTTATTCACTATTTATCTGCTGTAATACATACAAAATGACATTGACAACCGCCTATATTGCTACATTGTGCGGACGACCACTAGATTTGGCTGATGATTTTTGGTATCAATTCTTACTTGTGATATGTCAAGTTACTAGGGTATGCTTGACTCATCTGCTCACAAAGTGCTGTTTTCTATGAAATCTCAGCAAATACTTTGTGAGCTTTCTTACACAGCCTTTCACAAACCGGTTTGATAGCTCGATTTTCATAGCAATGACGAATCAAAGCAAAAAATTCGTCTGTGGAAAACTTCAAACCCAGGACATTATCAATTTCATCAATAAAAATAATAATTTGTTCCTGAATTTGCGTGAGCAATACCGTTTCAATAAATTTATTTAAACACTGAATCGGAGACAGATCATCGTGTTCTTTTAACCAATTGCGGCGATTGATTTGCAGATTAAACCCACTGACCAATTCCTGAATAATTCCGCCATACCATTGAGACGCGGTAATTTGCTGGCTACCAATTCCGCTTAGTTCTATTTCAGCGCAAGCAATCCCTTCAGCTTGCAATTTGGCCATTGTCCGCACTCGCAAACTAGACTTCCCCATCTGTCTAGCATTGAGAACATAGCAATAATCCCCTGCTAATAACCCTGTGTACAGTTCAGTATCAGTTTGTCGGACTACATAAGTAGGAGCATCAGGTGGGAGACTGCCACCAGGCTGATACTGATAGGTGGGGTTGAGTTTGGTAAATATTGGTAGTTGATAGACGCTGGGAACCGGAGTCAGCTTTTAATTGTGACACAATTTCAGGTTATGGATACCTGAATTTAACTGAATTTAACTGAATTTAACCTAGTTTAATAATCCTGAATTTAACTGAACTATTGATTTGAGAAACCAGAGATACTATTATCAAGCTCAGTAAAAAAGCTCGACAAAAATCCGATTAGCTGTATATAGGATAATTAAAAACATGTCATACGCTCAATGGGTTAGTATCACGATCATCTCACGAGGAACTAGAATAGGCATCAAAAATGCTACTCTTGCATACGGAAAGTTTCACCAGTCTGGTAATAAAGACGCAGAAATATCAATCGATGAAACTAACAAAATAACAATTAATATAGGTGAGAGTAGTGTTATAAATTCTTGTGGTCGAGAGGACTCTCCATCTGGAACTGAAGGAAGATTTGACATTTTTGATATTGACAAGCAGGTGAAAATTGGAGAATACTACTGGGATTGTCCTTGGGGATCAAAGACAAACACTTCCATCTGGACTCCCTCTCCAAGTGAAGATTATGTTACCCAGGTAGTTGGTGGAAATCTAGATTCTGGTGCTTTGGGTAATGTAACCATCAAATGCGTCAAAATATCTTGAGATTACGTTAAATAATTTACCTACTTCTTAGGCAAATTTTCATTTAAAAATTAAACAGATGAATCAATATCTAACCTGATGGTTCATCTGTTAATTGTTATTTTACTATCTTTTTTTGACCGGATATTCCCTGTTAAAACAATATAGATTATCAACTATCATGTCCAACACTCCTCTTCATGTTCTTAGCTACAATACCCACCTTTTCTTAAATACAATTGTCACCGTTTCAGCGAGCTAAGAATACCATGATTCGACACGCATAGATAACATAATTACTCATGTGCAGAGGCTCAATCCTGATATTGTGGGCTTTAGTGAAGTATGGGCTAATTCATCCAAACAATTGCTGTGACACGATTTCAGAGCATGAGTACCTGAATTTAACTGAATTTAACTGAATTTACCTAAACTTAACTGAACTTAACTGATTTTTTATAATCCTGAATTTACCTGAATTTAACTGAATTATGGAATTGAAAAACCATCCATACTCTAAATGGTAATGAACGAGACAATAACTAATAATAAAGGAATGGAGGTTGAGGTGTTACAGGCTGCACTAGAAGCAGAGTTCAGCTTTGCACACCCCAATTATAAAATTTATAGCCACGGTCAACGAGAATGCGATCGCCTGTTTTATTGGAATTGAGACGAATTGAAAATTTCTTAACACAATGTGCGATCGCACCTCGCTTTTTTTCTAGAATCTGTGGTAATCCATCTACTTTTATTTAAGATTTGCTGTTCGCGTAGCGTGCCGTTAGGCATAAAATTTATATGTGTTCGCGCAGCGTGACTTCAGGAAGACCGAGTA
Organism: Sphaerospermopsis aphanizomenoides BCCUSP55; assembly: GCF_001586785.1. Classification (GTDB taxonomy): domain Bacteria; phylum Cyanobacteriota; class Cyanobacteriia; order Cyanobacteriales; family Nostocaceae; genus Sphaerospermopsis_A; species Sphaerospermopsis_A aphanizomenoides_A. The sequence continues at coordinate 2,992 of NZ_LUFH02000137.1, forward strand.
GCGAGTACCGAGTAGTGAGTAATATCATGTCCGGTTGTTCGCGCAGCGTGCTGTAGGCATAATAAATATTTTTCTTGTTGCTATATATTTATTTAAGATATGTAGCAAAAGTATAAATAAATTGATGAATATGTACAAAGCTCCTGTAAAATTTCCCGCAGCAAAATCATGGTGTCGGAGTCTGTTTGCTGTCTTGTTTAGCAGCACTATGTTAATGCCTAACTTTGGCACTCAACCAGCAGCAGCGCAAGTAATGGAGTTTTGTCAACTATCACCAAAAGCAGTTAAAGAAAAAGAACAGCTACGTTTATCAGCACTTAAAGGCAATAAAGATGCTCAAAATCGTTACCAAAAATTAGTCAAAGAACACGCAAAAAGATTACAAAATTGTCGTAGTCGTAACTGGCCTCAAACCCAAGCTATCTGGTTACGTTTGTATCCTTGTGATACTCAGCCAGGAGCAATTGATCAAATTATGGATCAGATAGTCAATACTGGCTATAACCAAGTTTATTTAGAAGCATTTTATGACGGTCAGGTATTGTTACCAGCAGCCAATAATCCCACCGTTTGGCCTGCTGTGGTTCGCACTCCGGGAAAAGAAAAGGTAGATTTATTAGCCGCAGGGATTAAAAAAGGGCAAGAACGGGGTTTAAAGGTTTATGCTTGGATGTTTACTATGAATTTTGGCTATACTTACGGGCAGATTCCTAGTAGAAAGGATGCGATCGCACGTAATGGTAAAGGTCAAACTAGCATAGAAGTTGTAGATAACCGTTCCCAAATATTTGTTGATCCCTACAACCAACAAGCAAAAACCGACTATTACCAAATGGTGCAAGAAGTAATGCGTCGTCGTCCTGATGGTTTGTTATTTGACTATGTACGCTATCCCCGACAAGCAGGAAAGGATTCCATTGCTACCAAAGTTGCAGATTTATGGTTATTTACCCCCGCAACCCAAGAAGCTTTACTGCGTCGTGCTAAAAACAATAAAGGCTTAGAATTAATCCGTCGCTTTTTGAGTAAGGGATATATCACCGCTGGAGATATCGGTGAAGTTGATAAACGTTATCCCCAAGAAGATGAACCAATGTGGGAAGGACGCAACCCTCCTATGGCACAAAAATCTCTACTCACACCCACCCAAAGACAGCCAATTTTACAATCAGAGTTATGGCTGTTGGCAGTTGCTCACGCGATGCAAGGTATATTAGATTTTGTTACCTTAGCCAGTTATCCAGCCAATCAAAATAATATTCCTGCGGGTGTAGTATTTTTTCCCGATGGTAATCAAACTGTAGGCAAAGGTTATGATTCCCGTTTGCAACCTTGGGATAGATTTTCTAATACTTTAGAATGGCATCCCATGTCCTATGCTACTTGCGGTAATGCCAGTTGTATTATGGAACAAGTGCAACGAGTTTTAAGTATGGCACAACCAGGTACACAGGTAATTCCGGCTTTAGCTGGTAAATGGGGAGAACCAATCACTGGCCGTCCACCTTTAGAACAACAAATGGCAGCTTTACGACAATTTTCACCCCAAATCAATGCCGTCAGCCATTTTGCTTATTCTTGGCAACATCCAGAACATGATGGTGAGCGAAAATTCTGTAAATAGTAGTAAATAATATGGTTGTGGTTTTAAGTTGAAATTGCTTGACCACAACCTGTTTAAATATTAATGCCTCTCAGGTGACAATCCTTTTATTTTAGTTTTGTGTCAAGTGCGATAATGATAAGTCATCAAAACAACTGGCAAATAATACAGCTATTATTTACAAGATTGTCTCCAGTTAGTTTATGCTACTTGCGGTATAGCAAAATTTATTTATAGCTGTATCCAGAATGATTAGGACATTATTGATCATTGAAAACTAATAAGAGCAAGGGTTTAACTCTTGCCTTTTGCCTCTTGCCTCTTGCCTTCTGCTATAGTAAAAACCCCTTATAATTTAGATAAAGTTGATATTATCTCCAATAAAATTACTATGACAGCTATCACCGTCAACTTAAACCCCATTATCCAACTCAGCGACAACCAATTTTATCAACTCTGTCGAGAAAACCCGGAAGTCAAATTTGAACGTAATGCAGAAGGAGAAATACTGATTATGCCACCCACAGGAGGAGAAACGGGAAAACGTAATGTTGAAATTGCAGCAGATTTTGTGTTTTGGAATCGTCAAACTAAACTAGGAGTTTGTTTTGATTCTTCCACTTGTTTTAAACTTCCCAATGGTGCAAACCGTTCTCCTGATGTAGCTTGGATTAAAAAAGAAAGATGGGATGCACTCACACCGGAAGAACAGGAAAAATTCTCCCCTATTGCCCCAGATTTTGTTTTAGAGTTAATGTCCCCAAGTGATAGTTTGCCGGAAACCCAAAAAAAAATGCAGGAATATATAGATAATGGAGTGAAACTAGGTTGGTTAATTAATTCAAAAATGCGTCAAGTTGAAATTTACCGTCTTGGTAAACCAGTGGAAATATTAGAATTTCCTCAAGAATTATCAGGTGAAGATGTTTTACCAGGATTTATTTTAAATATGCAAGTAGTTTGGGGATAAATACAGCAATATTATTCACCACTGAAGTAACGAAGCTGATCTCGAAAATAACAAAAGCTTGGTGATTGATTATTTTCAATATCCATAAAAGGAGAAATTCTTTCTGCCCAAACAGCCTTTTCTTTACCAATCGCCTGATAACCAAGTTTAGACAACTTTTGGCAACCACCGGAAGATACTGCGTCTGCCAACTTCTCCCATGTACCGCAGATATCATCATTAGTGTATGAATTTAAGACTGCTTGTTTGGCGCTCGGATAAGCTTTCTTCACTGCTGCTAAATCACCTAAATACCATGCCTCTCCTTCTTCAATAGCAATGCAAAATTGTGTCTTTGGCTTGGGGGGATTACAAGAATTTTCAAGTTCCAGTAGTTGTTTCCGAAAAGCACTCATACAGCGGTCATCAAGATCGCAAATGATGATGAGGACAGCTTGATAATCAGCAGGATAACTAGCAAATGTTTTACCATAGCCTTGAATCAGTCTTGGTAGCTGGTCGAGTAAAATTCGTTTGTTAGCATCAGAAGTAGATTTTAAACCTTGAGGAATATGTCCTATGCCTTTGTAAGCATGGATCTTAAATGTGTGTTGTTCAGTGTTAATAATTTTGGGGACAAGAATGTCCAGAGCAGTTTTGCCAGAAATATCCTCAACTAATATTTCAAAATGCATAGATTCACCTTGCGTCCAAGTAGTCGCTGTACCAAAGTCCGCCAAGGGGCAACCCTTCAGAAACAAGATTATTAATCAGAGGATCTTCACTAGCTCGCTTAATTTTAGCAAATCCATCCTCGCCCTTTTCTAATATCCAAACTTCTTCAGGTTCTAGGGCATCTACAAAATATGGTTGATGTGTTGTCACAAATATTTGTGATCCATGCTTGTGACCTGTAGCGTGTTCTCTAAATTCTCGTGCTAGGGTTTCTAAAAGTTTATGGTAAAGTCCATTTTCTGGTTCTTCAATACACAAAAATGGTGGTGGTGATGGATCTTCTAACATCAGGAGATAGGCGAATACTTTGAGTGTTCCATCTGACATTTGTTGGGAATAAAATGGATCTTGAAACCCTTTGTCGTTGAAACACAAAAGAAGTCTTCCATCTGGACTTGGGTAGGTACTAATCTTGTTGACACCGGGAATTTTGTTAGCTATTTTTTTAAGTATAGATTGAAACTTTTTTGGATGTTCTCTTTCCATAAACTGGACTACATTACCGAGATTATCTCCATGAATATTCAAATGCTTTTGTGGTCCAGCTAGAGGTAAACTGCGGGCTGCATCTGGTGTAAAATAGCTTAAATACCATCCTTCAATAAATCTTCTAAACATAGAAATTCTGGGATGTTGTTTGAGTGAACCTAAAGTAGCAATTCCTAGTTTTCTTTTATCATCAAGTTCTACTACTTCAGTTTCTTTACTCTCCTCTTCTGCTTCACCTTTTTGGATTTTTTCTATAAATTTTGATAAATCAAACTCACCTTTTTCTTCTTCAACTTGTTTACCTTCTTGTTCACCTTTCCATGCAATTCCTCTACCTTCATTGAGAATAAGAAAAGAAAAAGGTTGTCCCCTAGTTTGTCCTTTTCTTCTCTGTCTGAGCCTCTCTCTTTTTACATAAGGTCTTCCAGATGAATCAATATCTATTGCCAACTCATAAGTAATTGGTCGGGCATTACCATCCTCTTTATAATAGATATCAAACTCAATACTTCCCTCTTGTCCTTGGGAACGAATTTTCTCAAAACCACCACGACCACGAGCATAACAAGCTTCTTCTACTCCATTTTTCAAGCAGTCGGCAAGAAAACCAAAAGTATCGAAAATTGTACTTTTTCCCACACCATTCTTACCGATAACTGCTGTCATTGGTGCTAATGGCTTGGCGTTCTGTGTGTTCCATAGTTTTCCTAATGTGATATCACGAAGAACTCTGTAATTTCTTACCCTAAAGCCTTCTACTTTAGACATTTAAGTTTACCCCAGTAAATAGAAACACTCACGCTGCTTTGTAATCCCACAGTAACAGATTAGACAGAATGTTCATGGGGCGGGAATTAAGACACTCACAATTCCTGACCATTGCACTTTTTTCTCTTTTTCTCGACGGTAAGAAAAGAAATGTTCAGGAGTTTGATAAGTACAATAGGGAGCGATCGCAATTTGTTCTTTACTAATTCCCAATTGTGCCAACTGAATAGCATTTACTCGTCGCACATCTAAACGCACCTTACCTGGTTCTGGATCTGCTAATAAAGGAGAATTAGGTAAATCGTGTAAAGTATTGACTATTTTTTCAGGTTCATGATGTGGTATAATAGTCGTTCCAATTTCCGCAGCCACTTCGGCGGAAACCTGGTAAACCTCTCCCGCTATTGCTGGCCCCATTGCAATTCGCAAATCTTCCAGCTTGCTGCCTTGGGATTGCATTTTCTGAATGGCTTGGGGAACAATCTTTGCTGCCGTACCCCGCCAACCTGCGTGTAAAGCTGCTACCTGACCGATTTTAACATCACCAATCAGTACGGGTGTACAATCAGCACTGGCTACCCAAACCGCTTGTAAAGGCTGCTCACTAATTAAGCCATCTGCTAAAGCCAACTCATCATCACTATTTTGTAAATGCTTATCCACCTCTTGAGGGGTTAAAACTGTATTGCCATGTACCTGTTTTAAACGATAAGCTAAAGCCTCTGGTTGCAAAACCTTTGTCAACTCGTGCGGTGGACGTGGCCAAAACTGTTGTGTAAAGAAACCGTGAGGCCAAAGTTCCAAAAGATTACAAGTCAGGTAAGGTAGACCTTCCCAATTGTGCCAGTGCCAAGTGTGCATCTTCAACCTAACCTAAACAAAAAATTTAAAACCGCCAATCAATGTTAACTTGAACAACTGCATTTAGGGGAATGGCTGTGGAATTTGATCAGCAACTTGTGGTAAATGCCCTGAAAGTAGGACAACAGTATCCACATTTACCTTTTTATCTCCATATTTTTGACAGCTTATCCTCAACAAATCAAACTCTGTGGGAATTATTAGCCCAAGGAGAAAAACCAGGGACTGTAGTCATTGCCACCAAACAAACCGCAGGTAAGGGACAATGGGGAAGGCAGTGGTTATCTCCTTCTGGTGGTCTATATCTATCGGTTGCCATTGCTCCTAAACTAGAAGCTGCTAATAGTTACCAACTAACTCTAGCTAGTGCTTGGGGAATTGCGTCACAATTACAAAAGTGTAACGTGAGTGTGGGGATAAAATGGCCGAATGATTTAGTATTAGATGGCCGCAAACTAGGTGGCATTTTAACGGAGACGAAAATTCATAAAGGACAAATTACCCAAGCCATAATTGGTGTTGGCATTAATTGGACTAACCCAGTACCCGAAACCGGCATCAATTTAGAATTGTGGCAAAGTTCCCAGAATTTTCGACCCATACCTAATTTGGAAATGCTCACTTCCACAGTTTTACTAGGAATAGAGTCCGGTCTCCAGTGTCTTAACAACGAAGGAATAAGCATACTGCTGTCTCGTTATGTTGATTTACTGATAAACATGGGTGATGAAGTGTATGTGAATAATCTTTTAGGAACTGTAGTCGGGGTGACAACCCAGGGGCATCTCCGCTTAAGAATGGTTGAATATAATACCAAAGAACTGATCACGCCAGAAATTTCTGTCGAACCCGGTAAAATCAGTTTGGGCTACTGTAAATCTTCTGTTTAACTTTTTTAGACTTAATTACACACAACTGAGAGAAAACATGACGCAGCGCCATAAATCTGCCCATAACCGCTTGGACAATTTGCGGACTCAAGGTTTAATCAAAAGACGCTTTGCGTCTACATTACCAGCACAGAGCCTTGGTTGGTTGAGCAGTGTTAGTCTCCTGAGTGGTGGCTTTGTATTTGCTCAAACGGAATCATCAGTAGATAATATCGTTCCCACTGTTGAGAATTCCCAACCCACTGCTGTTAAAGATACAGTAAAAAAAGAGACTGTTGCCCCAGAAGCGACATCATCACAGCCTGATTTTGCTGAACGACGAGTCAGACTCAAAAAAAGACTCCATCAGGAACAAGCGTCCCAGTCAGCAGAAACAGTCAGAACTGCTAAACCCAAAGTTGAAAATTCTGAACGTGCTGTGACTGTTACTATCTCCAAACCCAAAGCGGAGAATTCCGAACCGCAAGTCACGGTGAGAACTTCTAAACGCAAAGTGGAGAATTCTGAACGTGCTGTGATGATCAGAACTTCTCAACCCAAGGTTGAAAATTCTGAACCGAAAATTACTGAGAAAACTTCAGAACCCAAAGTACAAACTCCGGTTAACTCAGCACCGGCAAAACCCTCAGAAGTTGCTCAACCAGCTAATAACTCCAAAGATACTGGTAGCAAGACAACCACAGGAAAAGACCAGGATTACAATAACGCCTTAGTTGACCCTACAAACTACAACAATACTCCCACTGGTAAGTATGAACCTCCCAGTTCTGTAGTTGTTACAGAACGTGCTGGTGGCTGTCAAGCAGTTTTCTCCAAGCGAGAAATTGCTGCTGGTGCTTGTGGTAGAAAAGCTATTGATGGTCCTCGTGTAGCTGATTCTCCCAAAAAGTCAGCACCAAGTTGGATTCAAAAAAGTGAAACTGCTAGTTTAAACAAAGCGCCCAGAGTTGTGAAAGTGGCTGCTGAGTCCCAACCAGAAACCCCTAGTGTGGTGAAGGCTGTAGCTAGTGCAGTGAATAACAATACAAGTTGGCGTGCTACTAAGGTTGGTTCTAGCGGTCATACAAAAACTGCATACCGTCCCAATCGGTTTATTCCTAGTCCTAGCGAATTTTCACCAACTACAACGGTGAGCGCCACACCTATTGCGCCCAGTTTTGGTACTTTACCACCGCCAATGGCTGAGGATAACATGACACCCCGTGTCAGCACTGTTGCCTATGATTTTGCTCTGGCATCGGTTTTACCACAAGTTCCTTATAGCAATGCTTTTGCTTACCGTGGTGGTGCTGGTGGGATGATGTTCCCCTTGTCTTTCGCTGCACCCATTACTTCTGTCTTCGGTTGGCGGATTCATCCTATTACCGGAGATAGACGTTTCCACGCGGGTACAGATATTGGTGCGCCCACAGGAACACCAATTTTAGCTGCGGCTAAAGGTCAGGTAGAAATTGCTGACTGGATGGGTGGATATGGTTTAGCAGTAACTATCAATCACAGTTCTGCCCAACAAACCCTCTACGGTCATATGTCAGAAATTTTTGTTCGTCCTGGTCAGTGGGTAGAACCAGGAACTGTAATTGGCCGCGTTGGTAGCACTGGTAACTCCACAGGACCCCACTTGCACTTTGAAGTCCGCCACCTGACTGCAAACGGTTGGGTTGCTGTTGACCCAAGTGTACAATTACAAGCTGGCCTCAGCAACTTGGTACAAAGTACACAAACAGCGCAAGCAAGATAGGTGACAGGTGACAGGTGACAGGTGACAGGTGACAGTGAAGAAAGCAGGGGGGCAGGGGAGGCAGGGGAGAATAATACTTTTTGCCTCTTGCCTTTTGCCTCTTGCCTTTTGCCTCTTGCTTTTTGCCTCCTGCCTCCTGCCTTCTGCCTCCTGCCTCCTATAAATACCCGTGTTCCATTAAGAATGCGGGTGTAATTACATCTTCATCGGCTTTATCTGCATCTTGATGGTGTTGGTTGCCGGGATAAAGGAATTTTTCCACATATTTACCCAAGATATCGCCTTCCAGATTTACCCAACCGCCAGGGACTAAATGGCTGAGATTTGTCTCGGAGTAGGTGAGGGGAATGACTGCTACGGTAAACTGGGAGTGTTCGGGTTGATATGTGGCTACAGTGAGGCTAATACCGTTAATGGCAATGCTACCTTTAGGGACGATATAGCGAGCGATCGCATCTGGTGCAGCAAAGGTCATTTCCCAAGAAGTAGCTGTTTGGGCGACAGAAATCAATTGACCTATTCCATCTACATGACCCATGACAAAATGACCGCCTACTTTACCCCCTACTCGCAGTGACGTTTCTAGGTTGACATATCGAGCTTGGGTTTCTTCTCTATCTAAAGTTGTACGTCGTAGGGTTTCTGGTGAAGCAGTGGCAATAAAGCCATCTTTGACAATTTCTTCGACTGTCAAACACACGCCATCTACAGCTACACTGTCTCCATAGGCTAAGTCCTGCATCATAGCATCCGAGTGGCTGATAAATGTAATCTGCCAAGAATCGTTAGATAAGGGTTTGATTTTACCTAATCCTTGAATTAATCCTGTAAACACGGTTTCTCTGCCAATTTAACTTTATTTATTGCTTAATTTTGGCGGAAATTAACTGATAATTCCGAACAAAAATGTAAAACTTTTGTAGATAATTTCTGATCTGTTTTTTTTTGGTAGATGAATAGTCACACATTATCATCAATCTCAAGGCATACTTGGGTAAGATGATTATGATATTGGGAGAGCAATTTCAGTAGATGATCAAGTTATATGATTTTGGATTTGGGATTTTAGATTTTGGATTGGGTAATGATTCCAGACTAGGTGAGAGTAAGAGAAGTGAAGATTTTATTCAACAACAACCCTTTTTTTACTTAACTAACCTTTAATAATCTCCAAAGATTGAAAATTTTTTACCTCTGTCCTACCCCAACACCTAGCCTGTACCGAAAACTTTTCGATTTGATGAATTTGATTTACTCTGGTGTTCACTACAAGTTCGGAGTTTAATAGAAGCAATTATAGAGAAGAAAAGCCCTATGTTTACTTCTGTCCTAGACAAACCCATTCAAGGGTATTATTTGCCACATAGCATCCAAACAATTAAAGGATTTTTGAGGGTTAGCCAATGATTGAAATGAGAGTCGCTGGTATAGCATTAGATGCCATAACCCGCAGCCCGATTGTATTGCTAAAAGATAGTTCAGATCGTCGGGCTTTACCAATCTATATAGGTCAGGAACAAGCTAGGGCTATTATGGGTGCTATGGAGCATCAAAAACCTCCTAGACCTTTAACTCATGACCTGATGGTGAATATTTTGGAAGCATGGAATATGACCTTGGAAAAGGTGATTATTCATTCCTTGCAAAAAGATACATTTTACGCAGCTTTAATTGTGCAGCAAGGCGAAGTAAAAAAAGAAATTGATTCTCGTCCTAGTGATGCGATCGCTATTGCTTTGCGTACAAATGCACCTATTTGGGTGATGGAAGAGGTAGTAGCAGATGCTTCCATACCTGTTGACCGTGATGCGGATGAAGCTGAACAACAAGCTTTCCGCGAATTTGTTTCTAATCTTCGTCCTGAAGATTTGATTAAACGATTTGGTAATGGTGATGGTTAAAGAATAGGGTGTGGGGTGTGGGGTGTGGGGT
>NZ_LUFH02000138.1 GCF_001586785.1 Sphaerospermopsis aphanizomenoides BCCUSP55
GGGCAGGGGGCAGGGGTAAAATAAAAATTTATTCTGATTTTCAGAACAACATAAATTCACCCATTTGCGATTCTTACAATCCAAAATCCAAAATCTAAAAGGGGAGGTTTTAAAACTGGAATGAAACAATTATCAATTATCAATTGTCAATTATCAATTAATTAATATGCTTGTTCCACTGACTCGTCAAAAATTTGAACAAATCATTCCCCTGATTGCCAGTGGTCCACAATATAAATACTACTGGGGAAAGTTCAACAACTTTTTACAACGGGTATTAATTTCCGTAGTGACTGTAGTTGTGATTTTTCTGATCAAAAGCTTTTTTAGGTTAGATTTTGGGCTAGTTTTTGTCTTTGGGGTATTTGGTGCTTTTTTTTGGTTGTGGTATCCCGTATTTCAAGCTAGTATCCGCAATGTAAAATGCCGCCGCTACAAGTACAGCGGCTTTTTTCGCGGACGGGTATTAGATTGGTGGATTACAGAAAAGTTAATTGGCAAACAAGAAACCGTCAACAATAAAGGCGAGTTAGTAATTATTGAAAACCGCGAAAAACGGATTAATTTAGAACTGGGCGATGATACAGGATTTAGTATCGAATTTGATGCCCCATTGCGTCCTACTCACAAAGCGATCGCTCGTGGTCAAGTCGCAGAAATGGTAGTTATGTCAAATCGCCCAGATTTAAGTAGCATCGAAGAATTTAGCAACATCTACATCCCCAGTCGTAACTTATGGGTCAGTGACTATCCATTAGTGCGACAGGATTTATTTAATGAAGTCAGTCTTCGCTTACGAGAAAACCAACAGCAAAAACCCCGTCGCCGTAGTCGTCCAGCACCACAAGAATACAGAGACGATGATGATTATTAGGAGTTCAGGAGTATGGCTTACGCCACGCTTCGCACTTCAGGAGTTCAGGAGTATGGCTTACGCCACGCTTCGCACTTCAGGAGTATGGCTTGCGCCACGCTTCGCACTTCAGGAGTTCAGGAGTATGGCTTGCGCCACGCTTCGCACTTCAGGAGTTCAGGAGTTCAGGAGTTCAGGAGTTCAGGAAGAAGAAGAAAGAAGTAATTTTCCCCTGCTCCCTGCTCCCTGCCTCCCCTGCCTCCCCTGCCTCCCCTGCCTCCCTACACCCTACACCCTACACCCTACACCCTACACCCTAAATCTAACTGACCCCATTCCTATCTTGACCATAGGCTTGCCAAGCTAAATCAACCAAGCCATCAACAATAGCAGCTGCCACAACTGCATTACCCTTGCGACTATCAATAGTAATATAAGGGACTAAAGATTCTTGCAACCGTTCTTTATCAGAATCCACATTGACAAATCCTGCTGGTGTAGCAATGATCAAAGCGGGTCTGATTTCTTCAGTTTCAATTAAGTCTACAAGAGCAGTCAGGGCAGTTTGGGCTTGACCAACCACAAAAATACCCTCTGGATAACGCTTGGCGAGAGTTTCAATTCCCCAAGCAGCGCGAGTTTTTTCTTTTTGTGGACGAGTCAAAGCTTCCATACTGCAATACACCGGGTTAGCAAAGGTGTTTTGAATATCATAAGCAATACCAACTTGCACCATTGGCACATCTACAACAATAGTAGTACGTGCTGCCAGTGCTGCTGCTCCTGCTTGTAAAGCGTGTTCCGAAAACCGGATCAAAGATTTATATTCAAAATCAGATGTGGCGTATATTACTCGCCGGACTATCTCATACTCTGCTGGTGAAAAGACATGATCGCCAATTTCACTATCAATGATTGCCAAGCTTTGAGCATCAGTTACGTGCCATTCCATTGCTGTTAAGCTTCTCACATATCAGCTTTCAGCTTATCATCAGAAGGCAGGGAACAGGGAATAGGGGGAGCAGGGGAGGCAGGGGGAGCAGGGGAGAAAAGAGTTGTTTAATTTTGACTTTTGACTTTTGACTTTTGACTTGATCTTGCCCAATGCCCCATGCCCAATAACAACTAATAAACGGCTCAAGATTCTGTAGTGGAAGAAGGACGACTGAAAACAGGAGATAAATAGGCTACTATCACCCCAATCAAAAAAGCCGAGATATTGCGAACCAGTGGCACCCAGTCGCTTGTACGAGTTATAACCGGAGCAATACCGAAAGCAATAAACAATATTCCCCACAACGGCGAGAAAATTAACGCCCATTGCCAAGCAAAAACTTGTTTATCATTACGGGGTTGAGCGGCAAAACCACAAATGATTCCACCAATAGCTGAGGTAATGAGGGTGAGTATCCACTGTTCCCTAGGTAGTCCAGGAACGACATTACAACCACCTTTGAGTAAACAGCCTTTTACTGAATCTAAAGCTTGCAGGATGGCTTGGTCTTCTCCTTGTTCGCGCACAAAGTACAAGTTGCCAAAACGAGTCTGTAGTTCAATCCAGAATGTGCGGGGTAAAAGTTCATAAACTGCATCACCCACACTAAAGCTGAGAATATTACCACCACGGGCATCTGCAACCAAAAGAATACTTTTGTCATCCAAACCCCAATATTTGATCACTGCTCTACCCGGAGTGCGGTCATACTGGGTTAATACTCGCAATTTCCAACCAGTATCAGTTTCAAACTGTTCTAAATCTTTAACTAGCTTTTCTTCTTGAGGGTCAGGGAGAGTTTTAGCTAAATCAACAACAGGGGTAAATGTGTCAGGTAGTAAGTCTGGGTTTTCATAAGCTAGGGCTGATGGAGAATGTATCGCCCAAATTGATCCTGCAAAGCAAAATACCGCGATGGATACTAAAATTTTTCGCCAAAAACTAAGCTGCATGGAATTTTTTATACAAATATTAACGGCAGAATTGAACAAGTTGTTTTAAAAGAGTACGAGAAAAGTGATACTTCTTTACACTTGTTTACTTTACTCTAATCTTAGTCATTAGTCACCTGTCACCTGTCACCTGTCACCTGTCACCTATTCATCATCAAAATCATTGTCCCAATTCACAGCTTCACTGTAACCATTGTTGTTGCGGTAGGTTTTAGATTCTGTACGTCTATTTTCTGGAATAGGTATTTCTCGCTCTCGCAAAGTTAGCTGTGGCTGATCATTCATGGGCAAACGTTCAAGGATTCGCCTATTAGGTTTTGGGCGGGTGAAGCTTTTCCACGCAGCTTTGACACCCACTAAGATGCTGCGTGTGCTGACTTGAATATTTTGAGCTTGTTTTCTGGCGTTATCCAGACTTTGATCTACTTGTTTAACGACTTGACCAGCACTTTTGACACCTTCACTCACATCATCAGTTAAGTCTGTTATTTCTAAACTGGTATTGCGGATGGCGTTAAGAGTTGGTGGTAACTCTCGTGAGAGAGTATCAAAGAACTTTTCGGCACTGCGAGAGGCACGTGCTAACTCCTGCAAAGCGGGTATAGCCGCTACTAAAACAGCAGTCAAACTAGCAGCGACTAAGAGGATGGATAGTCCCAGCCAAAACAGAGGGTCAATCACGGTTATGGTATTTATGAACGTTCTAGATTCTGGTTTTGAGAATCTTTGTTTTCGGGAGCCGCAGGGTTTGCCCGTTTGAGGGCTTGACTTTCGCGTTGAGTAGCATCTACTCCAGCAGCGATCGCTATCCGCAGTCTCTCTAGGGTATCATCCCAGTTTCGCAATGCGTTGGCAGAAAGCCGATCTGCTTGAATTTGTACACTTGTTGATATATCTTCTGCCAATTCTGGTAAGGCATCAGCAGATTTTTTCAAAAGTTTACGAGTTTCCCGCCCTGTGCGGGGAGCAGCCAGCAAGCCAGTCAAAGCCCCAATCGTAGCTCCCAACATCAAGCCGCCAATAAATACTCCAGAACGATTATTAGACATTTTTATTGTTTATCTCTATTACAGTATCAGCACCCATTTTAGGTGGGTTTTATTTTCTGGCAAGAGTGAGAGGATTTTATCTAGTCAAGCTCTGCTGACAATATAACAATATATGTCTATCAAGTTGCTTTCATTGATTGGGTGATTAAGGACTATTTTTATAGATACTGCTGCCAAATTTTTCTGCTCAGTAATATTAGATTTATAATCTGCTGCACTTGTTGGATTTGCAGTTTCAGGTTGTCATTGTTTTGCCGCAATTTACTGATTTGCTGTTTTTGTGTATAAATATTTGCTTGTGCTGTAGACAAAAGAGCATGGGTAGCTTGTTCATAGCTGTTTAACCTATCTGCTATGATTCCTAGTTTTTGCTTAAGTTGCCATACTTGTCGAGCTGCATAAAGAAGTATCAAGGAAATGAAAATGTTAATCAGGACAACTAGAGTTACCATTTTGACTATGACCTAACGTGATTTTTGGCGTAATACCAATTTTAAAAATGATTGTTACAAATATAGGTTGGATTGAGGTACGAGACCCTCCGCTTCAAAACTTTGTGGAAATTGGGTTTCGCTTTGTTCAACCCGACCTACGCATCTGTCGCATTCTTTTATTGAATTGCTATAACCTTTAAAAAGCTGACTGCTGACCACTGTGCCTCGTTCAGAGGAACTCCGTTAACGCGTAGCGTGCCGTCAGGCATTAGCTGAATGTTTACGTTGTAGCATCAATTTCAGTTGTTTGGCATTTGCTTGAACTACATTAAAATCATCATGCTTGAAAAAATTGAACTTCAAAATAAATGGCTAATAAAAGTTTAGAAGCATTAATACTCAAAATTGTCACCAAGGAGATTAAAAAAGAAATAAAAAACCTAAATCATGATCATTTCTCAGATGTTGCAACTCAGATAAATCATCAATTACCAAGTTTTACTGAAACTTTTGCTACTGAGGAAGACACAAGGACTACCGCAGAAATAGTTGATGATATATATACCAATGGTATCGTTAATTTCCCTACTCACGAAGATAGGGAACTTGAACGCAAGTTAAGAGAATTAAAATTTAAACAAGATCTGAGAAAAGATTGGATATTATTTATTGTCAGGGATGTAATAGTCTATCCTGCTACTATCCTTTTTATGTTTATTGTTGCTGGGTTTTATGTATTCACTCTTGTAATGAGCAAGTAAGTAGTGTCCCCTCCAGCCCTGCGGCCATGGCTGCGCTTAAAGCGATAGTAGGGTGTTTAGCCCGTACCGAGTGAGGAATATGGCTATAGCTTGCGTTTCCCCTGCATAGGTCATTCCCTGGACTCTATTTTTTTAAATTTTAATTGATTTTGCCCTGCTCCCTGTTTCCTAACTTGTCAAAAATCAATTATTTATCTAAATTAGATAAAGTTTTGGTAAAATACTCTGCTAATTAGCATTACCAAGATTTGATTGCTATATTAGAGTAAACTACTATTCTGATGAGGCTTGGGAATCTGTGCTGGATGATTTAGAGGGCTTGGAAATTAGTCATCAGCAGTTAGAACAATTGACCAATTTACCTGTTAATAATGAATTATTTCTCATTACCACTTCGCTGCATCAACTGGTGAAATACATAATTACAAAAGTGCAAGGTACTGAGGGAGCTACTGTAGTTTTTATCTGCTGTTCTACTTTTGTATTGGCATATCTCTTGTTTGATATTATCATCAAAATATTAGGAATTAAAATCACCATACCATCTTGGATATTATTAATTTTATTTAGTGCTTGGATTGGTGGAGTTATTCAAACCATATTATATATAGTTTGGAGAATTAAAAGTAAGTTTCTCAAAAAGAATATGACGAATTCTTTGCAAATTTTACTCAATGATGTGCAGAGATACAATGCTGTGATTCAGGCTATCAAAATTAATGATCAGATAGAAGAAGCTGGTAATCTAGAAGTAGGTATCAAGCAAAGAACAAGAGTTATTGAAGCTCTAAAACTTACTAAATTGGACTTAATAAGGGCATTAAAAACAGAAAGAATTTTACGAGAAAATAAAAATTTTATTGTAACTAATTCTGACTTATTCATGAATAATTTAGCTGCTTTAACATCCATGCAAGTTACTGAACAAGCAACTGAACATGTTCGATTTTTAAATGAAGATTTGCAAATTGCTTTAGATGTGCAGTATGAAATGAGAAGGTTACAAAGTCAAAGTTAAAACCAAATCTCCAGTCATCATTTATTGGGCAATAGTTTTCAGAATTTTTCTTTCTCCTGCAAGACTAGCTCCTGTATTTTCCCACTTTTGTGAGGTTTGTTCTTGTGTAAGGATTCAGGATAGAAAATACTCTAAGTCAGGAGAATAAAGGCTTTTCAAGTAAGTTATGATGATTTTTAGAAAATATCACTTGTCTCTATTCCTCATTTCATAAGCATTCTGACTCTTGACTCCTGAATTCTTACATTCTTGTATTATGGTACTTGGTATTCTCCACCTATAAATTTAGGTTAGTATGCAACTGTACAGTTGTTGGGTTAAGCTGACATTATATTTATATTTTTAGAATATTACACACTGTTAAAAATTATGGGTAATCTTCCAGCAGGAACAGAGTAATATTAAAGAACATGAATCAAGCAATTGCACCATGAACTGGAAAGAAATCAGAGGCAACTGGGTCATTATTCCCTCCAAACCCATCGGTATCATCCATTTTTTGGGGGGTGCATTTGTCGCTACTGCACCCCACCTGACTTATCGGTGGTTGCTAGAGCAATTAGCTGCTCAAGGGTATGTAATTATTGCTACTCCTTTTGTCAACACTTTAGATCATAGCGGGATCGCTCAATCTGTACTCCTGAACTTTGAACGCACCCTAGAACGTTTACGGGATACGGGGGAGTTACGCAAGCTTTACTTGCCAATCTATGGTGTTGGCCACAGTATGGGTTGCAAACTTCATTTATTGATTGGTAGCCTTTTCAAAGTGGAACGAGGAGGGAATATTCTCATCTCCTTTAACAACTATACAGCTAAGGATGCCATCCCCCTAGTAGAACAATTAAACTCTACTTTGGCAATTGAGTTTACTCCCACACCCTTGGAAACTAACCAGCTTGTGCAAGAAAGTTATCACATCCGCCGGAATTTATTAATAAAATTTAGTAATGATAATTTGGATCAATCAGCAATTTTAACCAAAATATTACAAAATCGCTTTCCAGACATGGTGGCAATACAAACCTTATCTGGAAGCCATACTACACCATTGGGTCAAGATATTAATTGGCAACCAGGAAATTCTTTTACTCCCTTAGATGCGTTAGGAAAAAGGTTTAAGCAAGAAGTATATCGGGATTTAAACCAGTTGAAAAAAGTCATGCTTTTATGGCTAAATCCTCTGGCATCATCATAATTTTTGCTAAAACAGGTGAGCAATTCCAGACTTAATTGAAAATATGTTGTTTATATACAGCAGCTTTCAGCAGTCAGCAGTAAAACCATTTTGGTGCAAGGCTTTGTCATAAAAATTTGTACCTTATTTATCTGCAATATGCTGTAGCAATCCTCAATCATTTACAAATACTTTCAGTTCCCTATCCTATTGACTATTCTCTTAACTACAGACTGCTACTGTATATTTCTATTTCTGTATAGAATATTGATTGTGTGCGCCATTTATTATGTTTCAAATTTTAGTAATTGATGATGACTATTCAATACAAATACTCCTGAAAAGGATGTTAGAAAAACAAGGTTATCAAGTAATTACTGCTAGTAATGGACAAGAAGGCATTTTACAGGCGCTTGCTTGTCCTCCTGCTCTAATTATTTGTGACTGGATCATGCCTGGATTAACTGGGTTAGAAGTCTGCGATCGCGTGAAAAAAGATCCTAATTTATCCACCACATTCTTTATTTTATTAACTTCCTTGGATTCTATAGCAGATCGTGTCAAGGGACTAGATGCGGGTGCTGATGATTTTATCTCCAAACCTATAGAACAAAATGAACTCCAAGCCAGAGTCAGAGCGGGATTACGTCTACATCAGTTAAATCGAGATTTACAAACCCAAAAACTATTATTAGAAACAGAATTAGCAGAAGCAGCAGAATATGTAAAATCCCTGCTGCCTTTACCTACTTCTACACCTCTAAGTATTAATTCTCGATTTATTCCCTCTCGACAATTGGGAGGTGATTGCTTTGATTATTATTGGCTTGATTCTGATTATCTAGCAATTTATCTATTAGATACTGCGGGTCATGGACTCAGAGCAACTCTTCCCTCTGTTTCTGTACTCAATCTGCTTCGTTCCCGTGCGCTAAAAGGCCTTAATTATTATCAACCAAGTCAGGTTTTAACCGCTTTAAATGATACTTTTCAAATGAATTATCAAAATGATAAATATTTTACTATTTGGTATGGTGTTTATAATCGAATTAATCGGCATTTAACTTATGCAAGTGCTGGACATCCACCAGCTATATTAGTATCAGGAAAATCTCCCGCTACTATAGAAATAAAACTCTTGAAAACTCCTGGGATGCCAGTTGGTATGTTTCCTGAAGCAAAATATGTGGATGAAACTTGTAGGATTGAAGAATTTAGTAGTCTTTACATATTTAGCGATGGTGCTTATGAAATCACTAAATCAGACGGCTCTCTTTGGAGTTTGGAGGGATTTATTCAGTTACTAGTTAGCTTACAGCATTCGGTTGACTACCAACTTGATCATATCCTGAATTATTTAGTCAATTTAAACTCCAAAGAAGCCTTTGATGATGATTTATCTATTCTACAAATTAAGTTTGATTAATTTTTGGTGAGCAAAATCTGATTAAACGCATCTCGGCTAGGAAAGATTTCAAATATCTCGTTCATACTAGTCAATTCAAATATTATTCTCACTTGTTCATTAACTGAACAGAGAACCATCTTAGTACCGGCATTTCGTAGAGTTTTGAAAGCTAGGACTAGAGATCCTAAACCAGAGCTATCTAGAAACGTGATATGTTGACAATCAACTAACACAATCTCCGCTCCACTTTCCAGAATTTGGTCAATAGCACGCTTAAATTCTGGTGAGGTGTCAGCGTTTAAATTTTTTTTAAGTGTAAGAACTTTCACCTGTTGATTCATAATTAGGTTACTCTGATTGATATCAATGATGTTCTCTTGTAGCTAGTATATACCAACTCTAGGAAAATTATAAAAAAAATATTATTGAAAATAGATAAAGTTTTGATAATAAAAATATGATTAGCTAATTACAAATTAGCCAATAAACAATTTACAGAAAATGGTTAAATTTGAACTTATAAATTATAGTTTTCAGTTATAGTATTCCTCTTTAATTTGTAAATTAGTTTGTAAATCTTAATGGGCAATAGGGAACAAAAAGTGTGTGTAAATGATTTATAGCAGGAAATTGGTGACAGGTGACAGGTGAGAGAGTTAAAAGTCCTTTTCTAACTGACGTGCGCTGCTTGGCATCAAGCATACTCTTAACTCGCTACGGGCTTGACAGCACTCGATACTCGTTACTTAGAGACGATTCACCTTAGCTCGATAAAGCAGCTTTTCACCCTGACGGTATCCAATATAACACACTTTTACCATTTCGCCTGGTTGTGCTGTTTCCGTCAATAATTCGTGTAATTGGGGATTATAAGGTATTTCTGCGCCCACAGAGGCGATCGCTTCCACTCCCCAAGCCTGCAATAATTGATCAAGAGGCTTCTGCACCAAAGGTAGTATTTTCACAGCCTCAAGCTGGGGATTTTCTCTGGCTTTTTGGGCTGCGGTCGGCCAGAACAGCAATAAAGACTCCAAAATTTGCAAACTTGACTGCTGAAACTCTTGCTGTAATACTTCTCGTTGTTGTTCCAGCATCAGCAAGAGTCGCTCGTACTCTCTTCTGAAATCAACAATTTCTGGTAAAAATTTTGTCTCATTATTTGAATGTTGAGAATTGAAGACTGAACTCAACACGGCTTGATCAGAACTCTGAGCAGAAAAAGCTGCTACTAATTCACTCAGTGATATCTGTAATATTTTTGCCAGCTTCAGCAACACCTCTACTCGCATCTGCTCAAGCTTTCCCAGACGCAAATTCAAGATTTGGCGCTCGGAAACGCCAGCAGCAGCACTTAGGGATTTAAAACTCGAAATACCTACACATTGCATTAAATTTTGCAACTTTTGGGTGAAATCATCATCGGGCATAAAATATGGGGCGTAAAGCACTGTTACCTATTATACCCCATTTTCAATTGATAATTGATAATTGACAATTGACAATTGTTTCATTCCCGGTTTTAAACCTCTCCTTTCAAGGAGAAAAAATCAAACAGTTCCTATTCCCCAATCCTCTCACTTCTAGGGAGAGGTAATTGTTAATTATCTTCATTGATAAACTTCTCAACATCCAAGCAGTCTTTTCATGAACCTGTATCCGTTGAGTTAATAAGTCTGCACTAGGTTCGTCATTAACTTCATCTACCAATGGGAAGATAGATCGTCCTTCTACTAAGAATTGGATCATTTCCTTGGCTTTGGGAACTCCAGGAGTTTCCGGAATTGAACTTAGTTTGGCGTATTCGCTGTAAGTTCCCGATGCAGGATAACCAAAGTCCCTAATTCATTTAGCAATTAAATCCACAGCTAGGGCTAGTAACTGAATTTTTACCATTTGTTTTCTATCCCTAGCTAACTCATACTCATTATGACTTTATTTTGCAATTATCAAATATGAAGCAGATAGTGATATAATATAAATGCTTATATAATACAAAAAACCGATCCAAACCAGAATCTGCCCCGAAGCCTCACTGTGGGAGCAAAATCGAGTTTTCATGAACATTTTTTTTTGGCGTTCTGCCTACAAAATACTGACAACTTTTTGCTTATTGGGACTGACTGCGGCATCAAGTCCTGTGAACAATAACCAAGATGTGGAACTCAAAATTGGGATTATCCAGCGATTTGGGGCGACACCCACAGCAAAGCTACAATTGATACCAACTAAAGGCGATCGCTTGCAGTTAAAATGGACAGTAGGCAATCAGCAGCAAAACTTAGTCACTGCCAACCCCATCCAACTAGAAACTGTTATGGAAACCTTACCTCAACCGAAAGTACAGGAGGTAGTGGTTTTGGGAGATTTCCGTACCTTTGAAACTGCCGAAGACAGTGCCAGAAATTGGCGTTCTCAGGGTATAGAGGTGGAAATAGCCCAACCCGAACGCTGGCAAGTATGGGCGAAACGAGATGTTTACAGCACACCTTTGTTACGACGATTGTTGTTACAAAGCATACAAAAATCAGGACAAAAACTGCCCTATCTAGATACCCAAATTCTCAAACAAGTACCGCGAGTGAGTTGGGAAATCAAAGGTAAGCGATATAGCCAGAATTATTTAGAAATAAGCACAGGTAAAAACCTGATTAAAGTCAATCAAGGCGAAAAAACGGGAAATACTCGTCTTTATGCCGGAAAGATGAACCTGCAACCCAATGCCTACGGTACTTACTCCTTAGTTAATCAAGTGCCTTTAGAAACATATCTGCGTGGAGTTCTACCTTATGAAATTGGCACGACTGCACCAAAAGCATCCCTAGAAGCTCAGGCAGTGATCGCCCGTACCTATGCTCTGAGAAATGTACGTAGATTTGCGATTGATGATTACCAATTATGTGCTGATACACACTGTCAAGTTTATGATGGACTCAATGGAGTGGCGAAGACAACAGATCGAGCGATCGCCGCTACCAGGGGCATGGTACTAACTTATAATAACGAAATAGTAGACGCACTCTATTCTTCTACAACAGGCGGAGTTACGGCATCCTTTAGCGATGTTTGGAATGGAGAAGATCGTCCTTATTTGCGGCCAGTCATAGATGCGCCTGTAAATATCTGGAACTTATCTCAAAAAAGTTTAGCAGACGAAAATAACTTCCGGAAGTTTATTAATTTGGAAAAAGGATTTAATGAAAGTACCTGGGATGTTTTCCGTTGGCACAAACAAACCAGCCTAGAAGACATCACCAAGGACTTGCAGAAATTTCTGCGCGTGAAAAAAAGTCCATATAGCAAATTTAAAACCATTCAAGCCATAGCTGTCACCAAACGCAGCGAAAGTGGCAGAATTTTGGATCTAGCTGTCAAAACTGATATTGGTGTTTTTACTTTACATAAAGATGAAGTTCGCAGTGCCTTTGCGGCTCCCCGCAGCACACTGTTTTACTTACAACCTGTCAACAAAGGTCAACCCAATGTGTGGGGATATGCCTTTATAGGTGGTGGACTAGGACATGGAGTAGGCTTGAGTCAAACTGGCGCTCAGAATTTAGCCAAGCTTGGTTGGTCAAGTGCCAAAATTCTTCAGTTCTATTATCCAGGTACTCAACTTCAACTCCTCAGTAACGATATTCAGCCATTCTTGAATAATTAGCGTAATTCGTAATTCGTAATTCGTAATTACTAATTTTCTCCCTGCCCCCTGCACCC
>NZ_LUFH02000139.1 GCF_001586785.1 Sphaerospermopsis aphanizomenoides BCCUSP55
AGGCAGGGGAGGCAGGGGGAGATTAATAACCCAATGCCCAATGCCCAATATCCAATGCCCAATACCCAATAACGTTCAATTTCTCCAGGGGCGGGAAATTTGATCTAACGCCTCTACTTCATCATCGGTTAATTTCCACCCTAGAGCGCCAACATTCTGTTTTACCTGTTCGGCGTTTTTAACTCCGGCAATGGGAATTACGTTCCCCTGGGCAATTAACCAGTTAAGGGCTACTTGGGCAGGGGTACGACCATATTGTTCCGCAATTTCCTTGAGTAAGGATAAAACTGGGGCAATTTTATTTAAACCATCATCACCAAATCGCGGGTCTAAACCTCTTGCACCTTTAGGACTTGTATAGCGTGTATATTTACCTGTGAGCAGTCCTTGAGCGAGGGGACTATAAGCTAAGATTGTGACATTTAGCTCACGAGCTGTTTGTAAAATGCCGTTGGTTTCAATTTGCCGTGTTAATAGAGAATAACGAACCTGGTTAACTGCTAAAGGTACTCCCCGTGCAGCTAATATTTGATGTGCTTCTCGCATTTGTGATGCCGAATAATTACTGACACCCACTGCTCCGATTCTACCCCGCTTCACTTCATCAGCTAAGGTATTCATCAAAGTTTCTTGACTGAGCAGGAATGTAAATGGCCAATGAACTTGGTATAATTCAATTCTTTCCACTTGTAGACGTTGGAGGCTGGCTGTTAACGCCTCAGATACAGATTTTCCATCCCAACGCCAAGGTAGGGGTCCAAATTTAGTAGCAATTTGTACTGGTTGGGATGTTTGTTTCATGAACTTTCCTAAAAACTCTTCAGAAAGTCCTAGACCGTAAACTTCCGCTGTATCGAAGAAAGTCACACCAGCATCTAAAGCGGCGTTAAAAGCTGCTTGCAGTTGTTCTTCACCGTAACTATCGCCATAATTCCAAAAGAGTTTATCACCCCAAGCCCAAGTTCCAATACACAGAGGAGGAACGGTTACGCCATTTTGACCTAATGTGATGGTTTCCATTTTGCTAAAATAAGTTTTAGTTACATTTCTTTACTTATTTAGTTTATCGTCTGAAAGAAGACCACACTTCTCGTAAACATGAAAAAACCGCAGATAGCCTCAGATGTACACAGATAGACAGACTATTTGCGTTAATATGTGGTTTAAATATTAATATTTTGATTTTTTCCTGCTCAAACAGGTTGGGCATTTCAGTCTATCTTTAGTTAAAGGTTAAATTCCGTCAACCATACAAAAAGTAGCTATGGCAGGTAATACATTTGATACCCAAAAAGAATCCCTAGTTGTACCAAAGGTCAACCTTGTCACCATGTTTCGGCTAGGTTTCTTCCAAATGGGGTTGAGTATGATGTCTATTTTGACTCTGGGGGTACTCAACAGAGTCATGATTCAGGAAATAGCAATCCCAGCTACAATAGTGGCTTTGGTGTTAGCATTGCCAGCTTTTGTATCTCCTACACGGATTTTATTTGGACAAATTTCTGATGCTAAACCCTTGTTAGGTTATCATCGCACAGCTTATGTTTGGGTGGGCGCAGGAATATTTGCGATCGCTGCTTTTTTAGCGGTACAGGTAATGTGGCAATTAAACGCCGCTAGTAGTGCTGGTACGTGGGTATGGACAAACCAAACTATCGGTTGGACAGCAGTTCTCGGTTTAGTTTTCGCTGTTTATGGTCTAGCCATTTGTGCCAGTGGTACAGCATTTGCTGCTTTGTTGGTAGATATCTCAGAAGAAGATAACCGTTCCCAAGTCGTCGGTGTTGTTTGGTCAATGCTGATGGTAGGAATTATTGTTGGGGCAATTGTCAGTTCTAGTTTGCTCAAACAATTAACAGCAGGTGCAGCCATAGAAACTTTACAAGCTGCAATTAATAGACTGTTTATAATTGTCCCATCAATTGTATTTGTATTCTCAATTGTATCGACATTGGGAGTAGAGAAAAAATATTCTCGTTTTTCTAACCGTTCCATACCAGGAAGTCGAGAAGATAGCATTAGTTTGGGTAAAGCTTGGTCAATCTTAACAGCAAGTCCGCAAACAGGTTTGTTTTTTACCTTTTTGTTGGTGATGACTATCAGCTTATTTATGCAAGACCCAATTGTTGAACCTTATGCGGGTCAAGTCTTTAATATGCCTTTAGCTGAAAGTACCAAACTCAACGTTTTTTATGGGACAGGAATTTTAATTGCTTATGGTGTGACTGGCTTTTTCATAGTCCCACGTTTGGGTAAACGGAGAACTATCAAACTAGGCTGTATTTTAGTAGCATTTTCTGCTTTATTACTTGGGTTTTCAGGATTTTCTGCCAATGCCAATTTCTTGAAACTTGGTTTAGTAATATTTGGTTTATCTACCGGGTTTTTAACTACAGCAGCAGTGAGTTTAATGTTAGATTTAACAGTTGCAGAAGCCGCAGGTACTTTTATTGGTGCTTGGGGACTAGCACAATCTATATCTAGAGGAATAGCTGTAGTTATTGGTGGTACTGTTTTAGATATAGGACGCAATTTGTTACCCAATAACTTAGTATTAGCTTATGGTTTGGTTTTTGGGTTAGAAGCTGTTGGAATGTTAGTTTCAATTGGGTTTTTGAACAAAATCAATGTGAATGAATTCCAAACCAATACCAAACAAGCTTTAGCTTCTGTTTTAGAAAGTGATTTAGATTAGGTAATGGGTGATTGGTAAAATAACTATTCCCTATTCCCTATTCCCTATTCCCTATTCCCTATTCCCTAATAACAAATGAACGATTTTTGGAACACGATTTTAGAATTTGCCGAAACCACTACTACTAGAGTGGGACAACAATTAATGCACGATTTTGGCAAAGTGCAAGCTTCTCAAAAAGCTGATGGCAGTTTAGTTACTCAATCTGATAAATGGGCTGATCAAGAAATTCGAGATGCGATCGCCTCTACTTTCTCAGGATACGGTATTTTAAGTGAAGAAAGTGATCAAACTTTTCCCAAGACAGAATGGTGTTGGGTAATTGATCCTTTAGACGGAACAACCAACTTTACACGGGGAATTCCCATTTGGTCGATTTCTCTAGGTTTACTTTATCGAGGAACGCCCATTTTTGGTTATGTTTATGCACCACCATTAAATCAGGCTTTTTATGGTTTTTGGCCTGGTTCTTCAGGTTTAACAACCCCAACGGGAGCATTTTTAAATAATCATGCTATTCATACGAGTCAAGATGCTCCCAGTGAAAATCATTTTTTTAACCTCTGTTCTCGCAGTACGGGCATAATTCAACCAGGTTTTCCCTGTAAACTGCGGATGTTGGGAGTTGCTAGTTATAACTTTTTGACAGTTGCTACTGGTGCGGTTTTGGGAGGAATTGAAGCGACACCCAAGGTTTGGGATATTGCAGGTGCATGGGTAATTGTTCAAGCTGCTGGTGGTAGCTGGATATCTCTCAAAGATGAACCTTTTCCATTATCACCAGGAACAGATTATAGCGATCGCTCTTTTCCCACAATGGTTGTTAGTCAACCAGAAATAATTCCTGTGTTTACACCATTTCTAGAAGGTTTAAAATTCTATAGCAGGAGTCAGCAGTCAGGAGTCAGCAGTCTGGAGTAAAATCCTCTTGTAGAGGGAGTTTTATTATCAATTGATGTCCTAACCACCCTGTCTACGGCTATAAAAATTGATTTCATATCTTTTTGGTTGGTAATGGGTAATTGGGACAATTGACAATTGACAATTGACAATGAAA
The DNA here is from genome assembly GCF_001586785.1 of Sphaerospermopsis aphanizomenoides BCCUSP55. Lineage (GTDB taxonomy): Bacteria > Cyanobacteriota > Cyanobacteriia > Cyanobacteriales > Nostocaceae > Sphaerospermopsis_A > Sphaerospermopsis_A aphanizomenoides_A. The sequence goes on from NZ_LUFH02000139.1 coordinate 3,753, forward strand.
AATGAATTCTCCCTCAAGGGTAGAGGATTGAAAGTAAGGAAAGGTTGTTATTTATATGTCTCTTGAAAAAGAGAGATTTTAAACTAACTTAACCAATTATCAATTGACAACAACTGACAAAATTATGAAAGGACTTTGGCTAGAAAATAACCAATTACAACTCAAAATAGATATTCCTATACCCGAACCACCACCCGGAGAAGCTTTAGTACGAGTTTTGCGTGCAGGTATTTGTAATACTGACTTAGAATTACTCAGAGGTTATTATCCTTATCAAGGGATTTTAGGACATGAGTTTGTTGGTGTTGTTGAACAAGGTTCTGAACAGTTAATTAATAAAAGAGTTGTCGGTGAAATTAATGCAGCTTGTGGTCATTGTCGGTTTTGTCGTCGCGGACAACCAACTCATTGCGAAAATCGCACAGTTTTAGGTATTGTCAACCGCAATGGGGCTTTTGCTGAATACCTTTGTTTACCTGAAAAAAATTTGCACCCAGTTCCAGAAAATGTTTCTACAGATGCAGCAACTTTTACTGAACCCATAGCCGCTGCTTTAGAAATTCAACAGCAAGTGCAATTATGTAGAGATGATAGAGTTTTAGTAGTGGGAGATGGAAAATTAGGACAACTGGTAGCGCAGACAATAGCGTTAACTGGTTGTGATTTATTAGTAGTGGGAAGACACAACGAGAAATTAGCTAATTTAGAAGCTAGGGGAATAAAAACTGGTTTAGTTGATGTTGTCAAAGATAGAACTTTTGATATTTCTATTGATTGTACAGGCAACCCAGAAGGATTTGCGATCGCACGTCGGGCTTTACGTCCGCGTGGAACTTTAGTCATGAAAAGTACCTACGCTGGAAATCTTCGCCTCGATGCTTCCTCATTAGTAGTAGATGAAATTACCTTGATAGGTTCTCGTTGTGGACCTTTTAGCCCAGCATTAGAATTATTAGCGACAAAACAGGTGGATGTAAAACCACTAATTCATGCCCATTATTCCCTGAATGAAGGTTTAGCAGCTTTTGAAAAAGCCCAAACTAAAGGAGTATTAAAAGTATTGTTAGAAATAAATTAGTAAATCATTAGATGGGTGATTACAGTAACCTAGATACAGCATATTGCCAGATCAATAAGGTACAAATTTTTATGACAAAGCCTTGCACCAAAAGGGTTTTACTGCTGAAAGCTGCTGTAGCTACTCACTTAAATATTAAATATCAAAATCCTGAACTTCATGAAATCCTGTAAATCCTGATTCCAACGGGGGAGCTAATAATTAATTAGATTGATAATCTTTACAACCAATTGCTTCTTCTGTATTGGCAATATACGGATTTACTGTACACTTAAGACGATAATTATTAGTAAAATACTGGCAATTATGACAGGGGATTTGGTGCATTTTTTGAGCAGTTTTAACAGTGTCTTTTGTCGCTGCCCATAAATTCATTAACACCAAAATAATCATAGTCCAAGCTATGACAAAACAAATTGGAATTAATAAAGGTTGTATCCCATGAATAAGGAAAGATATAAAACTTAACATGGCAATGGTAAATACAAGTGAGGAGTTAGAGATTAATATAACTCCTAACTCCTCATTCTTCACTTCTGACTAAAGACGGATTCAAGGGGTTTAAGGGTGTAGGAGTGTAAGGGAAAACAGTGATAACTGTTAACTGTTAAATCCCAGCATGGCCTAAAGCTAAACCTGTTACTAGCATTCCAAATACTAGAAAAGGTTGGGCGCTGGCTTGATATTTAACGTCATTTGCGATGGGGTCACGGAGGAAATACATATCCTGGAAGGTGATTTGGGGGATGATTAATAATACCAAGATGGCAGCGTACAAGTTTTCATGAATGCTGACAAGATAACCGGCAACTAAACCTTGGAATAAGTCAATCATGACGACACAAATTAAGGCCGCAGTTTGCACACCAAACATAACTGGTAGTGATTTTAGACCTAGTTGGCGATCGCCCTCTACACTCTTGAAATCATTAACAATGGCAATCCCTAAACCAGCCAAGCTGTAAAAGAGGGTGAGAACTACTATTTTCCAATTTAATTCTCCAAACAAAGCATGACCAGCCCACCAAGGTAAGGCAATGTAACTTGCACCTAGAGCATAATTTCCTAACCAACCATTTTGTTTTAATTTCAATGGTGGTGCAGAATAGATGTAGGCGATAAAAGTACCAAAAATAGACAACATCAACACATTAGGAAATGTATGCCCAGCCCACAAATCTAAGGTGTAGGCTACGCCATATCCTAGTAAGAGTAAAAGAACGAATTGGCTAATTACTTGCTTTTCAGAAATTGCCCCAGAGGGAATAGGACGATAAGGTTCATTAATAGCGTCTATTTCCCGGTCATAGTAATCATTGATGGTTTGGGTGTAACCAGTCAACAAAGGACCAGAAAGCAACATACACAGTGCTGCTTTCAAAACATTTTCCAAACTCCAAGTATAATTACCAGAAGAAGCCGCACCACAGACTACACCCCAGATTAAGGGAATCCAGGTGATAGGCTTCATCAATTGCAACCGAATTTTCCAAATTGATGTTTCTCCAGGTGCAGCACCTTTCATTCCCAGGAGTTGGCGAGTTTTGGCACTGCGTTCCGTGGTAGCAGTTTGGTCCCTGGCTTCATTTACTACGGAGTCTACTGCCTCAGTCGGGTTTGTACTTGGGTTAATGGGTGTGGATTCAGACATAGGTTTCTTGGTAATGGGTAATGGGTAATTAGTGATGGTGATTGGTGATTGGTCATAGGTAAATAGGTAATTATTGGGCTTCCACCTCTTTCCTACTTTCACCTGTCACCTCTCAACCATTACCTAAAAAGAAATTATCAAATAACTATTTTGAAACTTGGCTCCAGTCACTTGTCTACCACTTAAAGCAGGGGGTAAGAAGACATTGCGGCGATGATCTCCGGCTTCTACTGTTACCTCTGGACCCTGTTGAATGAGTTTGACTTGTTTTTTGTCGAAACCGGGCAAAAATAAGCGTACTTGATGATTGTGTACGTCGATTTCTATTGGTCTAGGAGCCTGTAATGCTTGTTCGACAAAGTTAGGCAGGGCATCTATTAGGGGTTGCCATTCGCCATTGGATACATCAGGAACGATACTAATCGGCAGGGGTGTAAATTCTGCTGAGAGGTTGGTGTTTTCTTCTGAGGCGACTAAAATAGCACCACCAATAGTTAAACCAACTTGTTGGGCAGTTCCCCAAAGATAACGGGAATTAGCCACATCTATGGGATCTGGGGTTGTCACCAAAAAGGCAGCGATGCGCTGGGGGTCAGCTAAAGCTGCTTTACCTTTTTCGAGAAAATTATTAACTTGGTTAGTGGGTTGGGAGAATTTATCAGCCGTCCAATTAACATTAAATAAACTGGTAATCAGTGGTTGAATTAAAGGAGATTCAGAAATAGTTTTCCCTAAATCGGAGTTAACAAACAATTGTCGAAATCTTCGCACATACCAACTTAGAGATTCAGCCAGTCCCAACATCCGCAAAGTGGAAGAGTCACCTGTGCCATCATAGATAATAACGTCATATTTGCCACTGGCATCATATTCGCGGATAGCATTGAGAACGAGGGCATTGTCCATGCCTGGTAACACTACCAGTTCTTGACCATAAACCTCTTTAAAAATAGGCGTGCGGAGATATTGCGCTTCTAGTTTTTTGAATTCTTCCCAATTGTGTTCTAGCAGTACAGATGATTGAAACTGTACTGCTTGCAAGTTGGGAGCGATTTCTTGGGGTTCACAAGAGAGAGAAGTACCTAGTAGAATTGACAATGTTGGCTCTGCAAGTCCTGCTAGAAGTACCCGTTTGCCTTGGTTTGCCAATAGCTTGGATCCAGCGATCGCTATTTTGCTACGAGCGATGCTGCTTGTGCCTAAAAATGTCAGTATCAAGGCCATGACTTGATTTCCAATTACCGCCTATCTTTTCAACTCCAACTTAGCATTCATCTACAAGTGCTAACATCCCTATACGGCTTTAATTTCGTCATCAAAGAACCAGGTGGAGGAGTTGTCGTCAAACTTGACAACCAAACCAATACCAGCACCATCAGTTACTTTATAGCCTTCGATGATGCCTACTTTTCCTAGTTTTTGAGCGATAGGCGCAGATACGCGATCGCGCAACCGAATCACCTTGACTTTTTGTCCGATTTCCATGTCTAGTTACAATCCAATAATCCAAATCTCAGTGTAGCTGAATCTGGCACTTTGTTTTCATTGCCCATGACTTAAAATTAAATCAGTAAGCAAGTAGGTATACTCTTATGTTTGTTACAGCCCAACAGCTAGAACAACAAATGCCCGATGGGACTCGGTTATTAAGTGATGAGCCGGCAATGGAAAGTTCTTGACATTATATGCAGTTACTCTTGTTAGTAACTAGTTGAGAGTGGTTGTGGCGTGATCAAAATTATTTCTTGATTGGTGCAAATCTGATTGTTTATTTTAGTCGTCAACAATTAAAAAATCGAGAATTTAGTAGTCCGGATTTCTTTTTAGTTAAAGATACAGTTTGAGGTAAACAAATATGATGTATCAACATCATCCACCTTCTTCACCCAAAGACACCATGCCGACAATGTATGATTTACCTAGTGAATTAATAGGGGAATCAGGGTTGCCGGAGGAATTTCATTGTATACAAGCGGATTTACTCACGGAAACTTGTCAACCTGCCAATTATACAGCCGCAGAAATTTTACTTGCTAGTGATTTGAACCTTTATTATGATCCTCGTCATCCTGGTTGGTACAAGCGTCCTGACTGGTTTATGGTATTGGGAGTTGCTAATACTAACCAACAGGAAGATTTACGTTTAAGTTATGTGGTTTGGCAAGAAGGAGTTGATCCATTTTTAGTAGTTGAATTACTGTCACCAGGAACAGAACAAGAAGACTTAGGGCAAACCTTACGGGAAGTAAATAAACCCCCAACCAAATGGGAAGTATATGAAAGAATTTTGCGTGTTCCTTACTATGTTATTTATGACCGCTATGAAAATAAATTACGTGGATTTAAACTCAATGGTACTCGTTATGAACCCATAACTCTATCAGATCAACGCTTTTGGTTAGAAGAAATAGAAATAGGTTTAGGTTTATGGCAGGGAAGTTATCAAAATACAGAAGGTTTGTGGCTACGTTGGTATAATGCTAATGGTTGGTTGCCAACTTTGGCAGAACGGGCTGAAAATGAACGCCAACGGGCTGAAAATGAACGTCAAAGAGCAGATAAATTAGCACAATATTTACGCTCTCTGGGAGTTGATCCTGATAGTTTGAGTTAAATAATACTGAAAATAGTATAAAATGCCGGAATAACTTGCCTATGGCCTGCGGTGGTGTTTGAGGATGACCCTTTTAATCAAAAAAAATTTAACCTGGTTGCAAATACAGCGTTACTGGGAACTGCTGCACGTGCTGGTGGTGAGGACTCTGAAAGTGCGTTATCGGGGTTCATTCCTAGGTGTTTATTGGTCGCTACTGAACCCATTAATTATGACTGGGCTTTACACAGCCATTTTTGGGGCTACTTTCTCATCCTATTACGGTAACTCCATAATTAACTATGTTTTAGCAGCATTTACAGGACTTGTCGTCATCAATTTTTTCTCAGCCTCCACATCTCAAGCTTTGATGAGTGTAGTGGGTAATGGGGCATTATTGAATAAGATTCGTCTGCCAGTAAGTGTTTTCCCTCTATCTATGGTAGCAGCGAATATGTTTCAGTTTTCCGTTGGGGCATTTCCGTTGCTGGCATTGATGACTTTATTTAATGCCAAAAGTTTGGTAAATGTCCTCGCGTTGGTATTTCCATTTCTGGCATTAGTTCTAGTTTCCACTGGTATTGGTTTTTTGGTAAGTGCCTTGTATGTATTTTTTAGAGATTTGCCTTATTTTTATGAGTTAGTTGTGTTTGTGCTTTGGATCAGTAGCCCTATCTTTTATCCAGCAGCGATCGTACCACCGCAAGTCAAGCCATTTCTAGGTTTAAATCCCTTATCCCCAATTATTGAAAGTCTGCGTCAGATTACATTATCAGGTTCACCACCAGATTTAGGTTTAATTTGGGGAGCTTTACTGAGTGGCATAATTATTTTGTCGCTGGGATGGACTTGTTTTCATTGGTGGCGACATCAGTTCATGGATTTGTTGTAAATGGACTTGTTTTCATTGGTGGCGACATCAATTTATGGATTTGCTCTAAGCATAGCTATTATTTGATAATTGCACAAAGGAGATCGTGATAGTTTATAATTGACCTCAAGATAGTAATTAATCCTAATAAAATCTATGGCTTTAACCGCACAAGAAATAGAAGCATTAATGCCAGATTGCACTGAACTGCTCAGCGACGAACCAGAAATGGAAAGCTCATTACACTATATACAACTATTAATATTAGTAACTTGTTTAGAATGGTTATGGCGTGATAGAGAAGATTTCTTTATTGGTGCAAATCTTAGCGTTTACTATAGCCGACAACAGTTAAAAAATCGAGATTTTAGAGGACCTGACTTTTTTCTAGTCAAAGACACGGAAAAACGTCCACGTCTTTCTTGGGTAATATGGGAAGAGGATGGTAAATATCCCAATGTGATAATTGAATTACTTGCTGATTCTACAGCGAAAGTAGATAAGGAATTGAAGAAACAGTTGTATCAAAATCAATTCCGCACTCCTGAGTATTTTTGGTTTTCCCCAAATACCTTAGAACTGGTAGGATGGCGATTAACAGACAGTGAATATAAACTTATTCCAGCATCAGAAAATGCCTGGTATTGGAGTCAGGAGTTAGGTTTATACTTAGGGGTTTGGGAAGATAAGTTAAGATATTTTACGGTTGAAGGAAGATTAGTCCCTACACCAGAAGAAGTTAATTTAGAAGAAATTAAAAAAGCTGAATCTGAACGTCAAAGGGCTGAATCTGAACGTCAAAAAGCTGAATTTGAACGTCAAAGGGCTGAATCTGAACGTCAAAGGGCTGAATCTGAACGTCAAAGGGCTGAACTTGAACGTCAAAGGGCTGATGAAGCAGAGGATAAAGCAGCTATTCTAGCCCAAAAATTGAGAGAATTAGGTATTGAACCTGATAGTTTGTAAACGAAGTGCTTTACTGAGTGGCATAATGATTTTGTTGCTGGGATGGACTTGTTTTCATTTGTGGCGACATCAATTTATGGATTTATTGTAAATGGAAGTTATTCGCCTAGATCAAGTTTCGCTGTGGCGACGGACACAAGAAGAGTTTTCTTATGACTTGAAGAAAACTTTGCTTTCGATTGTAGAGGGCAAATATCGAAAACCTGCCAAAAAATTAGTTCTAGATAATATTGCTTTAGCGGTTAAAAAAGGTGAAAAAATAGGGGTAATTGGTGCAAATGGTTCTGGTAAATCCACGTTGTTAAAGATAATTTCCGGAATATTGCAACCTACCACCGGAACAGTAAGAGTACGTGGTCAAGTAGCACCATTAATTGAACTAGGAGCAGGTTTTGATGCAGAAATCTCTGTGATGGACAATATTCTCCTTTACGGTGTTTTACTAGGTTTTTCTAGATCTGAAATGAAAGCCAGAGCGCAGTCTATTTTGGAGTTTGCAGAGTTGGAGGATTACGCTTTAGTTCCAGTCAAGGGTTTATCTTCGGGTATGGTGGCTCGTTTGGGATTTTCCATTGCTACGGATGTGCAGCCAGATATTTTAATTTTAGATGAGGTTCTATCAGTGGGAGATGAGAACTTTAAGAATAAGTGTAAGCAAAGAATTGATAATTTTTGGAATGGAGATGCAACAGTTCTTGTAGTTTCTCATGATTTAGAGTTTATCAAACAATCTTGCCATCAGGCAATTTGGCTAGACAAAGGAAGAATACATTTTATAGGATCAGCAGAAAACGCAGTAGAGTCGTATCTTACAGGGAAAATCATCGCCGAATAAATTTCAGTCGAGATAAACTGTTGCCTAAACTTGTATTTATAAAGTTGTATTTCTAGATTCAATATATATGCATGGCTATTTACTCTTGAAGTATTTATAGTCTAGAAGTATTTTTGGTGAATATTAGCCATTTTGGTATATAAATAAAATCCAAAGTGATGAAGTCTGGTTTCTTCAACATGAACTTACTTTTTGGCATAGATACCAATTTATATCATGTCAGGTTAAATTCTGATCATGAACAGGGACAGGGAAGCAGGAGGCGAGGTTTTCAGCATTTTTCTTAAAATTCGGGCATCATCACTAATTACCCGGACATGATATAACATTACATCATCCTCAAGAAAGTTAATGTATAAGTTTATATCTGGAAGCAAAAAGAAGTCAAGAATCAAAAATGACATCAGATGCAATATAGGAATCTGATTTGATATCTGAAACTATCTATGTAGGCAGGCAAGAGGCAAAAGGCAAGAGGCAAAAGGGTTTTAGAGAATTTAGGTGTACGGAGTTTTTTCAAAAATCAAATATTATTCCTATATCTTTTTACTGTTAAATAGTTAGCTACTATATCTAGACA